>JAUIDF010000249.1 GCA_030429125.1 Gammaproteobacteria bacterium | reverse complement strand
TCCTTCGAACTCGGTGCGCCGAAGGAAAGCATCGCGTTCTGGCGCAACCTGGTCGAGCGCCACCCGGTACAGCCGGACCGGAGCCTGTTCGTCGACGACAGCATGCCGGTGCTGACCGCGGCGCGCGAGTTCGGCATCGGCACGGTGCTCGCGGTGCGCAAGCCGGATTCCACCGCGCCTGCCGCCGATCGTCCGGGATTCATCGGCCTGGACGATTTCGCTGCCCTGATGCCGGTTCCGGCGAGGTCGCCATGAGTCGCGCGGGTACCGACCTTCCCACTGCCTACGAGGCGGAACTGGACCGCCTCGGCTACGCGCCGGACGATGCCCAGCGGTACGGCATCGATCGACTGCAACGCCTGCTGGACGACCTGAGGGCGCGCGAGCGTCGTCCCGGCGGTTTCGCCGATCGCGTCCGGCAATGGTTCGGCAGGACGCAGGCCGAGCCGGTGCGAGGCCTCTATCTCTGGGGCGGCGTGGGGCGCGGCAAGACCTTCCTGATGGACCTCTTTTTTCGTGCGGTGCCGGCGGGCGGGGCACGGCGGGTTCATTTTCACCGGTTCATGCTCTCCATCCATCGCCAGCTGCACGCAAGAAAGCACACCGAGGACCCGCTCGCCCTGGTGGCGAACGATCTCTCCCGCGATCTCGCGGTGCTGTGCTTCGACGAGCTGTTCGTCGCCGACATCACCGACGCCATGGTGCTGGCACGCCTGTTCAGGATCCTTACCGACAACGGCGTGGCGCTGGTGTTCACGTCGAATGCCGAGCCGCGGCACCTGTACCGCGACGGACTGCAGCGCGAACGATTCCTGCCCGCGATCGAGCTGATCGAGTCGCGTTGCGAGGTGATCAACATCGATGGCGGCACCGACTACCGGCTGCTCACGCTGACCTCGTCGCAGACCTACCTCACGCCGCACGATGCCGAAGCCGATCGCGTCCTCGATGAGACGTTTCGCCGGTTGGTGGGCGACGAACCGGTGGACGACGCGCCGCTGGAGGTGCTGGGCCGCGAAATCCCGGTACGACTCGCCGGCGAGGGCGTGTGCTGGTTCGACTTTTCCGCGCTCTGCGAAGGGCCCCGTTCCAAGGCGGACTACGCCGAGCTGTCGCGTTTCTTCCACACCCTGCTGATCTCCGACGTTCCATTGCTCGGGGTCGACGGCGACGATCCCGCCCGCCGCTTCGTGGAACTGGTGGACGAACTCTATGACCGCCGCGTCAACGTGCTGGTCTCGGCGGCCGCGCCCGCCGAGTCGCTGTACCGCGGGCAGCGGCTCGCCCACGCCTTCGAGCGCACCGCCAGTCGCCTGCGCGAGTTCGCCAATCCGGAATACATGGCGGCCGGGCATCGGCCCTGATTCGCGAACCCGGCCGGGCCCGGTTGCCGCCGGCAGCGGGCGTCAGTAAAGATCGACCGGATCGACGTCCACCGACCAGCGGACGCGGCGCGAGACCGGTTCCGCCTCGATGGCCCCGACGACGGCAGTCAGCAGGCGGCGAAGTGGCGGGCGGCGGCGGCTCTGCACCAGCAGCTGTGCGCGGAATCGGCCGGCCCGCCGCTCCATGGGCGCCGGTACCGGGTCCATGACCTCCACGTCTTCGCCAGCCTTCGACGCCATGGCGCGGTCACGCACCAGGCGCAGAAAGGCCAGCGCGGTGTCCGCCGCGGCCGATTCCGCGCGGACCAGCGCGAGGCAGCCGAAGGGCGGCATCGACAACGTGCGCCGCGCCGCAAGCTCGGCCTCGGCGAAGGCGTCGAAGTCGTGGCGGCGAATGGCATCCATGCAGGGATGGTCGAGAAAGCGCGTCTGCATGAGGACGAGGCCGGGCTTGTCGGCGCGCCCGGCGCGCCCGCCCACCTGGGTGACGAGTTGGAACAGGCGCTCCGGGGCGCGAAAATCGACGCTGTACATGCCCTGGTCGGCGCCGATCACGCCGACCAGGGTGATACCCGGAAAGTCGTGGCCCTTGGACAGCAGCTGGGTACCCACGAGGATGTCCACCTCGCCGGCCCGCACCTTGTCGAGCTGGGATTCAAGCGCGCCACGCGCCGCGCTGGTGTCGCGGTCGATGCGCAGAATGCGCGCCGCCGGGAATCGCCGCGCCAGCGCCTGCTCCACGCGTTGCGTGCCGACGCCGGCGAAGAAAATGTCGTCGCTGCCGCAGGCCGGGCAGGCGTCGACCGCGGCCCGGGTCAGGCCGCAGTGATGGCATCGCATCATGCCTTCGCGCCGGTGCAGCGTGAGCAGGGCGTCGCATCGCTCGCAATGTGCCTGCCATTGACACTGGCCGCACATGACCACCGGCGCGAAGCCGCGCCGGTTGATGAAGATCAACGACTGTTCGCCGCGCTCGATGCGGCGGGCGATGGCGCCGACCAGCGGCGCCGAGAGTCCGTCGGTGAGTGGCCACTTGCCGGTGTCGACGAGCCGCACGTCGGGGAGCCCCGACGCGCCTGCGCGTTCGGGCAGTTCGAGCAGGTGGTAGCGTCCGCGCCTGGCGTTGTCGAAGCTCTCGAGCGAGGGTGTCGCCGAGCCGAGCACGACGGGAACGTTTTCGAGCGAGGCACGCTTGATGGCGACGTCGCGGGCATGATAGCGAAAGCCTTCCTGCTGCTTGAACGAGGCATCGTGCTCTTCGTCGACGATGATGAGGCCGGGTCTTCGAAGCGGCGCGAATACTGCCGAGCGGGTGCCCAGGATCACGTCCGCCGTGCCGCGCGAGGCGTTCAGCCAGGCGCGCTGCCGTTCGCCGTCCGGCAGGCCCGAATGCATCACCGCCACCGGTCGCCCGAGGCGTTCACGAAAGCGGCCCACGAGTTGCGGTGTAAGGGCGATTTCCGGCACCAGCACGAGCACCTGTCGTCCCCGCTCGATGGCGCGACGCGCGCATTGAAGGTAGACCTCGGTCTTGCCGCTGCCGGTGACGCCGCGCACGAGAAAGCAGGCGAATGCGGCGCAGGCGTCATCGATACGCTCCACGGCCGCCTGCTGGTGCTGGTTGAGCGTCGGGCCGTCACGGGCAGGGGCGGGTTCCGGGCTCGCGCACTTCACCAGGCCCCGGTCGGCGAGACGTCGCAGTGCCTCGGCGCAGTCGCCCGCCGCCTGGCGCAACTCGGCCGCCTCCACCGGGACGTCGCCGGCCGCCGCCAGCGCGCGCGCCGCCAGTCGCTGGCGGGTGGCATTGGCCGGCAGGGCGCGAAGCACGTCATCGATGGGCGCGGCCAGTCGCCAGGTGCGCGCGGGCTCGGGGGCGGCCAGGCGGCGCCGGAGCCGCACCGGCAGCGCCGATTCGAACACCTCGCCGGGCGGGTGCCGGTAGTAGTCGGCGGACCAGCGCAGCAGCTGAAACAGCCGGGCGTCGAACAGCGGTTCGTCGTCGATGACTTCGAGGACCTGTTTCAGTTCACCGTCGTGGGGTTCGGCTCGCGCCGGGCGCGGGACCAGGAAGCCGATGCGCTGTCCGCGACCGAAGGGCACGCGAACGCGACTGCCGCAGGCAGGCCGGATGCCCGCCGGCAGGCGGTAGTCGAACAGTCGGAACAGGGGGGCGGCGACGGCGACGGACACCACCCGGTCGTCGGGTGCGGCGGAGTTCACGCGACTTGAGCAGCGGGCTGGAAAGCGGCGTAGTGTAGCACCGGCCGAGCGTCCCGCCGGGCGGCAGCAAGTTACTCACAACGCCTGTGGATAACATTGTGTATAACGTTGCGGCGAGCAATGAATTTACAGGTCGGGAAGCGTATCGGCGGAAATTGCCTATTTTTTGATCAATTCGACAACACAATGACAAATCAACGAGTTATCCGAATTTTTGAATCATCTTGCGGAAACATTAACGGGAAATTAAGGAAATTGGCGCGGACCGCGATCTCTGTGCATAAATGGTCCGCCGGTGCCGTCCCGGGGCCCGTTGCCAGGGGGCCCCGTGTGAAGCTTTTGTTTCAACGCTTTATCGGGAACTCCTGCCCGCACGCGCAGGTTGCGCCGCCGGCATGAATGACTGGGCGGACCTGGAGGCGGCGGTATCCGCCGCCCGCGGCATGGCGTTCACGGTTCGATCGTCGGCGGGCGTCTCGGGCGGGTGCATTCACGACGCCTTCATGGTGACCGACGGCGTGACGCGTTTCTTCGTCAAGCGCAATCGCCCCGAGCGACTGGACATGCTCGAAGCCGAGGCGCGCGGCCTCGAGTCCCTGGCTCGTGCCTCGGCGGTGCGCGTACCGGCGGTCGTGCACTGCGGACCGTGTGGCGGCGACGCCGTGCTGGTGCTCGAATATATCGAGCTGGGGCCGCTCGGCGTTCGAGCGGCCGGCGCCCTCGGCGAGGCGCTGGCCGTCGTGCACGGCGTCGCCGCCGATGCCTTCGGCTGGGATGCCGGCAACTTCATCGGCACGACGCCGCAGGACAATTCGCGCAGCAGGAGCTGGGCCGGTTTCTTTCGCGATCGACGCCTCGCGCCGCAACTGGCGCTGGCCAGCGATCGTGGCTACGCGGTGACGCTCGAAGATGCCGGCCAACGCCTGCTCGAATGCGTTCCGGCCCTTCTCTCGGCGCACGCGCCCGTGCCGTCTCTGCTGCACGGCGACCTGTGGGGCGGCAACGCCGCGGCGGACACGGCCGGTTTGCCGGTACTGTACGATCCCGCGGTCTACCATGGCGATCGCGAGACCGACCTCGCCATGACCGAGTTGTTCGGTGGTTTCGACGCGGCATTTCGCCGCGCCTACGTGTCGGCATGGCCATTGCCGCCCGGTCACCGGGTGAGGCAGCGGCTGTACAACCTTTATCACGTGCTCAATCACCTCAACCTGTTCGGCGGCGCCTACCTCGACCGGGCGAAGCGCGACATCGATCGGCTGCTGGCCGAAGCGCGGTAGCGCCGAATGCACCGCCGTCGGGTACACTCGCCCGCGATCTGAAATCGTATCGAACCCCGGCCGCGCGATCGGCGGGGCAGGAGAAGCGCATTGAGCGAAAAGGGTGCGAGGGGAATACGCCGGTTGTGCCAGGCAACCGTCAACTCGATGAACGGGCTGCGCGGCGCGTTTCGCAGCGAGGAGGCCGTGCGCCAGGAGATCGGGCTGCTCGCGGTCGCCGTGCCGGCCGCCTTCTGGTTTACCGGCGACGCCGTGGAGCGCGTCCTGCTGGTGGCCAGCGTGGTCCTGGTGTTGCTGGTGGAGCTGTTGAACACCGCCGTCGAATATACCGTGGACCGTATCGGACCGGAATACCACGAACTGTCCGGGCTGGCCAAGGACATCGGCTCAGCAGCGGTGCTGGTCAGCCTGGTGCTCGCCGCAGCGGTCTGGCTGATTATCCTGCTCTAGGGAGCGGGCCGCGGTCACGAGCCCCGCGTCACCGCCGGGATCGACGATGCGGCGCCACAGGGCGTCGAAGAACCCGGGCGGGGTGTCCGGGCGCGGCAGGCGCACGGGCATGGCCGTTTGCCAGGCGCCGTGGCGACGTTCCATGAGCACGAAGCGGAACACGTACGAGGGCTCCGATCCCA
>JAUIDF010000248.1 GCA_030429125.1 Gammaproteobacteria bacterium | reverse complement strand
CAGGAAATATATTAATGCTCACCATGCTTATTCGACGGCGACGCGACTGGTTTTCATGCTGCTGGCGTATCTGTTCTTCGACTCGGACACCACGCTCATAGTGTTTTCAGTGATCCTGATTTACTATTGCTGCTCGGTGTTTATCGTGGGTGCGATGCCAACCGAGAGTCTCGTCTTGCGCGGCGCGTCGCGAAAGATCAAGTACTGGAACAAGCTCGTGTACTTCGTCCTGGCGCGGGTGACACACGGCTTGAGCGTTCTGTTTGCGGCAGTTGTTTTCGCTGGAATGATCGACGAGTTTGCTTTCAAGGTGCTCTTACTTCTCGTCCTCGCGTTCGGGTATTATTTCAATGAAAAGAAGACGGTAAAGAGCGAGTACTCGAGGCTGCGGGCATATAACTATTATCAGAGCATGCAGCGAGCCTGAGTGGATTCGCCTCCCCGGTCGTGCCGGGTTTTCCCGGTGGGGCGATGAGTCGCGTTGTACGCCGTCCCGAAGGGGGCACGTCGTCGGGTCCGTCGATGCGGCCGAGCCCGGTCGTGAAGCTGTCAGCGCCTGGCGACGCTACCAATACCGCATCGCGTCCCGATACAGCGATTCGAGCACCGGCAAGTCGATCGCCACGGGCGACAGCTTGAGCAGGCGCTGTTGCTTGTAAGCGCCCTCGGCCAGGTCGGCAACGTGGCTGTCGTTATAGTGCAACTCGGACAGGCCGTTTGGCACGCCGCAGGCGCGCATCATGTCGATCAGCGTGGATGCCAGTCGCTCGCCGGCGTCGGTGTCATCGACGTTGGAGACGTCGGCGCCGAGTGCTTCGGCGACGTCGCGGTGGCGCGCGGGATTCGATGAACCGGTCAGGCGAAAGGCGGCCGGTGCGTTGACGATGACGGACAGGCCGTGGGGGCACATGCTGTGGTCGTCGGGCCAACCCTCGGGGTAGTAGCCTTCAATCTTGCCGGCGACGGAGTAGCTCATGGCATGAGGAATGTGCACGCCGGCGTTTCCGAAGCTGATACCGGCGAGTGTGGCGGCATACATGACCGCGATTCGCGCCTCGGTATCGCCGGGTTCGTTGACCGCCCGCAACAGGTAGCGGCCGCCGAGGCGGATCGCCTCCATGCTGCCCGCGTCGCTGTGCGGATTGGCGCCCTGGTAGGGCGGTCGCGCGGCGGGGTCGGCAGTTCGATTGCGTTGGCTGTAGGGGATGGCGGTGTAACTCTCGATGGCGTGAGTCAGCACGTCGAACCCTGTCGACGCGGTCACGAGCGGCGGCAGGTCGTAGGTGAATTCCGGATCGATGAGTCCGAGATCGGGCTTGAGAAAACGTGAGGAGATTCCTGTCTTGAGGTGCTGTTCGGAGAGATCGAACACGGCCACCGCGGTGGATTCACTGCCGGTGCCGGCCGTGGTGGGGCAGGCAATGTGAGGCAATAGCGGTCCCGGCACCGGGCGGCCGGCGCCGATGGGCGGATTGACGTAGTCGAGGAATTCACCAGGGTGGCAGCAGAACAGGTTCGCGGCCTTGGCGGTGTCGATGACCGAACCACCGCCGATGGAGACGATACCGTCGAAGCCGCCGCCGTTCATGAAATCGGCGGCGGCGAGGAATGACCGATCGGTGGGTTCCACGCGCGTTTCGTCAAAGACGTCGTAGTCGATGGCGCTGGCCGACAGGGAGGCCAGTGCGCGGTCCGTCGCGGCGAGATCGTGCGTGCGAGTGTCCGTGAAGACCGCCACGCGTCGCATGCCGAGCCTGTTCGCGTCGCTGCCGAGCTCGGCGGCGGCGCCGGGGCCGAACTTGATCGGGCGCGGGTCGACCTGGAACACGGACTCGTGCTCGCCGTCGAACGGAAGATAGGAATCGAACATGGCCTGGCAACCTCGGTCGAATTTTGGGTCACCCGCCGATTCTAGCGCAGCCACGGCAGCGGGCCCGGATTGCCAGCGCCCCTCATTACCGCTATAGTTTTTTCCACTCGCGCTCGTACTCGTCAGCGGAGATTTTTCCATGGCCAAGTCCATGAACGACATTCTGCATCCGGGCGGGGCGTCCGACCCGGCTTTTCCCGATGCGCCCGCGGGCTGGTCGCCGGCGCAGGCTGAGCGCGCGGCACAGGCGGAAAATCTCGAACTGCTGGAAGACCACTGGGACGTGGTTCGCGGCTTGCAGAGGCTCTACGCCCGCTCGGATGATCCCGGCGTGCGCACCCTTCACGACGCGCTCGACGAGCACTTTCATGCGCGTGGCGGCATTCGCTACCTGTATCGCATCCTGCCGGGCGGTCCGGTTGCCCAGGGCTGCCGACTGGCCGGCCTGAAACCGCCGGCCGGCAGCACCGACGCGTCGTTCGGCAGCGTACAGTAGATCCCCGGGCCCGGTGCTCGCCGGGCCTGTTCACCCTGAAATGACTTGAGAAAATGTTTGGACCGATAACCATTCCCTTCGGCAGCGTCATGCTGTTCAACGTGGTCAAGCTGAAAGACGGCGTGGAGCTCTCCGACGTCGAGCTGGCCATGGGCGAGATGTGCAACGTGGTAAAGAACACCTACGGCAACGAGGCAGGCGGTTTCATCGCCGGCCAGGTGTTTCGCTTCAGCGGCTTCATCTCGGACGAGGGCTCGGTCGGCGAATCGCCGGCCGAGGAGGATCACGTCGCCATCGTCACCTACTGGCAGTCCTTCGACCAGCACGAGCGTTCGCATGCAGACAGCACGTTCAAGGAGAAATTCTCGGCGTTGCTCGACTATTGCTCGAAGACCTACGAGATCGGCTATGAAATGATGTGGCAGGGTGGGGCCGAATAGCGTGAGCGCCGGATCGTGATCGTGCGCCCGGGGCGTCTGCCATGAGGTGGCGTGGCGGGCGGCGCAGCGGCAACGTCGAGGATCGTCGCGGTCGCGGCGGTTTCGCTCTGCCGGGTCGAGGACGGCGCATGCGCATCGGTCGGCGTACTGCCGGTGGTGGCATCGGCACCATCGTGTTGATCGTTGCCGCGCTGTATTTCGGCATCGATCCCTCGATCCTGCTGCAAGGCGGTCCGGGCGCACCGGGCGGATCGTTCGATGCGGGCGAGTCGCGTCCGCTGAGCGAGGAGGAAAACCGTCTCGCGGATTTCGTGTCCGTGGTGCTGGCCGATACCGAGGACAGCTGGCATGCCATTTTCGAGTCGGGCGGTGGTCGCTACGAGGAGCCGCGGCTGGTGCTGTTCTCGGGCGCGGTGCAGTCGGCCTGTGGTTTCGCCCAGTCGGCCATGGGCCCGTTTTACTGCCCCGGCGATCGCAAGGTTTACATCGACCTGTCCTTCTACGACGAGCTCCGGCGACGATTCGGTGCTCCCGGGGATTTCGCCCAGGCGTACGTGATTGCTCACGAGGTCGGTCATCACGTGCAAAACCTGCTTGGTATATCGTCCCGCGTGCAGCAGGCGCGGCAGAGCGTCGGCCGCGCCGAGGGGAATGCATTATCCGTCCGGCTGGAGTTGCAGGCTGATTGCCTGGCCGGTGTATGGGCGGCTCACGCCGATCGTGCCCGCGATATTCTCGAGCGTGGCGACGTGGAAGAGGCGCTGGCCGCCGCGTCCGCCATCGGTGACGACCGACTTCAACGTGAATCTACCGGCCGCGTGTCGCCCGACAGCTTCACCCACGGCACCTCCGAGCAGCGCATGCGGTGGTTCCGGCGCGGCATGGCCGGCCGCTCGGTGGCGGACTGCGACAGTTTCGCGGTCGACACCCTGTAACCGCGCAATCCCGCGTCCGACGAGACTCGACGTCCCTACAGCGGTCGCTGCATGATCACGGTGTCGATCCACGTATCGAACTTGTAGCCGACTTCCTTCAATACGCCGACCTCGCGGAAGCCGAGTTTGCGATGCAGGGCGATGGAGGCCGTGTTGGCACTGTCGCCGATCACGGCGATCATCTGCCTGAACGGCTTGTCGCGGCAGTCGGCGATCAGCGCCTCGAGCAGCGCGGTGGCGATACCGGCGCCCCGTGCCTCGCGTCGCACGTACACCGAGTCTTCGACAGTGTGGCGATAGGCGATTCGCGGCCGGTAGCTACTCGTGTAGGCGTAGCCGAGTACCGTGTCGTCGCGGCAGGCGACGAGGTGGCCGTAGCCGGCTCGTCGCAGGTTCTCGAATCGCGATCGCATGTCGGCGACGCCCGGCGCCTCGATCTCGAAGCTCGCCCGACCGGTGGCGACCTCGACGGCATAGATGTCGGTAACCTGGTCCATGTCCGCCTCGGCGGTGTCGCGAATGACGAAATTCCGGGCGGTGTTCATCGGTTAGTTTTCTGTACACGCTGCGACGGGTGGTCGAAGTGTACCTCAACGTCGCGCGGGTGAAGCCGTCGCGGCGTTGAAGCCGGAACGCGTCGGACACATAATGCCGGTGGTCTGGACCGGGCATTCGAGGAGAAGCCACGTGAACGAGGAATCCGATCCGCACGGCGCGAGCACGCGACCGCCATCGCCGTTCGAAGTCGTGCAAAGCCGTACGCCGGCGGAGTTGATGCTGCGCACGGAGCATTTCGCGCTGTGGCAGCTGAATCAAATGGCGGACACCAAGGCCAACATCATGATCACGGTGTCCTCCATCGTCCTGTCGATCAGTTTCAGCCAGTTCGGCGAGCTGGCCTACCGGCTCCCGTTGATGACGCTCGCCGGTTTCTCGCTGGCCGCGCTCGTTCTCGCCGTGCTGGCCGCTTTGCCGAGCGTGAACTATCCGAAAACCGCCGGCGGCAAGCTGGACAAGCAGGCGCCGTCGTACAACCTGCTTTTCTTCGGTCACTTCAGCCGCATGCCGCTGTCCGAGTTCAAGCACGACATGGCCGCACTGATGCAGCGCGATGCGACGGTTTACGAGCAGATGGTCACCGACATCTACGGCGTGGGCGGGGTGTTGGGACGCAAGAAGTATCCGTACCTGCGCTACAGCTACATTCTTTTCCTGGTCGGTGCGAGCCTGACCGGCCTGCAGTTTCTCTACCTGCTCATTCAGCCCTGAGCGATCGCCCGCAGGGCGCTCTTGCCGCGCTTTCGTTGGCGGTCAGCTGCCTGGGGCAGGGCCCGCGTTCGCCTTGCCGAACTCGATCATCCGCTTGATCGAGCGCTCGGCGCGACGACGGATGTTCTCGTCCACGACCACCTCGTCTTCACCGTTCTCCAATACCCTGGCGAGACGGTCGAGGTCGTTCATCTTCATCCAGGGGCAATGGGCGCAGCTGACGCAGGTCGCGCCTTCGCCGCCGGTGGGCGCGGCGATGAACTTCTTGCCTGGCGCCGCCTCGGACATCTTGTGGAAAATGCCGTCCTCGGTGGCGACGATGAAGGTCTCCGCGTCGAGCGTGCGCGCGGCATCGATGATTTGGCTGGTCGACCCGACCACGTCGGCGAGCTCGATGACGCCGGGCGGTGACTCGGGATGCACCAGCACCTTCGCACGGGGATGCTTTTGCAGCATGTCCTCGAGCAGCTCGGCCTTGAATTCTTCGTGGACGATGCAGGACCCCTGCCACAGCACCATGTCGGCGCCGGA
>JAUIDF010000247.1 GCA_030429125.1 Gammaproteobacteria bacterium | reverse complement strand
GATTAGACCCCGCGACAGCGGGGACGTAATCCGACGCGGCGTCGAGCGAGGCCACCGCCCGTCATTCGTCGGATTACGCCTGCGGCTAATCCGACCTACCTGTTGCCGTGGTTTCAAATCGGAGCACCGTCGCACCGTAGGTCGGATTAGACCCCGCGCCAGCGGGGACGTAATCCGACGCAGCGTCGAAAGAAACCACCGCCCGTCAACCGTCGGATTACGCCTTCGGTTAATCCGACCTGCTCGTCGCCACGGTTTCATTCCGGGGCACCGTTGGCGTCGAAGGAAACAACCGTCTGCTCACCGTCGGATTTCGCGGGCGCAGCTCACGTCGCCGATTCACTCGCCAGGGCCCCGAGCTTCTCCACGCCGCGGGCAACGGTCTCGCTCCACGGATGGCCGCAATTGATGCGTATGCAGTTCTTGAACTTGCGTGTCGGAGAGAAAATCGCGCCGGGCAGGATGTTGACACCCTGCTCCAGGCAACGATTGAACAGGGCGATGGAATCGACCCCGCGCGGCAACTCCACCCACAGCACGAACCCGCCCTGCGGCTGGCTGATGCGGGTCGCCTCGGGCAGGACTTCCAGCAATTCGTGCCGCATGCGGTCGACCTGCTGTTTCAGGGCGCGCCGCATGCCGCGCAGGTGACGGTCGTAGGCGCCGCTTGCGAGAAACTCGGCGACCGTCATCTGGGTGGCGCTGGCGCTGGATATCGACGCATTGTGCTTTCTCGACAACATGTCCTCGCGCCCGCGGTCCACGACCAGCCAGCCGACGCGGTAGCCCGGCGCCAGCGTTTTCGAAAACGACGAGGTCAACACGACGTTACCCGTGTCGTCGAAGCTCATCAACGGTCGCGGCCGGTAGGGACCGAAGTGCAGGTCGCCGTAGATGTCGTCCTCGATCAGGCGAAAGCCGCGCCGGTTCGCGATCTCCACCAGGCGCGCCTTGGCCGCATCGGGCATCAGCGATCCGTAGGGATTGTTGAAGTTCGCGACGCACATCAGGGCGGCCAGCGAGAACCGCGACGCGATGTCCTCGAGGGCGTCGAGGTTCAGTCCGTTGACAGGATCGGCAGGCACCTCCACCGCCTTGAGTCCCAGGTCCTCGATGAGTTGCAGCAACACGAAGTAGGTCGGGGACTCGACCGCCACGGTGTCTCCCGGCCGCGTCACCGAGCGAAGCGCCACGGCGAGGGCCTCCGACGCGCCGTTGGTGACGATGATCTGCCGCGGATCCACCACCATGCCGGTGGCGCTGGCGCGATAGGCGATCTGTCGACGTAGCTCGGCGTAACCCTGTGGTTCCATGTAGTCGACCGCCGCGGCCGGTGCACGGGTAACGACGCGGTGCATGATGCGCGCCAGGGCACGAACCGGCAGCAGCTCATTGGACGGATTGGCGGGCCCGAGCGGCGCGGTGCCCGGCCGGCGGCTCGTGCGCAGGAGCTCGAGGACGAAGGCCGACAACTTGATGTCGCGGGCGATGGCGCGCGGGGAAGTCGCCGACGGCAGTCGCGCCGACTTGTCGCGGCCGGTGTTGACGAAAAAGCCGGACTGCGGCCTGGCGCTGATGAAGCCTTCCCGCTCGAGGTTCGTGTACCCCTGCATGACGGTGGCGATACTCACCTTGAGTTGCCGACTCATGCGGCGCAGCGAGGGCAGCCGGTCCCCGGGACGCAGCGAGCCGGCGCGGATCTGGTCGACGACGAGGTCGTATACTCGGTCGTACAGGAACTGTTCCCTTGATTCTGCCATGGTCTATCTCACAACTGTTATGGTGAAAACTGCCATTTTTTGTATCTGTTACTGTAGCAGTGATTTCCCCATAATGCGCGTCCAGGGTCAAGTGACCCATTTCAAGGTTCCGCGACGGGAGAATGATCATGACTGCACTGACCGAACTGTTTCACCGCTCCACCCCGGTTGGCGCCGGCGCGCCCGGTGTCTCGCTGTTCACGGCAATCGCCACGGTCAAGACCTGGCGCGAGCGCGCCGTGCAGCGTCGCGCCCTGGCCCATCTCTCGCCCGAGATGCTGCGCGACCTCGGTCTCTCGCCGATCGACGCGCAGATCGAGGCCGGAAAACCCTTCTGGGTGGCATAGTCAATCGCCGGGGGGCGCCGACATCGGCGCCCCGTGCGCGGTCGTGAGCTCGCTGCACCTGTATCTCGCCTCGATCCTCATCTGGGGATCGACCTGGTACGCGATCAAGCTGCAGCTCGGCGTCGTCGAACCGCTGGTATCGGTCGGTTATCGCTTCGCCCTGGCCGCGCTTGTGCTGATGGCCTGGTGCCTGGCGCGGCGGATGCCGCTTAAGTTTGACGCCCGCGCCCACGCGGGCATGGCGCTGCTCGGCCTGTTCCTGTTCAGCAGCAACTACGCCGTCTTCTACTACGCCACCGAGCACGTGACGACCGGGCTCGTGGCGGTGGTCTTCTCGACCATCGTCATCATGAACATCGCCGGCGGCGCGGTCTTTTTGTCCACGCGTGTCACACTGGTGATGCTGCTCGGCGCCGTCACCGGCATTGCCGGCATCGCCCTCGTCTTCCTGCCGGACATCGCTAGATTCCCCGGCCCCGGCATCGCCATGTGCGTGCTCGGCACGGCGCTGGCCTCGGTCGGCAACCTGGTTTCGGCGCACAACCAGCGCCGCGGCATTCCGGTGGTGCAGGCGAACGCATGGGGAATGACCTACGGTGCCCTGTTCCTGCTCGTCGCGATTCTCGCCGCGGACATGCCGTTCGCCTTCGAGGCGACAGCGGCCTACGTCGGCTCCCTGGTCTACCTGGCGGTATTCGGATCGGTGATCGCATTCGGCTGCTATCTCACCCTGATCGGACGGGAGGGCCCGGGTCGCGCCGCCTATGCGACGGTCCTGTTTCCGCTCGTTGCCCTCGTCATCTCCACCATCCTCGAGGACTACCGCTTCAGCGCAACGTCGCTGCTGGGCGTTGCGCTGGTACTGGCGGGAAACTTTCTCATCACGCGTCCGGAACGGCGACCCGGGCCGGCGCGACCGATCGTGCCCGGACCGTCGGTTTCCGCGAGCCCGTCGCTGACCTGTTCGCCCGATCGTGCCGGCGAAGTGGATGAACGCATCTCGCGGCAGATGGAATCGCCACACCGTCCCGGCTAGCGCAATGGCGACGTCCGACCGGGACGCCCGGCGACGATCCTAGGCCGGCCGCTCCTCGGCTGCGGCGCGACGGCGCAACGCCAACCAGCTGCTCGCCACGAGCGCCGCGATGACGGCCGGAATCGCCACCTCGTTGATGACATCCCAGCCGAAGGCGAAATTCAACCAGCCCGACGACAACGCGGTGCAAGCCACCGTGGTAAAGACGATGAAGTCGTTTATGCCCTGCGTCTTGGCCTTCTCCGACGGCGTATAGGCCTCGGTGAGCAGGGTGGTGCCGCCAATGAACAGGAAGTTCCAGCCAATGCCGAGGAAAATGAGTGCGACGAGGAAATGTGCATAGGTAATGCCGTGCAGATTCACCGCGATGCACGCCAGCAGCAGCACGCAGCCGATATTCATGATCGTCAGCACGCCGTAACGCTCGATCAGGCGCCCGGTGAAGAACGAGGGCAGGAACATACCCACCACGTGCCACTGGATCACCTGGGCGGTCGGACCGAAGGCGAATCCGCAGCCGGCCATGGCCAGCGGCGTGGCCGTCATCACCAGGTTCATCACGCCGTAGCCCACCAGGGCGCCGAGCACCGCCACCAGGAACACCGGCTGCGCGATGATCACGCCGAGCGGCCGTCCGCCACTGGCGCGTTCGCTTTCGCCGGGCGGCGGAATCCGGGTCAGCGCAACGAGCACCATGGACAGGCCGTACACGCCGATCAGCGCCAGGTAACTGCCGCCAAACTCCGCTCCCGGAATCATTTCGCGCGTCGCATTGGCGAGATTCGGGCCGATGAAGGCGGCGATGACGCCGCCCGCCAACACGTAGGAAATCGCGCGCGCCTTCTGCTCCGGCGGCGCCACTTCCGCCGCGGCGAACCGGTAGAACTGCCCGACGCCGTTGAACATGCCCATCAGCAGCGAGCCGGCGCAGAAGGCGAGGAAGCTGCCCCCGTAGATCGCACTCGCGCATAGTCCCGCACCGGCCATGCCGAGCACCAGCCCGCCGCCGAATCCTGCCTTCCGCCCCACGACCTTCATCAGCATCGATGACGAAAACGAGGAGATCATCATGCCGAAGAATTGCAGCGCCAGCGGCAGCGTCGCCATCGTCGGCGAATCGGCCAGGCGCGCGCCCACCAGCGCGGAGGTCGACAGCAGCAGCGATGTCCCGGTCAGCAACAGGGCCTGGCACAGTGACAGCAGGAGGACGTTTCTGTTCATTGATCGTCGTGCGAAGCGTGACGCGGAAGTGAAAGCAGGGCGCACTGCGCCCTGCCCGGGACAGTCGGCCGGCCGGGTCGCCGGCCGTTACCTGAGCATTCGGGCGATGGCGAGCAGGACCACCGCGCCGATGGTCGCCGAGATGATCTGGCCGATGATGTGCGTCGCGTGGAAGCCGAGCAGCCCGAGCAGCCAGCCGCCGATAAAGGCGCCGACGATGCCGACCACGATGTTCATGCCGACGCCGAGGCCGCGGCCTTTCATGATCAGTCCTGCCAGCCAGCCGGCGACGCCGCCGATGATGAGAAAAACGATGAGTCCGGTCAGGCTCAAGGCGGGTTCTCCCGTCGCGATTCGTACCGCGACAGTTTATCGCATCACATGTTGCGGCGATACTTGCCGCCCACCTGGAACAGCGCGTCCGTGATCTGACCGAGCGAACAGTCCCGCACCGTGTTCATCAGCTCGGCGAAGACGTTCTCGCCGCGCACTGCCGCCGCCTTGAGCGCATCGAGTGCGGCCGGCGCACTGTCGGCATGGCGCTGGTGAAAATCCTCGAGACGCTCGAGCTGGCTGCGCTTCTCGGCTTCCGTTGCGCGTGCCAGCTCCGGCTCAACCGACGGCTCGTCGGATGCCTTGAGGAAGGTGTTCACGCCGATAATGGGATGCGAACCGTCGTGCTTCTTGTGCTCGTAGACCATCGACTCTTCCTGGATCTTGCCCCGCTGGTAGCCGGTTTCCATGGCGCCGAGCACGCCGCCGCGCTCGGGAAGGCGGTCGAACTCCATGAGCACGGCCTCTTCGACCAGTTCGGTGAGTTCCTCGATGACGAAGCTGCCCTGGTTCGGGTTCTGGTTCTTTGCAAGACCCCATTCTTCGTTGATGATCTTCTGGATCGCCACCGCGCGACGCACCGAGTCCTCGCTTGGCGTCGTAATGGCTTCGTCGTGGGCATTCGTGTGCAGGCTGTTGCAGTTGTCGTAGACGGCAATGAGCGCCTGCAGGGTCGTGCGGATATCGTTGAAGCTCATCTCCTGGGCGTGCAGGCTGCGGCCCGACGTCTGAATATGATACTTCAGCTTCGCGCTGCGCTCGCCCGCGCCGTAACGCTCGCGCATGGCGATGGCCCAGATGCGTCTCGCCACGCGGCCCATCACCGTGTATTCCGGATCCATGCCGTTGGAGAAG
>JAUIDF010000246.1 GCA_030429125.1 Gammaproteobacteria bacterium | reverse complement strand
TGCGCATGCCCTCGACCAGCGCCTCGGCGAGCACCTTGTCGGGCGCCCAGCCGCGATCGAGCAGGATCTGCGTGCCCTCGACGATCTCGTCCCTCAATCCGTCGTAGAGGTCGTCGTGCATTTGCTCGACCAGTTCGTCGTCATCCAGAGACGAAAGGTCGATCTCTTCCTCGTCGTTTTCCGGTACGTCGTTTTCGACCATGTCGATGCACTCGCGATGTGGGCTGTCGGTTGGGTCCGCGTCGAGGCGGATCGTGGAATTTTCGCCGCCGCCGGAGCGGACGGTTCGGCTGGCTTTCTCTGTGCGAATCGTACTCGATTCGGCGCTCATTTAAGAGGCGGCATTACCCTGGCGCTGGTGCCGGGGCGACACCCGGTTATAGTAAAACGACAAGCCGGTGTCTAGAAGAGTCCGGTCGTCTGGCCCGATTCGTCGATGCGGATCTTCTCCGCGGCCGGGACGCGGGGCAGGCCCGGCATGGTCATGATCTCGCCGCAGATCACCACGACGAACCCCGCGCCGGCCGAAAGGCGGACCTCGCGAACCGGGACGACGTGGTCCGACGGTGCACCGCGAAGCTCGGGATCGGTGGAAAAGCTGTACTGGGTCTTGGCAATGCACACGGGCAGGCGTGCGAAACCCTCGTCCTCGTACGACTTGAGCTGCGCGCGAACGCGCTTGTCGGCGATGATGTCGTCGGCGCCGTAGATCCGTCGCGCGATGGTGCGCACTTTCTCCCATAGCCCCATCTCGTCGCCGTACAGCGGCATGAACTGGCTCTGCCCGGACTCGGCGAGTTCGGCCACGCGACGGGCCAGCGCCTCGGTTCCCGCGCCGCCATCCGCCCAGTGGGTACATTCCACGGCCGTTACGCCGATACCCTCGCACGCCATCCGGACCTGCGCCAGCTCCTCGTCGGTATCGGCATGAAAGCGATTGATGGCGACCACGACGGGTACGCCGAACTGGTGCACGTTCTGCACGTGGCGACGCAGGTTCTCGAAACCCGCGTTGACAGCCGCCGGGTTCGGCTCGTTGAGCGCGTCGCGCGCCACCCCGCCGTGATACTTCAGGGCGCGCACGGTGGCGACGAGCACGGCGGCGTCGGGCTTGAGGCCCGACTTGCGGCACTTGATGTCGAAAAACTTCTCGGCGCCGAGGTCGGCACCGAAGCCGGCCTCGGTGACGACGAAATCGGCGAGGCCGAGCGCAGTCTTCGTGGCCACCACCGAATTGCAGCCGTGAGCGATGTTGGCGAACGGCCCGCCGTGAATGATGGCGGGATTGCCCTCCAGGGTCTGCACCAGGTTCGGGCTGAAGGCATCTTTCAAAAGGACCGTCATCGGCCCGGCGGCGCCGACGGCGGCGGCGCGGATCGCGACGCGATCGCGGGTATAGCCGACGATGATTTCCCCGAGCCGGCGCTCCAGGTCGGCGAGACTGTCGGCGAGGCAGAAAATCGCCATCACTTCCGAGGCCACGGTGATGTCAAATCCGGACTCGCGGGCGAAGCCGTTGGCGACACCGCCGAGAGCCACGTTGATCTGCCGCAAGGCCCGGTCGTTCATGTCCAGCACCCGTCGCCATGCGACCCGGCGCGAATCGAAGCCGAGCCCATTGCCCCAGTAGATGTGGTTGTCGATCATCGCCGCAAGCAGGTTGTGCGCGGCCGTGATGGCGTGAAAATCCCCCGTGAAATGAAGGTTGATATCCTCCATGGGAATGACCTGCGCGCGGCCGCCGCCGGCAGCGCCGCCCTTCATGCCGAAGCAGGGACCGAGACTCGGCTCGCGCAGGCAGACCAGGGTTCGCTTGCCGATGCGATTGAGACCGTCGGTGAGGCCGACGGAGGTGGTGGTCTTGCCCTCCCCGGCCGGCGTGGGCGAAATGGCCGTGACCAGTACCAGCTTGCCGCGCGGCGCGGCCGCCGCCCGTTCGACGAGACCGAGGCCGATCTTCGCCTTGTCGTGGCCGAACGGACGCAAGTCGCCCCAGTCGATGCCGAGACCCTCGCCGATCTCGCGAATCGGCCGGGGGGTGACGCTGCGGGCGATTTCGATGTCGGACTTGAACTCGGTCACGGTGGCTTTCTCCCTCGGAGGCGGTGGACGATCCTGGAATGTTCGCGCAGGTTAGCACCGCGCCTGCCCCGGACTTTGCCAATCACGCCCGGCGCTGGGCGAAATACGACCCTATGGACCGTGGTCGCAATCCGCCGCGAGGCCGCGAAAATCGCGCTCGCGCATGCCGATCAGGTAGAGAATGCTGTCGAGACTCGACGCCGCGAGCGCCAGCCGCGCCTGGCGTCTGACCACCGGCTTGGCCCTGAAGGCGATGCCCAACCCGGCAATGGACAGCATCTTGAGGTCGTTGGCGCCGTCGCCGACGGCGATGACCTGCTCGAGGCGGATATCCTCGTGCTCGGCAATGGCGCGCAACAGCTCGGCCTTGCGATCCTCGTCGACGATATCGCCACGCACGCGCCCGGTCAGCCGGCCGTTTTCCACTTCCAGCTCGTTGGCATGCACGTAGTCGATGCCGAGCTTGTCCTGCAGGTAGCGGGCGAAATAGGTAAAGCCGCCGGAAATGATGGCAACCCGAAAGCGGTAGTGCTTCAGGGTACGGATCAGGAACTCGGCGCCGTCCGTCACCTTGAGTGATTCCGCCACACGGGGCAACTCCGACGCCGGCAGTCCCTCGAGCAGGGAAAGCCGACGCGTGAAGCTGTCGCGAAAATCCATGTCGCCGGCCATGGCCCGCTCGGTAATGGCGCTGACCTCGGCGCCGACGCCGGCGACTTTGGCGAGTTCGTCGATGACTTCGTTCTGGATCAGCGTCGAGTCCATGTCGAAGCACACCAGGCGGCGGTTGCGACGGAACACGTTGTCGGCCTGGATGGCGACGTCGATGTCGAGTCGCTGCGACAACTGCAGGAACGTGGCGTGCATCACCGACAGATCGGCCACCTCGCCGCGCACGTGGAAATCGATGGCGGCGCGGCGCTTGTGCACCGGCGTCGACAGCAGGGCGCGACCGGACAACCGGTTGATGCGATCGATATTCAGGCCGTTGACGGCGATCAACTCGGACACGCGCGAGATGTGTTCGGCGCGGATTTGCTTGCCGAGCACGGTGATGACGTGCCGCGACTGACCCTGCTGACCCACCCAGCGGCTGTATTGCTCGCCGGAAACCGGTGTGAACTGCATGGCCAGGCCGAGCCGGTGGGCCTCGAACATGAGTTCCTTGAATACCGCCGAATCCGCCGACTGCGGCGGTATCTCGACCAGCATGCCCCAGGCGAGATTGTCGTGGATCACCGCCTGTCCGATATCCAGGACATTCAATTCGTACCGACCCATGATCTGCGCCAGGGACGCGGTGATCCCCGGGCGGTCGGAACCGTTGACGTTGATGAGGACGATCTCACTCATGAACTGGCGTGACGGGCGGTGGCGAGGGCCGCAATGATACTGCACTCGAGGCGTCGCCTGAACGGCGCGTCGGGCAATCGGCGCCGGCATGGCACCGCGAGCGAATCGATGGACAGGTCCTAAGCCGACCCGGAGAGACGCAGGAACAGCCCCGATCGAACCTTGGGTTCGAAGCAGGTGGACTTGGGCGGCATGACTTCACCCGCGTCGGCCACCGCCATGATGTCCTCGATGGAGGCGGGATGGCAGTAGAACGCGAGACGCCAGCCGGCGGAACGCAGTTCGTTGACGCCGTCCCGGCCGGTGGTGCCGCTGACGTAGGCCAGCCGGGGATCGGCGCGACTGTCGACGATGCCGAGAACGCGGTCGAGCACACGCTCCTGGAGAATGCTGACGTCGAGGCCGGCGACCGGCGAACCCGGTGAGCGGCGGGCGCGGTCGCGCACGGTCAATCGAAAACAGCGTTCATCGAGCACCATGACGAACGTGCCCGGCGCTTCGGGCGCCGGGGCGCGATCGGCCCCGGCTTCGAGCGGCTCGACCAGAAATTCCGATTGCAATCGTGCCAGCAACGTGTCCTCGTCGATGTCGCCGAGATCGCGAACGACCCGCGAAAACGGCAGGACGTTCAACTCGTCATGGGCAAACAAGGCCACGAGCACGTGGTTCCAGGCGCCGTCCCGCGCCGGCGCCTCGCCCGACGCCTTCAGCGCCGCGACGTAGCGCGACGCGGCCGCGGTGCGATGATGGCCGTCGGTGAGGTAGGTTACCGGCACCCGGGCGAAGGTCCGGCACAGCCGCTCGATGTCCTGCGCATCCGTCACCGGCCACAGGACCTGGCGCACGCCGTCCTCGGACACGATATCGAGGACCGGCGAGAGGCGGGCAACCAGCGCCTCCTTCATCGCCCGGATGGCGTCGTCAGCCCGGTACGCGAGGGCCACCGGGCTGGAACTCGCACCCACGGACTGCTGGTATTCCACGAGGAGCGTTTCGCGGTCGGCCTGCGTCAGTTCGTGGCGCAGCACGGCCCCGGCATCGATCTCGGCGACGGGCAGTTCGGCGACCAGGCCGGTCTGCACGTGTTCGCCCTGGCTCAGCCGGTAGATGAACAGCGTCGGCGCATCGAAGGCGCGGAAACAGCCACTGTCGATCAGGCGCTTCAGGTTGGAGCGATTGCGTTCGAGTATCGTGGCCGTGTCTATTTCACCGTCCGTGTAATCGTCACGCGTGCGCATCACGTTCAGAAAATTGTCCGGATGGGCGTCGGCGAAGCGCGCGCGCTCGGCGGGCGACAGCGAGTCGTAGGCCGGTGCGATCACGTCCCGCGCCCGTGCCGGTTCGACCATGTAGCCGCCGAATGCGCGCACCCCCGTCATGACATCAGCCCGGATTGGACGAGCGGAACGCGGCCATGAACGCGACCAGGTCGGCGACCCCCTGTTCCGGCATGGCATTGTAGATGCTGGCGCGAAGACCGCCGACACTGCGGTGACCCTTCAGGTTCACGAATTGCGCCTTCGACGCCTCGCTGATGAACTTCGCCTCGAGGTCCTCCGTCGGCAGCCGGAACACCACGTTCATGTGCGAGCGGCTGGCGACGTCCACCGGGCAGCGGTAGTAGCCGTCGCTGCCGTCGATGGCCTTGTACAATGCGCCCGCCTTGCGCGCCGCCGCCTGCTCCATCGCGGCGACCCCGCCGTTCGCCTCCATCCACTTCAGCACCTTGCCCAGCATGTAGACGGGGAATACCGGCGGCGTGTTGAACATCGAGTCCTTGTCCACGTGGATGTCGTAGCGAAGGTAGCGGGCCAGGTCCTTGTTGAGCCCGTCGACGATGGACTTGCGAATGTAGACCACGGTCAGGCCGGCGGGACCGAGGTTCTTCTGCGCGCCGCCGTAGACGAGGTCGAATTTCTCCCACGGAATGGGACGGGCCATGTACTCGGAGGACAGGTCCGCCACCAGCGGCACGTCGACGTCGGGCCACTCGCCGAAGCGAATGCCGCCAATCGTCTCGTTGCTGGTGATGTGCAGGTAGCGGGTCCCGTCGCGGAGCTCGATCTCGCCGGATGCGGGCATGCGCGTATAGTTCTCGTCCTTGCCGTCCCACGCGGTGTAGATGTCG
>JAUIDF010000245.1 GCA_030429125.1 Gammaproteobacteria bacterium | reverse complement strand
AATTCGATTTCAGCGGCGGGCAGTTCGCCGACGCGGGCGGCGACGTCAACGTTCGCTCCGGCACGGCCACCGGCAGTCACGCGCTCGTCGACCCGACCGTCGAAGCAACGATCAAGTACACCAGCGACACGACGCCGGGTGGCCTCGTGGCCGTGGTGGTCGACACCCGGCAGCGATTGCGTGCCGGCTACAACGGGACCGGCAGCCTCAACATAACGGCCATCGGCGACGATGCCGCCGTCGTCACCGGGGGCAACTACTATTACGCCAGCGGTCCGTACTATGGATACTCGGAAACGATCCGCGTCCGGTTCGGTACCGATCAGACGATCGAGGCGGACGGCCTGAGCATCCTGTCCGAGACCACGAACGGCGCCGTGGCCGAAATCGCCCTGATCGACGGTGCGAATCTCGACGGCTACGGCAATCCCGCCTTCACCCAGACCATCAATATCGGCGGCGACGCGCTGATGCGTTCGGCTAGTGGCGGCATCGCGCGCATTCTCAACGACGGTCTGAACGGCTCGGTGCAGATCGACGGCGACTTCGATTTCCACGAAGGCGTGGACGGCGCTTCGCTCACCGAAATCCAGCTCAGCAACCTGGTCGAGCCGACGTCGGAGGGCAGCCTCGACGTGCTCGGCGACACCAACATCTCCGGCTCGCCCAGCGTTACCGGAAACGGCGGCGTGACGCTCGCGGATGCCACCGGCGACGGCACCCTGGATGCCCAGGAGGTGACCGTCACCGGCACCCTCGCGCCCGGCAATTCGCCCGGCGTGCTGATCTTTCCCGGCAATCTCACACTCACCGGTGGTTCCAATACCCTCATGGAGATCGGCGGCACGCCGGGCAGCGGGCTGTTCGACCAGGTCAACGTGGGCGGTACGGCGACGCTGGCCGGCACCATGACCGTGGTGCTGATCAACGGCTTCACGCCCAACGGCGCGCTGGTCTACGACCTGATCAGCGCCGGTACCGTGAGCGGCAGCTTCTCCGCCTTCAGCGGTCCCGGCTTCAGCGATGGCCAGAACTCGACGACCTACTTCGTCTCCTCCGGACCTGCCGGCCCGGCGGGACCGCCGCCGGGGCCGGTCAATCCGCCGCCCGGCAGCAATCCGCCCGTGAATCCGCCCGTGAATCCGCCCGGCGGTCCGAACAATCCGCCGCCGACCGGCAACGAACCGCCACCGGACCCGTTCACGCCGGTGGTCACGCTGTTCGATCCGCAGCCGGAGTTCGAAGACGAGCTCGAGGAGCGCCCGGACATCGGCCTGTGCACGGCGTCGAACAGCGCCTGGTACGTGCCGGTGGAGCTGGCCAGCAGCTAGCGCTTGCGGCCGCGCGGACGGTATGCCGCCGCGAACCCCGGCCTACTTCTCGTCGAGGACGAACACGCCGTCCCACGCCTCGTCGGGCGGGTTCGCGAGACAGTGCCCGATGCGCTCGCGGTAGAGACGGTACAGGCCGGCCAGGGCCTCGACCCGCGGCTCGCTGGCGAACCAGTCGCGCGCACGCTCGAATCGCCGTGCGCGGTAGTCGGCGAGGGCGGCGGCATGCTCGTCGACGAACTGCCGGGTTTGCGTGTCCACGTCGGCCGCCAGCCCGAGCGGCATCATCACGGCGACCGACTGCAGCTTGCCCTTCACCCGGACCCGGTCCAGCTCCACGTAGGTGAACTCGCCGGCCTGCCTGGCAGTGTGCTCGCTGACGATGATCGGCAGCGCGTAGTACTTGGTCAGTCCCTCCAGCCGCGAGCCGAGATTCACCGCGTCGCCCATGACCGTGTAGGCGACGCGGAACTCCGAGCCCATGTTGCCGACGCTCATCTCGCCGGTATTGATGCCGATGCCCACCCGCAGGCGCCGCCAGCCCTGGGCGTCGAACTGCGGTCCGAGCGCATCGATCTGGCGGAGCATGTCGAGTCCCGCTGCCACGGCATGCGATGCGTGGCGCTCGTCGTCCACCGGCGCGCCCCAGAAGGCCATGAGGGCGTCGCCCATGTACTTGTCGATGGTGCCCATGTTGCGGTGTACCGCTGCCGTCAGCGGCGTCAGGAAGGCGCCCATCATGCGGGTGAGATCGTTCGGGTCCATCGACTCGGAGATGTCGGTGAAGTTGCGCACGTCGCTGAACAGCACCGTGAGCTCGCGCTTGGCGCCGGCGAGGGAATAGTGCCCGGGGTCGCGGCTCATCTCGTCGACGAGTTCAGGGGGAACGTACTGACCGAACAGGCGACCGAGCTGGTTGCGCGAGCGCGCCTCGAAGAAGAAGCCATAGACCACGTTCATGACGTAGATGAGCACGATCAACGTGAGCGAGGAGGCGAAGGGCACCACGTGCAGCATCACTTCCCACGCGTAGACGTTGAATCCGGCGATGGCGGCGAGGGCGCCGAAGGTGGCGAGACCGCCCACCAGCGGGCTCGTCAACGGCAGTACCAGGGACAGCGCCAGCCCGGACAGCACCAGCATCAGCAGCTCGACCGCGAGCGTGTAGGCGGGCTGTTGTCGAATGGTGCCGTCGAGCATGCCGGCAATGAGGTTGGCGTGAACCTCCACCCCGGGATAAACGTTCTGCACCGGGGTTGGCCGAAGATCCACCAGGCCCGCCGCGGTGGTACCGATCAGCGCGATGGTGCCGGCCAGCCGCTCGGGTTCTTCCACCGTGCCCTCGAGCACATCGGTGGCGGGGATGTAGGGGAACGAGCCCTCCGGGCCCTTGTACGGCACCATCGCGGTGGCATTGGCGTCGACCGGGATGCGGACGCCGGCGAGATCGAACGCTTCCAGCGCCGGGTAGTCGCCGAGATCCTCCCGCCCGGGCGCCAGCACCGGCTCGGCCGGGATGCCGAGGTAGGCCTGGGCCGTGGCCAGCGCCAGCGAGACGTAGAGGTCGCCCTCGTGCTCGGCCACCAGCGGCACCCGACGGTAGACGCCGTCGTCGTCGACCACGGGATTGGAGAAGAAGCCCGCCGACAGCGCCGCATCCTGTAACTGGGCGAGATTGGCGGCGTAGCCGGTGGCCTGGATGGCATAGGTCGTCAGGTACAACCCGGTATCGGCCGGGTACTGGGGTGGTGGCAGCTCGCCGGCCGTGCCGGTTTCGTCCCGGTCGTGGTGAAAGAAGAAGCCGAGCACCACGCGACCGGTGTCGGCGATGCTGCGGGCGAAGACCACGTCGCGGTCCAGTTGCCCTTCGTAGGCGTCCAGTTGCGCCAGGAGCGCCGCGTCGCCCCGGGCAGAGGCCAGTTCGCGCAGCTGGTCGATGGAAAAATTGCGCTCCTTTTCGGGAAACACCATGTCGAAGGCGACGACCTCGACGTGGTATTCGTTGACCAGGCGGTCGACGAGCCGGGCGATGACGTCACGGCGCCAGGGCCAGCGACCCTGGGTCGCGACGCTGCGCTCGTCGATGTCTATGACCAGTATGCGGGGATCCTGCTGTCCGCTCGCGGTCAGGCGGACGCGGGCATCGTAGGAGGCGAACTCGAGGACCTGCAGGAAGGGGAGTCGAATCACGCCGATCACGCCCAGGGCAAACGTTGTCGTCAACGCCAGGCCCAGCAATGCGAGGATGATCTTTCGGGTCATGGATCGGGCGATTCGGGCGTGGGCGCGTCGGCTGGCCGGCTTCGTCGGCGGGCATTGTAACCTTATCGCCGCCCGCGTGTTCCTGCCCGCTGCCGCCGACTTGCGCTTTGGCGCCGGCTCGGAGAGACTCGGGCCACGCGCGTGCGCGGTGCATGCGCGACCGAGCGCACCGCGGGCAGGCATGCCGTGGCGGGCGCGTCATCCGGAGGTGCTTCCATTGTCCAGGATCAGGGAAATACTGCGTGGCGTGGTGCAGCCATGGCACTGCGATTCCTTCGGCCACATGAACGTGCGCTGGTATGCCCACTTCTTCGACGACGGTGCGTATCACGTGTGGTCGGTGTTCTGGGGCAGCCATCAGCGCATGGCGCAGGAGTTCGGCCTGCACACGGTGACCGCTCGCGCCGCCACCGTGTTTCGCAAGGAACTCGTCGCCGGCGATCTCATCGTCATCGACTGCGCCGTTACCCGGATCGGTGGCAAGAGTTGCACCTTCGTCGAGCGGATGCGGCACGCCGATTCCGGGCTGGTCCACGCCACGTACGAGCTGACCGAGGTGTTCTTCGACCCGAACACGCGCAAGGCGGCGCCCATGCCCGCCCCGGTTCGCGAGACCATCGAGCCGATGGTCGTAGCCGCCGGAGAGCTCGAGGATTGAGCCGGCCGCGGCGCCTTGCCGCGTCGATCGTGGCCCTGTCGTGCTGCCTGCCGGCGGGCGCCGATTCGCTGCCGTCGCTCAACATCGAACCCGGCGGCATCAGTGTCTCGGGCGTCTCCTCGGGGGCCTTCATGGCCGTCCAGCTGCACGTCGCCTACTCGTCGCTGTTCTCCGCCGCCGGCGTGGTGGCGGGCGGACCGTGGGGCTGCGCGGACACGACGCCGTGGCCGCGACTGCCCACCGCCACCACCATCTGCACCGATCTCGAAGGGGATTTCATTCCCTTCCAGGGGCCGCCGTCGGCGCGTGCGAGCATCGATGCCGTGGCCGACGCCTTCGAACGCGGCGTCATCGACGACCCGGGCAACCTGGCCGACGATCGGGTCTTCCTGTTCTCGGGCACCAACGACCGCACCGTGCCCGGCGCCGTGGTCGAGGCGACACGGGACTTCTACGCGGCATTCGTCGACGGTGCGGCGATCGAATGGGTCGAGGACGTCGCCGCCGGCCACGGCCTCGCGGTACTGGACGACGGCGTCGCCTGCGAGGCCACGGCCGCGCCGTATCTCAATGACTGCGGATTCGACACTGCCCGGGTGTTGCTGGAGCACCTGCTCGACGAGACACTGCTCGATCGTGCCGGGACGGTGGCGACGCCGTCGCCCTTTTCGCAGTCGGCGTTCTCCGACGTCGATCCCGTCAACGTCAGCATGGCCGGGACGGGCTACGTGTTCGTGCCGCCGCGCTGCGCCGACGGCGGTCGATGCCGATTGCACGTCGTCCTGCACGGTTGCCGCCAGCATGCCGGTGCGGTGGATGCCGCGTTTGTCGAAGGCGCCGGATTCAACCAGTGGGCGTTCGGCAACGACATCGTCGTCCTGTATCCGCAGGCGGCTGCAGTGGCATCGTGGTGGCCGGATCGCGCCAACCCGCGCGGTTGCTGGGACTGGTGGGGATACACCGGCGACGGCTATGCCGAACGCGGCGCGCCGCAGATGAAAGCCATCGTCCGCATGGTCAAACGGTTGACGAGCGGTTCGAAAAACCGACGAGCGGTCGAATAGTCGACGGGTTGGCGGCATCGCGGCCAGATGGGGTAGGATGCCGCCACCAGACATCCGCCCGACGACGAAGACGAGGAGCTATTCGATGAAACTGATTTGGCCCGTGCTGATTGCCCTGACCCTGGCGGTGGCGGGATGCGACCACGACGACGATTTAAGTCGCCCATAACCTCTCCTTGATAGTATTCAGGAGTGGTTACTTCTACGCTCATGATCGGCTCGAGCAAGATCGGACCTGCATTCTTCATTGCGTCACGGA
>JAUIDF010000244.1 GCA_030429125.1 Gammaproteobacteria bacterium | reverse complement strand
GCATCGGCATGCATACCTGGGCCCAGGAACTGGAGGACCTGTCCTTTCGCTACCTCTACCCGAAGCGCTACAAGGCCATCAGCGACCAGGTGCGCAAGCTGTCGGGCAATCGCCGCAAGACCATCGAGCAGGTGCGCGAGACGCTCACGCGCGGCCTCGCCGAGAAGAAGATCGAGGCCGAGGTATTCGGGCGCGAAAAGAACATCTACAGCATCTACCGCAAGATGCAGACCAAGCACCTGCACTTCTCCGACCTCGGCGACCTCTACGCCATCCGCGTCATCGTCGAGGACCGCGACGAGTGCTATCGCGCGCTCGGCGTCGTGCACGATCTCTACAAGCCGGTGCACGGCAAGTTCAAGGACTACATCGCCATCCCCAAGATCAACGGCTACCAGTCCCTGCACACGCAGGTGTTCGGCCGCTTCGGCCAGTCCATGGAAGTGCAGATACGCTCGCGCGAGATGCACCGGGTGGCGGAGACGGGCGTGGCCTCCCACTGGCGCTACAAGACCCACGACGGCGACCGCGACGCACCCCAGCAGCTCGCCCGGCGCTGGCTGCTGGACCTGCTCGAGATGCAGCCCAAGGGCGGTACCGCCTCGGAGTTCCTCGAGCACCTGAAGACCGACCTGTTTCCCGACCAGGTCTACGTGTTCACACCCAAGGGCGACATCAAGAAGCTGCCCTCGGGCGCCACCGCCCTCGACTTCGCCTACGCCGTGCACTCGGACGTCGGCAATCACTGCGTGGCGGCGAAGGTGAACCACGAAATGGTGCCGCTTCACCACGTCCTCGCCAACGGCAATCACGTCGAGGTGCTGACCTCCAAGAGCGCCCACCCGACGCCTTCGTGGCTCAACTTCTGCGTCTCCGGCAAGGCGCGCGCGGCCATCCGCAACTACCTCAAGCACCGCCGCGAAAAGGACGCGGTGAAGCTGGGCCGCCAGCTGCTCAACTCGGCGCTGGTGAAGATCGGCCAGAAGCAGCGCCTGCGCACCGAACGCAAGATGTGGCTGCTGCGCAAGCTCGACCTCGCCGACTGGAACCGGCTGCTGGAGGACATCGGCACCGGCCGGCGGCTGCCGCTGCTGGTGGCGCGTCAGCTCTTCCCCGAGGGCCAGTACGAGGCCGCCGACGACCGCGTGTCGCTGCCCATCCACGGCGCCGAGGGACTGCTGGTGACCTATGCGCGCTGCTGCCGACCGATTCCCGGCGACGCCATCACCGGTCATTTCTCCACCGGCCGCGGACTGGTCATTCACACCGCGGACTGCCCCAACATCGCCGAGCAGGAAAAACATCCCGACAACTGGCTCGACGTGAACTGGGCCGACACGGTGGCCGGCGACTTCGCCGTGGACCTGCGCTTCATCACCCGTGACCGCCCCGGCGTGCTGGCGCGACTCGCCGCGACCATCGCCGAGCAGGAAAGCAACATCACCAACGTTTCGGTAGAATCCAAGGACGGTCGTCAGTCGACCATCAACTTCACCATCACGGTGAAGAACCGCAAGCACCTGGCGGACATCCTGCGTGCGCTCAGGGACCACAACAAATCCGTCATCCGCGTGAGCCGGCGCAAGGGCTGATCGGGCCGCGCCCGCCCGGACGGCGTGACCCCGACGAGAGCTTCCATGAGACAAGTGATCAAGACGGACGGCGCGCCGAGCGCCATCGGTACCTATTCACAGGCCGTGAAGAGCGGCAACACGCTCTACGTGTCCGGCCAGATTCCGCTCGACCCCGCCACCATGGAGATCGTCGACGGCGACATGGACGCGAAGATCCGGCGCGTGTTCGACAGCCTGAAGGCCATCGTCGAAGCCGCCGGCGGCAGCTTCGACCAGGTCGTGCAGCTCACCATCTACCTGACCGACCTCAACCACTTTCCGCTGGTCAACGAGGTCATGGCCGAGTACTTCGACCAACCCTACCCGGCGCGCGCCGCGGTGGGCGTGGCGGCGCTGCCCAAGGGCGTGCCGGTGGAGATGGACGCCATCGTCGACCTCGCGACCTGACGGATCGTTGACGACGCCGCCGACGGCCGCGCTGGACCAGCTCAAGGGCATCGGCCCGCGCCTGAAGGAAAAGCTCGAGCGGCTCGGCATCGCCCGGGTGGAGGACCTGCTCTTCCACCTACCGATGCGCTACCAGGACCGCACCACGGTGCGCGACATCGGTACCGTGCGCGTCGGCAGCGAGGTGGTGGTGCAGGGGCGCATCGGCGAATGCCGCGTTAATTTCGGCCGGCGGCGCTCGCTGCTCACCGTGATCGACGACGACACCGGCGCCCTCACCGTGCGACTGTTCCACTTTTCCCGCGCGCAGCAGAACGGCATCGAGCGCGGCGCCTGGCTGCGCTGCTTCGGCGAGGTGCGGCGCGGTCCGCGCTCGATCGAGATGGTGCACCCCGAGTACAGCGTGTTCGACGAAGAGCCGCCGCCACTCGACGCCGGCGGCTACACGCCCGTCTACCCGGCCACTGCCGGCCTCACCCAGAACCGCATTCGCGGACTCGTCGACCAGGCGCTGGCGCGGGTGGACGAACTGGCCGAGGAACTGCTGCCCGAGGAGCTGCTCAGAGCCAACCGCTTTCCCACCATTGCCGAGGCGTTGCGCACACTGCATCACCCGGGCTCGGCAGCCGATGCCGGCGGCGCGCTCGCCGCCGATCACCCGGCACGACTGCGTCTCGCCTTCGAGGAGCTGCTCGCGCATCACCTCGCCGCACGTCATAGCCGGCGGCAGCGCGAGTCCCTGGCGGCGCCGGTCATCGACGTGCCCGGCCAATTATGGAACGAACTCGAGTCGAGCCTCGCCTTCTCGCCGACCGCCGCCCAGCGCCGCGCCATCGCCGAGATCCGCGCCGACCTCGCGCGCGGCGTACCCGCCTACCGCCTGGTACAGGGCGACGTCGGCTCGGGCAAGACCCTCGTCTGCGCGGCCGCCTGCCTGGATGTCATCGAGGCCGGCGGCCAGGCCGCGGTGATGGCGCCAACCGAGATACTCGCCGAGCAACACCTGGTGAACTTTCTCAACTGGCTGCAGCCGCTCGGCATCCATGTCGCCACGCTGCTCGGCCGCCAGGGCGCGCGCGAGCGCCGCGCCGCCATCGAGTCCGTGCGGGCGGGCGTTGCGCAACTGGTGATCGGCACCCATGCCCTGTTCCAGGAATCGGTCGAGTTTCACCGGCTGGCATTGATCGTGGTCGACGAGCAGCACCGCTTCGGCGTCATGCAACGATTCGCGCTGCGCGAGAAGGGCCGGCGCGGCACCAGCGTCCCGCACCAGGTGACCCTGACCGCGACCCCGATTCCCCGTTCGCTCGCCATGTCGCTGTACGCGGAGATGGATGTCACCACCATTGACGAGCTGCCGCCCGGCCGCACGCCCGTGGACACCGTGGTGCTGCCCGAAGCGCGCCGCGACGAGGTGCTCGCGCGCATCCGCGATGCCTGCGCGCGCGGCGAACAGGTGTATTGGGTGTGCCCGGTGATCGACGAATCCGAGACCCTCGAGGTGCAGGCCGCCACGGATACCGCCGAGGCGCTCGGCGCCGCGCTCGATCACGTCGGCGTCGGCCTCGTGCACGGCCGCATGAAGACCGCCGAGAAGGAGACGGTGATGCAGCGCTTTCGCGACGGCGAGATCGCCCTGCTGGTCGCGACCACGGTGATCGAGGTCGGCGTCGACGTGCCCAATGCCAGCCTCATGGTGATCGAGAACGCCGAACGCCTGGGCCTGTCGCAGCTGCACCAGCTGCGCGGACGTGTCGGCCGCGGCGCGCGACGCAGCTACTGCGTGCTGCTCTACCGCGCACCGCTGGGCGAGATTGCCCGCGAGCGCCTCGCCATCATGAAGCGCAGCAACGATGGTTTCGAGATTGCCCGCAAGGACCTCGAACTGCGCGGGCCCGGCGAGCTGCTCGGCACGCGGCAAACCGGCATGCAGCGCATGATGGTCGCCGACCTGATGCGCGACCAGTCACTGCTCCCGGCGGTACGCAGAGCCGCCGGCGACATCGTCGAACAACACCCCGACCGCGCCGGGCGCATCGTGCGCCGCTGGGTGCGAACCGAAACGGAGCTGGCCCATGTCTGACATCGCCGGGCGAACCTGGCAATACGTTCGCCTCATGCGGCTCGACCGCCCCATCGGCTGGCTGCTGCTCATGTGGCCGACGCTGTGGGCGTTGTGGATCGCAGGGGCCGGCACGCCCGACCCGAAACTCGTGGTGATCTTCATCGCCGGTGTCATCACCATGCGCGCGGCCGGCTGCATCGTCAACGATTACGCCGATCGCAATCTCGATCCCCACGTCGAACGCACCCGCGATCGCCCGCTCGCCAGCCGTGCGATCAGCACCCGCGAGGCGTGGATCCTGTTCGTGCTGCTCGGCCTCGTGTCGCTCGCGCTGGTGCTGCAACTCAACCGGCTGACGATCGGGTTGTCCCTGGCGGCGCTCTTCATCGCGGTCACGTACCCCTTCATGAAGCGCATCACCCACCTGCCCCAGTTCTATCTCGGCATCGCCTTCTCCTGGGGCATCCCGATGGCCTTCTCGGCGCACCTCGACACGGTGCCGGCCACCGCCTGGTGGCTGCTCGCCGCCAACCTGTGCTGGACCGTGTCCTACGACACGCTCTACGCCATGAGCGATCGCCCCGACGACCTCAAGGTGGGCATCAAGTCCACCGCCGTGCTGTTCGCCGAGCGCGACCTGTTCTTCGTCTCACTGTTCTACGCCGCCTTCCTCGCCCTGCTCCTCTACACCGGCACCCGCGAAGGCCTGGGCGGCTACTTCCAGCTCGCACTCGCCCTCGCCGCCGGCATCGCCGCCCTGCTCGTCTTCCAGTGCCGCACCCGCGACCGCACGACCTGCTTTCGCGCCTTCGTCAACAACAGCTGGATCGGCGGCGTGATCTTCGCGGGGATCGTGCTGGATTACCTGGCCTAGTGAGATTGGTCCCGCGCGTTGCGCCATGCAATCGTCTCCTCTGACTGCCTTGTACCCTTGGTCATCGCATCTGCTCACGTCTCCTGATACCCTGCGGTCGGCGTTTCAAACTACGCCTGGGTTACGGCTGTCGTGCGGGATTCGGGCTTGAAACACCAAGTGAAGTAGATGAAGTTACGGTAGTCTTCTTCACCGAGCAACTGCACGCTGTTCTAGAGAAAGGCTCACTTCCCACGTTGCGTGTCTTCGAATGAATCCTCTTTCGTCTACTGCGGTGGATCTATTTGTCGGAGACTTTCGCGACGAGTAGCTGTGCGCGACCGTATCTTTCTAGATTGAGACCACCCTCCAGCACCGAGACAGTCAGGCTCAGCTTTTCGCCAATCGGCAATTCCTGTGGAGCTTCATAGTTGAGCAGCGCCAATCCACTATACGTTCCGTCATGATTCCAGAACGGATAGGTGTGGCTGGTAACAGTTTTTCGCAAGAGAACAGTCGCGTCTGAACGGACCACGAGGGAAGCACGAAACGGGGCGAGCGAGAAGTCTTGTCCAATCGCCGGGGGGTTTTCGACGACCACGGCAATCATGTGCGTTCCCGGATACTCGTTATGGAATTCGATCGAATCCAC
>JAUIDF010000243.1 GCA_030429125.1 Gammaproteobacteria bacterium | reverse complement strand
GTCGGCCGCCTCGACTGGGACTCGGAGGGCGCGATCCTGATGACCAACGACGGCGAGCTCGCCAACCGCCTGACCCATCCGTCGTCGGGGCTCGAGCGCGAATACCTTTGCCGCGTCCAGGGCGAGGTGCCCAAGACGTTTTTGCGTCAACTTCGCGCAGGCGTGGACCTCGACGGTCGCGACGCGCGTTTCGAATCAGTGGCGGCCGAGGGTTCGGCTGGCGGCAGCAACCGCTGGTACCGGGTCGTGATCACGGAAGGGCGATACCGCGAGGTGCGGCGCATGTGGGCCGTCGGCGGCTTTCGCGTGAGCCGGCTGATCCGGGTGCGCTACGGGCCGGTGCAACTGCCTCGTCATCTCAAGCCCGGCAGCTATGCGAACCTGGACCCGGACGCGTTGCAGGCGCTTTACAAGCACTGATCAATCGTCCCGGGCGTTGCGCCCGGCCCCTTCATCGACCGTTTCGGCACCGATCGCGCCCGCCTGCTATCTCGTCGAAGGCCTTGAAACGGCGCGCCGGCGACGGCCTGGCAAACCGCCGAACGAGTGCGTGACGCGCGGCTACGACACCTCACGCAACTCGCCGTCGACGATCCGGCAGAGCGGCCCGTCGAATTCTGCCGACGCCGGTGAGGCGAGATAGGTAAAGGCATCGGCTACCCGTTCGGGTTCGGCCAGCGCGTCGGGATCGTCGCCCGGAAACCAGCCGATCCGCATGGGGGTATGCACGGCGCCGGGATCGACGGAAAAGGCGCGCAGGCTGGGTCGCTTCTCGAATTCTTCGGCGAGCAGGCGCGCCAGCGCGTCCAGCGCGCTCCAGCCGAGGGCGGTGGCGCCGTGGTAGGCGCGCGCGTGCCGGCCGGCGTCGCCGGACGCGAGCACCACCCGGGCCGACTCACTGGCGCTCAGCAGCGGTGCCAGGGCGCGGAACAGGATCCAGGGTGCGCTCGCGCTGGCGTGAACGACGCGCAGCCAGGTCGATTCGCGATAGTGTTCCAGCGGCGACAGCGGCGCCGGCTCGTGGGCCAGCCAGAGCAGGGCGTCGACGCGGCCAAAGGCGTCGTCTATCTGCGCCGCGAGGGAGTCGGCGCGTGCGACGTCGAGCGTGGCGAGATCTTCGCGGACCTGTACGGGTTCCGGTCCGCCGGCGGCCACGATGGCGTCGTAGACGCGATCGAGGCCGCGCTGGTTGCGATCGAGCGCGATGACCGTGGCCCCCGCCCGCGCGCAGGCCAGCGCCGTCGGCGCGCCGATGCCGCCGGCAGCGCCGGTGACGAGCACCACGCGATCGCGCAGTCGCGATGGGTCCGCCTCGCCGGGCGGTCTGAGCCGGTAACTCGACGACATCCGGCTGCCGGCCTCAGATTTCGTCCGGCGCGTACGCCTTGATGCTGAGAGCGTGGATTTCCGGGCCCATCTCGGCGGCGAGCGCGGCGTAGACCAGCCGGTGGCGGGCCACGGCGCTCTTGTCGCGAAAACACTCGGCGACGATGGTCAGGTCGTAGTGGCCGCCGCCGGCGCGTGCGCCGGGATGACCCTCGTGCAGGTGGCTTTCGTCGACCAGCTCCAGCGACTCCGGCGCGAGCGACGATTCCAGTACCGCGCGAATGCGCTGCATGCGATCGCTCAAGGCAGCACCTTTCGAAACGGCTTCACGTCGACGTGCGCGTAGACGCCGGCCTCGACGTAGGGGTCTGCCTCGGCCCAGGCTCGCGCCGAATCGAGGGAATCGAACTTGGCGACGACGATGCTGCCGGTAAACCCGGCGTCGCCCGGATCCTCGCTGTCGATGGCGGGGCAGGGCCCGGCCAGCAGCAATCGGCCCTCGGCGTCCAGCGCCTTGAGCCGCTCGATGTGCTTGACGCGCACGGACAGCCTGTTCTGAAGACTGCCCTCGACGTCGGTTCCGATGATGGCGTAGTACATCTTTCGTGTCCCCGTGGTTCGGAACGGCGGGAACCAGCGCCCGCCGAAAAACCGCGAAAAAACGATTGAGTATACGTTCGCGCTCCGATCATGTCATCCGGGGTTACAATGTCGCGCCCCGGGCCGGGCTCGTTCTGAAATTTTTTGCGCGATGACATGGTGACGATCGAAAAAGACCGTGGAACCCAGGTGCCCCGCTACATCGTCGTCGAAGGGCCCATCGGGGTCGGCAAGACCACGCTGAGCCGGCGCCTGGCGCAGTCGCTGGGCAGCGAGCTGATGCTCGAGGTCCCCGCGGAGAACCCGTTTCTCGAGCGCTTCTACAGCGCACCGCGCCAGTACGCGCTGCCGACGCAGCTCTACTTTCTTTTCCAGCGGGTTCGCCAGCTCGAACAGCTCAACCAGGGCGACATGTTCCGGCCGGCGTGGATCTCGGATTTCTTTCTCGACAAGGACCTGCTGTTCGCCGAGTTGAACCTCGACGACGACGAACTGGGTCTCTACCGGCAGGTTTATGCGTCGTTGTCTCCCAATGCCCCGACGCCGGACCTCGTCGTTTTTCTGCAGGCGCCCGTGGGCGTGCTGATCGACCGAATCCGAAAGCGCGGCATCAATTTCGAGCAGCAGGTCAGCTACGAGTACCTGGAACAGCTGGTCGATTCCTACGCGAGCTTCTTCTTGCGCTACAACCGTGCGCCGCTATTGATGGTCAATGCGGAAAAGATCAACTTTGCCGACAACGACCGCGACTACGACCTGCTCCTCGAGTACATCCGCAAGACCCGCGCGGGCCGACAGTTCTTCAACCCGATGGCGAGTTGAAGACGGCAACGAAGGTCTCGGCAATCGACTCTCGACACGACACGATCTGACATGAATCCCGACAAGGCCATCCGCGACTACATCGCGCATTACGAGTCATTCGAACCGCTCGCACCCGAGGAAATGTCCGATCCGGTCAGGCACCGCCAGCGCTATCGCCGGCTGGCGCGAGCGATAGAAGGCGGCCGACCCGACGGGATCCTGTCCGAGGATGCCTCGGTGTCGGCGAATGGCGTCGACGTGCCGGTGAGGATCTATCGCCGGGTGGATGCGCGACACGCACCCTGCTGCCTGTTTTTTCACGGCGGTGGATGGATGATCGGCGATCTCGATACCCACGATGCGTGGGCGGCTGAACTGTGCGAGATGAGTGGCGCGACGGTCATCGCGACGGATTATCGGCTGGGTCCGGAACAGCCGTATCCGGCGGCCTTCGATGACTGTTACGCCGTGCTGCTCGCCGCTGCCTCGGATCCGCGTCGCTTCGGCATCGACGGCGATCGAATCGCCGTCTACGGAGACAGCGCCGGCGGCAACCTGGCCGCGGCCGTCGCGCTGAAGTCGCGCGACGCGGGCGGACCGCGGGTGGCTGGGCAGGTGCTGGTCTATCCGGCGCTGCACCACGGCGAGCCGCTGCCGTCGTGGGAATCGAACCGCGATGCACCGATCCTGCCGCTCGATGCACTCAAGGCATGCTGGCGCGCCTACTTGCGCGACACGGTGCCCGATGCCTACGCGGCGCCATTGCTGGCCGGCGATTTCTCCGGCTTGCCGCCTGCGTGGATCATCACCGCGGAGCACGATCCGCTGCGTGACGACGGGTTGCTCTACGCAGAGCGCCTGACCGATGCCGGCGGTCAGGCCGAGGTGCTGGATGCCGCCGGCCTCGTACACGGCTGCTTTCGCGCGCGTCACGCGAGCGAACTCACTGCCGCCGCCTGGCGCTGGAGCGCCGATGCCGTTCGCGCCGCCCTGGCGGCCAATCCCGGGTAGCGTCGCCCGCTGTGCACGGGCGCATGGTGTCCCGTGCGGTTCGCGTGTCCGCGGTGCAGGGCGTATGGAGTCCGGCGGTTACCGGGGCGGCGTCGGCATGGCGCCGCCCGGGACGGATCCAGGGTGTCGGGACGGCGTAGGCGACCGAGGACGCTGACCGTGACCGGCTAACGCTCGTATGACTCGCGCCTCGACGACTCGCTCAGCGGCACCAGGAATCGCAGCGGATCGGGGGTGACCTTGTCACGCGCCTCGGCGAGTCCCTTCGCGCCCGCGTAGCTGACGGCCGAACGCAGGTGGCCGCGGATGCGATGCAGGATGCCGCTGACGCTGCCCTTGTACGGTACCTGGATCTCCTGGCCTTCGGCGGGCGTGTCCAGCGCGTCCTCGATGGCATCGTCGTCGTCGACTTCGTAGAGCGATTCGAGCACCGCCTCGGGTGACGTCATGCCGCGATAGATCTTTTTCTTCGTGTGCGTGGCCGGATCCTCGATGACGCGTCCGGGCGCCTCGTCGGTGCCTGACAGCGCGCTGCCCAGCATCACCGTGGAGGCGCCGCACATGAGGGCGAGGAAAATGTCCTTGTCATAGCGTACGCCGCCATCGGCGATGATCGGCACCGATTCGCCGACCGCCGTCCACACTTCGCGAATGGCCTGCAGCTGCGGTACGCCGGCGGCGGTCTCGAGCCGCGTGCGACAGCCGCGGCCGGGGCCGACGCCGACCTTGATGGCGTCGACGCCGATGTCCCTCATGAAGCGACCGCCCTCGGCCGTGGCCACGTTGCCGCAGGCGATCGGCACGTCGCCCAATGCCTTGCGCAACGCCTGAACCGCCTCGGCCATGATGATCGAATGGCCATGGGCAATGTCGACGAACAGGCAATCGGCGCCCGCCGCCCGGAGCGCCTGCGCCCGCTCGATGAAGTCGCCGCGCGCGCCCACCGCGGCGGCGACCAGCAGGTGGCCCTTGTGGTCCTTGCTGGCGAAGGGGCGTTCGCGCAGAAAGCGAACGTCCTTGCGGGTGATCAGGCCGTGAATCCGGTTGTCGGCATCCACCAGCGGGAGGCGCTCGATGCGCCGATCGAACAGCACCTGCTCGGCGGTCTCGACGCTGATGTCGGGCCCGTGCGTGTGCAGCCGTTCGACCGGCGTCATGAACTCTTCCACGCGCCGGTCCCGCCATTCGCCGGACCAGGGCATGTCGCGACTGGACAGCAATCCGGCGAGGACGCCGCTGCCGGCGGCGGTCTCGATGAGAATGCCGGTAATCTTGTGACGCCGGGCGAAGCGCTGGGCATCGCCGAGCGTGGTGCCGACCGGCAGACAATGAGGATGCTCGATCACGGCGCTGTAGCTGCGCTTGACCGCGGCCACCTTGTCCGCCTGCCGCTTGATGGACTGTCCGCGGTGGATCACGCCGAGCCCGCCCTCGAGCGCCATGGCCTCGGCCATGCGCGCGCCGGTCACGCTGTCCATGTTGGCCGAGACGATGGGCAACTCGAGCTCGATGCCGGCCGTCAGGCGCGATGCCAGCGAAATGCCCTGGCGAGACGTGTTGACGCCGAGCTGCGGGCGGAACAGGAAGTCGTCGAACGTCATGCCCGCGAAGCCGGGCGCAGGAGAGGTGTCGGACATGTGAAAAGTCAAGCGCGGTGGGAACTGCCCGGTCATCTTAACCGTGCGGTGCTCGCGCACGCAACACGGCCGGGGCCGGTGCCTTGCGCCGCGCACGAAGCCCATTATAATCCGGCCGGATCGGGAGCCGATGGCGTCGGTGCCCGAGTCGGGCGGTCGGCGGTCGGCCGTCCGCCACCAAGTTATCTCCTGTACGCCGGGAGCCGATCGCCCGGACGTATGCAAGC
>JAUIDF010000242.1 GCA_030429125.1 Gammaproteobacteria bacterium | reverse complement strand
AGATCACGACATCGGAGACCTATCCGCAGTACCCGTGGCACCCGTAGGTCGGATTAGGCGAAGCCGTAATCCGACGCCTCTCGGATGGCGATGTGGTCGAGCCGGTGTCGAATCATACCGCCATCGCCGCGGTACCGATTTCGCCGCAAGAAGATCACGACATCGGAGACCTATCCGCAGTACCCGTAGCACCCGTAGGTCGGATTAGGCGAAGCCGTAATCCGACGCCTTTCGGATTATGATGTTGTTCGAGGCACCGCCGCGGTGGCTACTTCGACCGACGGCATGCCGCGGCAAGTATCACGACTTCCGTAGAGTAACGGACGCTCGCCCTAGGATGACTGCCGGTTGACGCGGGACGGCGTCGGCTCGCCGGTGAGGCGCCGGGCGTTGGCGATCCAGTCGTAGCGCTTGAGCTGGCTTTCGAAGCTCGGCATCGCTTCCGAGATTCGCCTGATGTCGTCGTCTTCCAGTGCGGCGATCTGCTCGAGATTGTTGATGCCGAGGCTGTTCAGCTTGTCCTCGGTGGCCTGGCCGATGCCCTTGAGCGATTGAAGACCCGGCGTCTCGTCCGCTGTCGGCGACTCCCGTGTGTCAGTGCCGGCGACGGCGCGGATCGGCGCGGGGCGGGGGCCGCGCGGCGGTTCCGCCACTCGCGCCAGCGCCGCCTCCTTTTCGGACAGTTCGGCGCGCAGGTCGGAGAGTTGCTGCCGCAGCTCGTTTTCCCGCGAAAGAAATTCGTTGCGTACTTCCTCGACCTGGCGCGCGCGTTCGCGCAACTCGTCGGCCTGCTGTTCTGCCTTGCCGGCACGGGCCTCGAGCAACGAGATCTCGTACTGTTTCTTGTTCTCGAGTAGCGCCAGCTGCTCGTTCCTTTCCTCGACTTCGCGCTCCAGTGTCGCGACGCGCGCGGTCAGTTCCTCGTGCTCGCGCCCCTTGGCGGCCTCGCTCGCATTGGCGCGTTCGCCAAGCTCGTCGATCTGGCGATCCTTTTCCCGAACCACGTTTTCCAGGTCCTCGATCTGTCGTACCTGGTTCTGGTAGCGGTTGATGGCGCTCTCGCGCTGGCGATTCGCCAGCCGTAGTTCGTTCTGCAGCCGTCCGACCTCGGACTCGTCGTCGTCGCCCAGCAGCGCCCGGGTGGACATGTCGAACTGAAGCTTGTCGAGTTCCGCCTGGCGTTCGGACTGCGCGGCATTGAGCTGCTCGGTCAGCTCGCGGATGCGTGCGTCGCGCTTCTCGACGATGTCGAACAGCGGTTCGAGTTCGCGAATCCGGTTCTCCAGGCTGTCGCGCTCGGTCTTGCGCAGCTGGTTCATCTGCTTCATCGAGGACTCGAGGCGGGAGACCTTGCCGCGTGCGTCCTCGAGTTCGGTGCGGGTGTGCTTGAGTTCCTGGTCCCGGTCGAGCTCGCGGTGGCCCAGGTGCACGCCGCGCACCAGCCAGCCGATGATGCCGCCGATGATGGCGATCACCACCAGGCTGATGAGAATCTCGGTTAGCAGGGAGCTCATGGGTTACCGTATCGGAATGGGACGGCGAAACCTGAATAATCAAGTAGATCGGCCGGGTTTTTCGGGCCGCGGACTATTCTAACAGTATCGAGTCCGGCATTTCGACGTCAGCGCTCGCCGGCCTGCCTGCGAATTCGGTTGATCACGCGGGCGCTGTACTCGAAATTGTCCCGGATCTGCGCGGAGATGATCTCGAACTCGTCGTCGCCGGCGACGCTGCCGTTCAGGACGACTTCGCCGGGCGTGATCTCGAGATCCATCCAGTGGGTCATGGCCAGTGGAAATACCACGCGCAGCACGCCTTCGAGCCAGTCGCTGTGTCGCACGTCGGGGTCCAGCCGCAGCCGGTTGTCGACCTCGTCGACGGCGAAGGCCAGCGCCAGGGCGGCCACCAGTTCCCCGGCGAAGTCGTCCTCCGGGGCGGTACCGCTCACCGAGACCTGTCCGTTCTTGTACTCGATGCGAAGTTCCGGTTCCTTCACCTGCGACGGCAGGCGCAGGAACACGTCGAGCACGACGTCGTCGCCGACGAGCCCCTCGATCGCATCGGTCACGCGCTCGCGGGTCGCCGCGTCGGCTACCTCGCCGGATACCATCATCTGGTCGTTGCCGTACTCGATCCGAAGCGGAGACACGGCGCCCGTGGCGGTCAGCAGCGACGGCAGCCGGTCGAGCCAGGGCGGGCGGCGCACGGCGGCGCGGACCTTCAGGTCCGTACCCAGCGGATCGACGCCGTAGTGATCGCGTATGGCGCCGATGACCGACGCGATGTCTTCGACCGAGGGCAGTTCGCCCGCCACCGTGGTGATGCCGGCGTAGCTGTGCAATTCGAAATGCCGGCCGGTTTCGTAGTTGGTCACGACCCGCCGGTCGTAGACGTTCTCGACCCCCTCGACTTCGCGTACCAGCGCGACCATTCGGCGCCGGTCCACGCGGGCGTCCACTTCGCCGCGGAAGATCACGTCGCGGCCGTCAATCTTCAACTCCACCTGGTCGAAGCCGTGATCGGACAGGCGCTCGCGCACGGACTGTTCGAGTTCGCGTTCGAAACTGACCGTGTGATACCAGGCGAGCGCACCGGCGAGGACGGCCAGGACGCTGATCGCGAGGACTAACGCGCTGGCTGCGCGGGGATTGGAACGGCCTCCCGTCGAACTCACGCCCGGATATCGGTGTCGCGATGGAACGACGACGGCAAGTGAAGCATGGCTGCCGACTGTATTTGTAGTGTCGCAATGATAGCATTGATCACGTTCCCCGGCCCTGAACCACACGGCGTGCAGACCATGTACATTCCCGATCCATTCCGCATCGACGATCCCGCGCAGATCGCTTCTCTCGTCGATGCCTATCCGTTTGCCACCCTGGTCAGTCACACGTTGCCGCCGCAGATCGCTCACGTGCCGGTGCTGCCGGCCGAGGGCGATGCCGGTGTCTTCGAGGGGCACCTGGCGCGCGCCAATCCCATGGCCGGGGAGTTGCGCGACGGCGCGCGCTTCACGGCGGCGTTTCTCGGGCCTCACGACTACGTCTCGCCGACGTGGTACGTGACGCCCGGCCTGGTGCCAACCTGGAACTTCGCCGCGGTCCACGTCACCGGTACGGTCCGGCGCGTGTCCGACCACGGTCCCCTGTCGGCGCTGGTCGAACGCATCGCCGACCGCTTCGAGCGCAACCGCGACGATCCCTGGGTGCCCGACTATGCCGAGTCGATGCTCGACGCCATCGTCGGATTCACGCTTCACGCGGAGCGGGTCGAGGCGAAGTTCAAGTTCAGTCAGAACCGCGGCGCGGCGGATCGCGAAGCGGTCACGACCGCGCTCGCCGCCGGCGGAAACGACGCCCGGACCCTGGCCCGCTGGATGCGACGCTACGCCCCGGTATCCGGCTGATTCGGGACGCGGCTTGCCGTACCGCACCCGCTATGGATTAGAATTTGGAGTTTGCCGATGCCCGGGCAGTGACGGTCGCCCGGGTAAGGCCCGCATTCGGGTGGGGGGCGGGCCCGGCAGGCGGCGGCCCACCCGCTGACGGCACCTGCGGGGCCGAGGATCGACACATGCTGAACAATACGCTTCGAAGCACTGCCTGGCGCGTGCTCGCGCTCGCCCTGTTGCTGGCGGCGCCCGCCGGCCCGACCATGGCCCAGGATAACGACACCATCACCTGGGCAGGTTGCGGCATCACCAAGAAATCTTTCATGCAGCCGACGGCTTCCAGCAGCGTACCGGGACGGCGTTCAACCTCGAGGGCGGCGGCGCCACGCGCGGCGTGCGCGACGCGGCCAAGCTCAAGATCGACGTCGGTGGCTCGTGTCGCATCACGCTGCCCAATACCGATCCTTCGGAGATGCACGTCACCATGTACCCGGTGGCGTGGGATGCCCTCGCCATCATCATTCATCCCTCCAACCCCGTGAACTCGCTCGACATGCAGCAGGTCCGGGACATCTACGAGGGGCGCATCAGCAACTGGAGCGAAGTGGGCGGCCCCGACCTGCCGCTGAAGCTCTTCGTTCGACAGGGCAAGATCTCGGGCGTGGGCTATGCCATCCGCCAGTACATTTTCGAGGACTCCGAGCGTGAGTTCGTCACCGAGCACACGTTCAAGTCGTCCGGACCCCTGGAGCAGGCGGTGGAGGAGGATCCGTCGGCCATTGGCATCACCGGCATCAGCAGCGCGCGCAAGCGCGAGGTGAAGATCATCGGCTTTGGCGGCATGGATCCCACCTTCGAGAACGTGCGCGACGGTCACTACGGGCTGTACCGGCCGCTGTTCCTGGTGACCGGACCGCAGCCTTCGCCGCGGGTGAAGGAATTCATCGCCTTCGCCACGTCCGAGGATGGCAAGCAGATCATCCGCGACAACCAGACCGTGCCGTATCACGACGCCCTGCACCTGGTGTCGAAAATGCTGATCTACGGATTGAACTGATCCACGACGCGGGCGGGCGTGCGTCCCGTCCTCGATACCCTTTCACCCCGGGGCGGCATGGCGATGCGCCGGCGCGCGTAGCGGCGATCGCCGAGCACGGGGTGGCCCGCCTCGGAGAGGTGGATGCGGATCTGGTGGGTGCGCCCCGTCTCGAGGCGGCACGACACGAGCGTCGCCTCCGCGAGCCGCTCGACCACCTCCACGTGGGTCACCGCGCGTTTCCCTCGCTTCCGATCGCGCGTGGAGCCGCGACGCCCGTCGCCGCCCTCGGCGAGGTGGCTTCGGTAGGTCCGCGGTTGCGCCCGCCCCGCCACGATCGCCAGGTACGTCCGCTCGACCCGGTGGCGCGCGAGCTGGCCCTTGAGCGACGCGTACGCCTCGCGACTCCGCGCGAACACGAGCAGGCCCGAGGTCTCCACGTCCAGCCGCTGGACGACCCCGAGCGGCGGCCGCCCACCTCGGTGCCCGCCGTGGCCGATCAGGCCGCCGACATCCAGGCGCTGATCAACGCGCTGGCGAGGCCGGGCCACGGCAAGGCGCCGGAGCGGCTGCTGGCCGCCTCGGCCGGGATGCCCGGCGACGGGTCGGCGTCCGTCGTGAACACGATCGGATGCACGACCGGCGAGCCGATGACGATCGGGTCGGAAGCGTGATAGCCCACAGCGGGCGGGCGCGGTGCCTCGACTCCCGGCGCGAGAACGCAGACGAAGAAGACCGTCGCCCGGGTGCTCGCCTCGGACTTGTTCGCGGTCGCGGACTCGTCGGACCACGCCTCGACGCGCCACCAGCGCGAGCCGTCGGCGTCGGTGAGCGGCGGACCCAGGTCGGCCACGCTGATCGGGCCGTTCGCCTCGGGCCAGGTCGGTGCGCCGCTGACGACGGTGTCCGCCTTGAGGAGCACAGCCTTGGACGACGACGCGCGGTCGTCTCCGAACGGGTCGCCGCCGTTGTTGACGCGCCAGCGGATCGTGCCGGGGGCGGGCCCGTCGGTGGCGCGATTGTCCTTCACCACCACGAAGTCGCCGTCGTGGGTCAAGAACAGGACGAACGAGCAGCCCCGCAGGAACGTGCGATCGCTGTTGCGCGTGAGCGGGAGGACCGCGCCGGCTGATAGGACGGTGATGCCGCTGGTGGATGGCGGGACGACCGTGGGGAGCGCCGTCGT
>JAUIDF010000241.1 GCA_030429125.1 Gammaproteobacteria bacterium | reverse complement strand
CGACGCGGCGAATCGCTGGCCATTATCGGCGCGTCGGGTACGGGCAAGAGCACGCTGCTGCATGTCATGGGCACGCTGGCGCAGCCGACGAGCGGGCAGGTGTTCGTCGACGGCCGCGATGCCTTCGCCCTGGGAGAACGTGCCCGCGGCACGCTTCGCAACTATGCCCTCGGCTTCGTCTACCAGTTTCACCACCTGCTGCCAGAGTTCACCGCGCTGGAGAACGTCGCCATGCCGCTCCTGGTGCGCCGTACACCGCCGGGCGAGGCGCAGGACGCCGCGGCGAACATGCTCGAACGGGTAGGTCTGGCACACCGGTTGCGGCACAAGAGCGGCGAATTGTCCGGCGGCGAACGCCAACGGACGGCGATTGCGAGAGCGCTCGTCACTGCCCCGGACTGCATTCTCGCCGACGAGCCGACCGGGAACCTCGACACCGGCAATGCGGGCCAGGTCTTCGACCTCATGCTCGACGTCTGCCAGGGTGGCGGCGCGGCGCTGGTCGTGGTCACCCACGACCACGAAATGGCGTCGCGACTCGACCGGTCGCTGGAGATACGCGAGGGCAGACTCGCCTAGCGCCCCACGCCGGCCGTTCACGGCCTTTGCCGGGTTGTGTCGGTCCCTGGCGGCATTGCCACGCCGCGCCAGGGATTCGCCGCGACGTCTCGACGCGTCAGGGCCGAGGTTGACAGCCACGCCACGGCCCGCAGCAGCGTCGGCAGGCCCTATCCGGCATCCTCCGGCCGTTTCGACGGCCGCGACCGGCCGCGGCCGACGCGCCGTCGGCGTCGGTCGTCCCTCGATTGTTGCACGTGCCAATGCCAGACGATCCGCACCGATAACCAGCCGGCGGCCGCGAGCACGGTCCCGAACACCAGGCAGCCCAGCCACAAGGCGCCGAGATTCTGTCCGAGCGCGGCGAGAGTCAACTCGCTGAGGGGATGCACGCGTTCGCCGAGCAGCCATGCACCGAACAGGTAGGCCGGCGCGTACATCGGTACGACGGTCAGCGGGTTGGTCACCCATACCCCGAGCACGCTGATGGGCAGGTTGGCCCGAATGGTCACGGCGGCGAGCAGCGCCAGCAGCATTTGCACCGGTACCGGCCAATAGCAGAAGAACAGGCCAATCGCGACGCCGAAGGAGACCGAACGGCGGTTGATGTGCCACAGGTTTTCGTCTCCCAGCCAATGCGCGAACCAGGACACGCCAGGCAGGCTTCCCACGTGCCGGCGCGACGGCAGCACGCGCTTCAAGTATTTCCGCGGCATCGCCTGCGCCCTATAATTCGCGACATCGCCCGGGCTGACGTCGCCCGGAACCGAACTCGAAGCAGGGAGGCTTCGCTCTGCACGCTGTAGTCCTGTCATTCGTCGGCGGCACGATCGGCTACCTCTGGGCGCCCTGGCCCACGGGTCTGAAGCTGGCCATTGCCCTCGGCTTGCTGCTTGCCGCCGTCGCGCCGATACCGTCGCGCGCGCGCATGCTATGCGCCGGTTTCGCCGTTGGTGTGCTGTACGCTGGCGCGCACACCGAGTACTGGCTCGAGCAGCGGCTCGTCGCCGGAGAGCCGGCCCTGGAAGGCGCCGTGGTGGGCGAGATCGCCGGGTTCCCCCGCAAGACCGACCGGCTGACGCGCCTGGTCCTCGAGTTGCACCATCCGGTCTCGGCCACCGGCACCCGGTCCGGATCATTCATACCCGGATTATTCTACGGCAGGGTGCGGTTGAATTGTTATGACTGCCCCTACACCTTCGAGCCCGGCCAGACATGGCGGCTCCAGGTACGGGTTCGCGGCATCCACGGCCTGGCCAACCCGGGCCTGTTCGACTACGAGCGATGGGCCTTCCAGCAACGACTGGTGGCGAGCGGCGCGGTGCGCGAGGATGCCGGCAATACCCTGCTCGCGACGGCTCGCGGCGGCCTGCTCGGCGACCGCCTCCGAAGCGACCTGGCGGGATTCATCGATCGATCACTGGAAGGCGGTGACGGCGCCAGCCTGGTCAAGGCGGTCACGCTGGGCGAACGGCAGGGCATCGACGATGCACAGTGGACCGCCTTTCGCCGCAGCGGAACCAGTCACCTGGTGGCAATATCCGGTTTGCACATCGGGCTCGTCTTCGGCTTCGTGTTCACCACTATTTCGCTCCTGTCCCGCCTCTGTCCAATGCTGCTCCGACACGTACCGGCGCAACGAATGGCGGCCATCGTCGCCTTGCCGCCCACCGTGTTCTACGCCCACCTGGCCGGCTTCTCCCTGCCGACGCAGCGGGCCGCCCTGATGCTGGCGGTGTTCTACATCGCCTACCTGCTGGGTCGCCGGGTCATGGGCTGGCATACGGTCTGCATCGCGCTTGCGGCGGTGGTACTGCTCGACCCCTTCGCCACGCTCTCGCAGGGCTTCTGGCTGTCCTTCGGCGCCGTCGGTGCGATCGTCCTGTACGCGAACCGGCGTCGCGTGGCAAACGCGGCCAGCGACGGCATCGGTTCGCCGCTGCGCTTCGGCGGACACATGGCGTCCATTGCCCGTAGCTGGCTGCTGGTCCAGTGTGCCGTCAGTGTGGCCGTGGTCCCCATGGCCGGCCTTTTCTTCGATCAGCTCAGCCTCGCATCGCCCCTGTTCAACCTGGTCGCGATTCCCTGGTTCAGCGTGGCCGTGGTGCCGCCGGCGTTGCTCGGCGTGCTCGCATGGCTCGCGGACCTGCCCGCCATGGCCGCGGCGTGCCTGTCGCTGTCCGCGCAGGGCGCCGACGTAATGCAGGAGGTGCTGACCGTCGCTTCGAAGCCTGCGTTCGTGTCCCTCGACTGCGGGCCGGTCGAGGTTGCCCGACTCGTCCTGGTGCTGATCCTGGTCGCGGGCGTCGTCGCGAAGCGGCGGGACGTTCCGCTTGCGGCGTTGTCCCTGGCGATGCTCATCGCCGTCGACCGGGTGTCGCCGCCGCCCGACGGCGCCTTCGAACTGACGGTCCTGGACGTGGGGCAGGGCTTGGCCATTCTCGTGCTCACGCACAGCCACTCACTCGTGTTCGATACCGGCATACGCTACGGCGAGGGCTATGACATGGGCCGCATCGTGGTCAATCCGACCCTCGCCCGACAGGGCGTGAAGTCACTGGACGCGCTCGTCATCAGTCACGGCGACCGCGATCATGCCGGCGGTCGGGCCGCGGTGACGGCAGCCCATCCGGATGCTCGCCTGTTCGACAGCGAAGGCGGCGGTCGCGGTCCCGGTCTTGCCTGCGTCGACGGCGTGCGCTGGGAGGCGGACGGCGTCGTGTTCGAGTTTCTTTCCCCGCCCGACGTCTCCACGCGCAGCCACAACAATCGCTCCTGCGTGCTGCGCATCGCCTCGCGATTCGGACAGGCGTTGTTGCCGGGCGATATCGAGCGTGAGGCCGAAAGCGCATTGATCGACCGGCACGGCGACCGCCTCGCGGCGGACGTGCTGATCGTCCCCCATCACGGAAGCCGGACCTCGTCGACGCCGGCGCTGCTGAGGTCGACTGACCCGACCATTGCCGTGGTCTCGCGCGGCCTGACCAACCCTTTCGGACATCCGCATCCCGATGTCGTGAGGCGCATCACCGCCCAGGGCGCGGTACTGTACGACACCGCGTTCGACGGGGCGGTACGCGTGCGCGTCGGGCCCGAGGGCATCGCGGCCGGGGCCATTCGGCTCGGGGCGCGGACTCCCTGGCGCAGCGCTGCGCGCCGGCCCGGTTGGCAAGGCAGTCCGGATGGCTTCGCGGACTGATGCGGCAACTCTGCTAGAATCGCCCCGTATCGCGCGGCCCCGGCGCGCCGTCCCTTGAACATCCTATTCAGTTCTGCGGTCCGACAACGTGTTCGAACTCATTCAATCCGGCGGCGTGCTGGTGTGGCTCATCATCCTGTGCTCCGTCGTCTCGGTCGCCATCGTCATCGAGCGCTTCTGGACGCTGAAGAAGAGCGCCGTCACGCCCTTCGGCCTCATGGACAAGGTCGAGAAGCTGCTCGACGAGGAGGAGCTCGATCCCTCGAGCGTGGCGGAGATCCGTCGCAACTCGCCGCTCGGACGCATCCTGGCCGCGGGCATGGTGAATATCGACCAGCATCGCGTGGTCATGAAGGAAGCCATCGAGGAAGCGGGCAGGCACGTCATTCACGAACTCGAGCGCTACCTGAACGCACTCGGCACCATCGCCGTCATCACGCCGCTGCTCGGCCTGCTGGGCACGGTAATCGGCATGATCGACGTCTTCGCCGCCATCACCACCGCCGGCGTCGGCAATCCCACGGTGCTCGCCGGCGGTATCTCGCAGGCCCTGATCACCACCGCCGCGGGCCTGACCGTCGGCATTCCGAGCCTGATGTTCCATCGCTACTTCCGCGGCAAGGTCGAGGAGCTGGCCGTGGACATGGAACAGGAAGCGCTCCGGTTTCTCGAGTTCGTGCACGGCGAACGCGAGCCATGAAGTTTCACTACCGGCGCGACGAGGACCTGGCGATCAACCTGACGCCGTTGATCGACGTGGTGTTCCTGCTGCTCATCTTCTTCATGGTGTCGACGACCTTCAACCGAGAAAGCCAGCTCTCCATTCGACTGCCCGAAGCCACCGTCGAACCGACCGTGGCGGAAGACACGCCGCTCATGGAGGTGCAGGTGTCGCGCGGCGGGCAGATCGCCGTGAAGGGGCCGGCCGACGAGGCGCCGAGAACCCTGATCAACACCGACGAGGAAACCCTCTATCGTGCCATGGGCGAGGCCCTCGGCGAGGGCGGCAACCCGGTGGTGGTGATCCGGGCGGACCGGCAGACGCCGCACGAAATGGTCGTCAGGGCCATGGATGCGGCGCGTCGCCTCGACCTCACGCGGGTCACGTTCGCGACCATCAACACGCCCGAGTAGGCCGAGCCGCCGTTGGCACGCACGACCCGATCCGCTCGCGACAACCCGCCGTCCGCGCCCATCTACCGGCGTCTGCTGAAGCATGCCTGGCCCTATCGCTGGGTCTTCCTGCTCGGTATCGTCGGCATGTTCGTCGGCGGTGCGTCCGAGGCCAGCTTCGCCGCCCTGCTGAAGCCGATCATGGACGAAGGCTTCGTCAACCGCGACCAGGACATCATTCGCATGACGCCGTTCCTGCTGGTGGCGGTGTTCGTCATTCGCGGCGTGGCCGGCTTCGTCGACGGCTACTGCGTGCAGTGGGTCGGTCGCAAGGTCATCTTCGACCTGCGGCGGGAAATGTTCGGACGCATGGTGCGGTTGCCGATGCACCACTTCGACAATCACCCCACCTCCGAACTGGTTTCCAAGCTGATCTTCGACGTCGAGCAGGTCGCGCAGGCATCGACCACGGCCGTGCGGATCTTCTTCAAGGATAGTTTCACCGCCATCATCCTGCTGGCCTGGCTGACCTGGCTGAGCTGGGAGTTGACGCTCGTCTTCGTCGCCGCGGCGCCCCTGATCGCCTTTCTCGTCAACAAGCTGAGCAAGCGCTTTCGCTACACCAGCACGCGAATCCAGGACAGCATGGGCGATATCACCCATGCATCGAAGGAAGCCTTCCAGGGCCACCAGGTGGTCAAGGTTTTCGACGGCTATGCGCGCGAGGAACAGCGATTCGACAAGGTCAATCGCGGTAACCGCCGGTTCGCCATGCGCAAGGCGGTCGTTTCCGCGGCCA
>JAUIDF010000240.1 GCA_030429125.1 Gammaproteobacteria bacterium | reverse complement strand
GCGGATCATCAACGCGTGGCACGAAGACCGCTACGAGGGGCCCGTCCTCGAGCGGTTCCTGGTCATCGGCATGTCCAGCAGTCCGAACCGTCGTCGCTATTTCGAAACCGCGTTCTCGCAACACCTGGCATCGGCGGGGCTGGCCGCGGAGTCCAGCTTCCGACTGATCCCGGACGACGAGATTACCGAGGAGAAGGCGGTTATCGAAGCTGCCATCGAGCAGACATCGGCGGACGCCATTCTCACCACCCGGCTGGTGGACATCTCGCGCGAGGAGAGCTACGTGCCACCGACGTACAACTACGCGCCGGTGGGGTTCTACGACTACTACTACCCCACCTACCGCCTGATGTTCAGACCCGGCTACGTGGTGACCAACACCACCGTGATCCTGGAGACCAACGTGTATTCGGCGAAGACCAAGGCCCTGCTCTGGACCGGAAACACGCGATCGTTCAATCCGTCGTCGGCGGATCACGTCGTCGAGGAACTTTCGAGAATCGTCGTAGACGAACTGGCAACGCACGGTTTCATCGCCGGCGGCAGCTAGGTTATCGTGTAGGCTGACGCGGGTGGCCGGATGCCCTGCCCCGCGATCGCCCGCCGGCCGCGTGGCGCGGTGAGGAAGGGCATCGTCACCGACGATCGATCCGGCCGTGTCAGTCTCCCTTGCGATTCATTCCGCTTGCCGTGCGTTATCTGAACTACAACCACCTGCACTATTTCTGGGTCGTCGCCCGCGAGGGCAGCATCGCCCGTGCCTGCCGCCGTCTGCACCTCACGCCGCAGACAGTCAGCGCACAGATCAAGCTGCTCGAGGAATCAGTCGGCGCACCCCTGTTCAACCGGGTCGGTCGCGGCCTGGTGCTGTCGAAAATGGGCAATGTCGTCATGCGCTACGCCGACGACATCTTCTCCACCGGCGCGGAGCTGGGTCGATTCCTGGAAAGCGGCGAGATCAGCGGCTCACCGGTATTCCGCGTCGGAATCACCGACTCCATCGCCAAGCTCGTCGCCTACCGCATCCTGCAGCCGGTGATGGACGAGTCCTCCGGCACGCGACTGGTGTGCATCGAGGACCGGCTCGACCGCCTGGTCGAGGAGGTCACCAGCCATCGCCTGGACCTGATCATTTCGGACGCGCCGTTCGCCGGCGACCAGCAGGTGCGCGTGTGGAATCACCATCTCGGTCGCAGCGAGATACGCATCTTCGCCGGCGCCGGACTGGAACAACAGTACCGCCAGGACTTCCCGCGCTGCCTGAACGGCGCCCCGTTCCTCGTGCCCGTCGCCGGCAGCGCCGTGCGCCTGGTGCTCGACGACTGGTTCGCGGTCAACGAGGTGACGCCACGCATCGTCGCCGAGGTGGCGGACGCAGCGCTGCTCAAGGCATTCGGCAGCGAAGGCGCCGGGCTGTTCGCCTCGGCCACCGTCATCGAGGAAACCATCTGCCGCATGTACGGCGTATCGGTGATCGGCACCGCGACCGGCATGTACGAGCAGTACTACGCCATTTCACCGGAACGCAAGATCAAGCAGCCCCTGGTACTGACGATCTGCGAACGCGCCCGCCGCGAAGTCCTCGGCTCATGATTATCCGGGTCGACCGGCCGGCCGGCTTGTTCGACACCCGTCGCGCAGCTTGTCCATGACGGCGACCCCGCGCCGGCCGATGCGCGGCGGGCACGGGCCGGACGAAAACCCTGTTAGGAAATCATTCTCCATCCGGCGGCGCAGTGGCAAACCGAAACGCGGCGGCCAGCCCCGCGAGAGCGAAAGGCGCACAGGCCATGAACACCCAGCGCGCGACGACGCGTGCTTCCCCGGCGGTATCCGCATCGGCCATGCCGGCACCGTTGGCAACGATGCCGATCATGGCGGCGCCCAGCGCATAGCCCAGGCGCTGGGCGGTGGGAAAGGCGGCCGCGATCCGCTCGCGTTCGCCCCGGGGAACGTGCGAGGTGGCGCGCCGGAGAACGAACGTCCACGCCATGCCGAAGCCCGCGCCGGCCATGACGGCGAAGACGGTGACCAGCCAGACCGGGCCCTGGGGCATGGCGAAGGCGAGTCCGACCGTGCTTACCGCCACCACTGACATGCCGGCTGCGGCTAAACGCGCATCGAGCCGCTCCGGCGCGCCCGAAACGGCCACTGCCGCCACCGACCAGCCGACGGATTCGAGCGCCAGGACGTAGCCCGCCACCAGCACCGAGGCGCCGTGTACCCGCGTCAGCAGCAGCGGACCGTAGGTGCCGAGCGCGATCGTGGCGATCGAGAACATCATGACCATGAGCAATGCCGAGCCGGCTCGCGTACGGCCGTCGAACGCCGCCAGGGGAAGGAGCCGATCGGGTCCGCGCCGATAGTCGAACACCAGGAACCCGGCAAGACAGCCGAATCCCGCAACGAGGCAGGCGAAGGTGGCTGCCGCACCGCCGGTGATACCGGCCGCGGCGACCCATACGACACCGACGCCAACCAGCAACAACCCCGGCCACGGCATGCCGCGCGCAGCGCTCGCCGCGTCGGTTTCCGATGGCCGGTCGGGCCGCGACACGATCCACGCGCCGAGGGCGATCGCCTGCACGGCAAAGAACCCGAATCCCCAGCGCCAGTTGGCGTGGGTGACGAACAAGGCACCCACCAACGGCCCGAGGAAGGCCGAAACACCCCACAACGTCGACACCACCGCCATGACTCGCGCGACAAGGCGGCGTGGAAACATCAGACCGGCGGCGACGAAGGAAAGAGCGACCAGCCCGCCACCACCGAATCCCTGCAGCAACCGGCCCAGCAGCACCAGCGGCATCGATGGCGCCGCCCCACTGAGCACGCAGCCCGCCGCGAACAGCATCGAGGCAGCCGCCATCGGCGCGCGAATGCCATGACGAACGGCCAGCAGGCCACTCGAGATGCCCGCGACGATCGACCCCACCTCGTATAGCGCCACCGTCCACGCGACCAGCGGCGCACCGCCGATATCCGCCACCAGGGCCGGCATCATGGTCGCGACCAGCAGCGAATCCGCGGCGTGCAGCCACACCCCCATGGACACCAGCGCCAGCGTGGCGGCATGGTCCCGGTTCAGGAGTTCGCGCCAGGAAACGGGGCGTTCGTCAAACTTGCCATCCACTGCCGGTGCCGATATTTTGATTAAATGTCTTTTTTAATAAAGCATAATCTTTATATAATATCAATCCGATGAACGACACTGGCGAGAAGCTACTTTTCCTGCTCAAGCGGCGCGGCGCCACCAGCGGCCCGGACGCGGCACGGGCGCTCGGCATCACCGCCGCCGGCGTGCAGCAGCAATTCGCCAAGCTCGCGAGTGCCGGGCTGGTCGAGGCCAGGGACCGCAAGTCGGGCCGCGGACGACCGCGCCGGTTCTGGTGCCTCACGGAAAAGGGGCACGCCCGGTTCCCGGACCGTCACCACGACCTGACCGTCGAATTGATCGAGGCAACCCGCGAGGTATTCGGCGAAGACGGCCTGGAGGCGCTCATTCGCCGCCGCGAGCAGGTCACGCTCGACACTTACCGGGCACGACTCGAACCTCTGCACGAACTCGCCGACCGGGTCGCCTCCCTGTGCGACATGCGTTCGCGCGAGGGCTACATGGCCGAATGGCATCGGCACGAAACCGGCGAGTACCTGGTGGTAGAGAATCATTGCCCCATCTGTGCCGCGGCACGAACGTGCCAGGGCTTCTGCCGCTCCGAGCTGGAACTGTTTCGAACCGTGCTCGCGCCGCTTGCCGACGTCGAACGCGTCGATCATGTTCTGGCCGGCGCGCGTCGATGCGCCTACCGGGTCACGCCAAGGAACGCATGAGTCGACCGCCGGGCATCAACTTTCCCGTCGATGCGCCAGCGGTCGAAAGTCCTTGGTTTGATACACTGGTATCCACTGAAGACGTCGTCCGACGACAGGCCATCCATGAACCCGACAGCCCACGACATTCGCTGCCAGAACGACCTGCAGATCTTCGAGAGCCTGCTGAAACATCCCGACGTCGCGCGCGTGAACGAGGCGATCCGGCGTCGCGAGAAAACCGGACCCGGCGGCGTGCGACGCCATCTCCTCGCCACGTCCGTTCGCCTGAACGCGGCCATGGCGCCCGCCGTGCATGCGGCGCGGGACCATTGCATGGAACGGCTGGGGATCGACATCCCGCTCGAGTTGTTCGTCTACAACAGCCCGACGTTCAACGCCGCCTGCGTAAAGCCCGAGTCGGGCCGTCTGTTCATCATGTTCTCCTCCAGCCTGCTCGAGGCCTTCCGCGGCGCGGAACTGGCCTTCGTCATGGGCCATGAACTCGGTCACCATCTCTACCGGCACCACGACATTCCCATCGGGCTGCTGCTGCGCGGCGACGCGCGGCCTACGCCGCAGCTCGCCCTGCAACTCTTCGCCTGGTCGAGGTATGCGGAGATCTCCGCCGATCGCGCAGGCGCCTGGTGCGCCAACGACCCCCACGCGGTATCGCGCGCCCTGTTCCGGCTCGCCTCGGGACTATCCGACGACGTGGTGCGGTTCGATCCGGACGAGTTCCTCCGCCAGGTCGACGACATGCAGGTGGCCGGCACCGACCCGGCCTCCGCGGCGCCGCCCGAGGACTGGTTTTCCACCCATCCATTCAGCCCGATGCGGGTGAAGGCACTCAAGCTGTTTCACGATTCCCGGTTCTCGCGCCCGGATGGCATCAGCGAGGAGGCGCTCGAACTTGGCGTACAGGGCATCATGGCGCTGATGGAGCCGAGCTATCTCGACGGCCGCACACGCGCCGCCGAGGCCATGCGCCGGCTGCTGTTCGCCGGCTGCATCGCCATCGCCCGGGCTGACGGCGCCATCAGCGAGCGCGAGACCAAGGTATTCGAGGAATTCTTCGGCAAGGGATCGTTCAGCGACAAGCTGGATCTCGACCGCATCATCGCGGACCTGCCGCTGCGAATCGGCCAGGCTCGTGAACAGGCAAGCACCAGCGGGCTGATGCAGGTGCTCAGGGACCTGTGCCTGATGCTGCCGTCGGCCGACGACGACCGCGACGCCGAGCGCGCCGTCATCTACGATATTGCCGAGGCCTTGAACGTGTCGCCGATTTTTGTCGACGCCCGGATCGACGCGCTGGTGGAACTCGATTGAACCGCCGTTACCGGGCGGTCATACAGTCACCCGGCGCGTGGCCTTAAACTGTTCGCTCCGGCCGCCGATCGGCATGCCGGACGCCGCGACCAAAGCCCACTGGAGCCCGTAACCGGATGGAAATCTTTCGACTGAGCCGAGGCCTTTCCCCCCTCATTCTCAGCATGCCGCATTCCGGCCTCGCCATGCCGCCGCGCCTGGAGTCGCGACTGACCGCTGCGGCGGCGGCGCTGCCTGACACCGACTGGCACGTACCCCGGCTGTACGACTACGCCCGCGAGATCGACGCCACCGTCCTGCAGGCCAATTACAGCCGCTACGTCGTCGATCTCAACCGGCCCGCCGACGATCGTGCGTTGTACCCGGGACAACAGGGCACCGGGCTCATTCCCGAGTCGTTGTTCGACGGTACGCCGATCTACCATGGCGGCGAGGAACCGGACGACCAGGAAACCGCGCGCCGGGTGCGCCAGTACTGGCAGCCCTATCACGACGCCCTCGCGCGTGAAATCGAACGGGTCCGCAATACTCA
>JAUIDF010000239.1 GCA_030429125.1 Gammaproteobacteria bacterium | reverse complement strand
ACCGTACCAGGGTAGCAACGGTACCGGCTTGACATTGAATTGGCCAAAGTGCTGGCGGATGAATGCAGGATGGGTGGTCGGCACCTTGAACACGACGTCGGGATACAACTCGGAGATGTCCCGCAGCATGTTGCCGAGAATCGCGGCGTCGCCGGCATTGCGTCCGGAGTTGTTGCCTAGCACGGTGATTCGTTTCATGTCTTGCCTCGATGGATCGTTCCGGGCCGCGCCGGGGGTCAATGTTCAGCCGAGCAGGCCCTGTTCGCGATACCAGTTCGCGGTCTCCACGATGCCCTTCTCGTTGTCGTAGCCGAACTCGTATTCCAGGCAGCGACGGATCCTGCCGTTGTCGAACTGGCGATCCTTGGTGTAGAAATCCACGCGCCGCCGATAGATGGGCGGCGCGATACCGAGCGGCTTGCACACGACGCTGCAGATATCGGCGGCCCAGTAGAAGGGCTGAATGGGCAGCCGCACGGTACGCACCTTGCGGCCCAGTGCCCGCGCGATGATGCGCGACATGTCCTCGATGGAAATCGGTTCGTCGCCTGCGCTGATGAGGGCCTGCCCGCGCGCGCCCGGCACGAGACCGGCCAGCGCGATGGTATTGGTCAGATCGTCCACGTGGACGAGGTGATACATGCCGCGCCCGCGTCCCAGCATCAGCAGGTAACCCTTGTTGACCATGCGGAAGATCTTCAACAGCCGCATGTCGCCCGGGCCGAAGATCGGCGCCGGCCGCACGATGGTGTAGGGCAGGCCGTTCTCGTCGCCGAAGGCCTTGATCCACTGTTCGCCCTCCAGCTTGGTGCGCTGGTAGCCGTCGCCCGGCGAAAATCGATGATCCTCGTCCGCCAGGGCACCCTCGATGTGGCCGTGCACGCCCACCGTCGACACGTGCACGAAGCACTCGAATCCCTCGCCGCCCAGCACCGCCTTCGCGAGCAGCCGGGTGCTGTCGAGGTGCACCTTGCGGAAATCGTCGTCGGTGGACTTCTCCTCGCGAAAGGCCGCGGCCAGGTGAAAAATGAAGTGGACGCCATCGGCGGCGCGCTGCGCCACCTCCGGATCGAAGACGTCGCCGCGGAACCATGTCACGCCCACGTCGGCCAGGTCGCCGAGATCGGAACTCGACCGCGCGATGGCGCGCACATCGGCGCCGGCGGCGAGCAGCTTGTGCGTGAGCACCCGGCCGGTAAAACCGGTGGCGCCGGTGACCAGCACGGTACGACCGCGGTACGGTGCCAGGCGTGTTTCGATGGACTGCATGAATCGAACCGGAATGTGTCAGTGGGCGGCCCGCCGGTGGGCCAGGAGTCGTTGCGCCACGCTAACGGGCGATCCCCTCGAACCGCCGCTGTGCAGACTTTCGGGCGGCAGGGTCAACAGGCCGTTCACGAGGTCGGCCGGCGTCGCGCCGGCTGACTCGACGACCGAGTGGTAGCTGCCGGGCCGGCGTTCCTCGCCGTCGAACGGCAGCGGATCGGAGCCGGCCAGCACGTGGAATCCCCGGCGGCGCGCGGCGCGCATTATAAACGGTGTCGCCCAGCCGTGCGGCCGCATCGTCGTGTCCCCGAGGGCGAACTGGTCGGGCCGGAAACGGGCCAACAGGTCCCTCACCACGTCGCCGCGGCCGCCGACCCACTTGCCGAAACCCCAGGCGGCGACGGGCAGGCCACCGGCCGCGAGCACGGCGTCGACGGTGGCCGGCGCCGACTGGCCGTCCGCGACCCGCGACGCCGTGTTCAGCGCCAGCACCTCGATGTTCTCCGCCGTGACGATCTGCTGCCCGGCAACCAGGAACAGCCCGGCGCCGTCGCGGCGCCGGACCAGGCGGATCAGGGTCGGCGATTGCCTTTGCACGTCGTAGGCGGCGTCGGCATCGGCGATCCCCCGCTCGGCCAGCCGGTCGAAGACGAAGCAGTCCTGGCGCTCCGTCAGGCAGCCGATGCGCACGTCCGCCGTCGACGCCGGCATGTTGTCGACCAGCGAATCGAGCGCGGCCGCCACCCGGTAGAACGGGTAGATGTGCACGTGAGTGTCAACCAGGAATCGCATTGGTGCCCCCCGCAGCGCCGGACAACGAGCGGTAGACGTCCGCCAGCCGGGACCTGAACACGTCGAAATTGTAGCGCTCGCGATACCGTCGCCGACCCTCTTCGGCGATCCGCCGGCGCGCCTCGGGATCGGCTACCAGGGCGCCGATCGCGTCGGCGAATGCATCCGGTTCGGGATCCGCCAGGCGCGCACAGGCGGAGTCGAGGATAAGCCGGTTGGCCTCGGTGTCGGTGGCGACGATGGCGCCGCCCGCCTTGAAATAGTCCAGCACCTTCAACGGCGTGTTGATACCGGCGAGCCTGGGCACGAGAAGTATGTCCGACGCTTCGAGCCATGCCGGCAACTCGTCCGGCGCAATGCGCCCCGCGAATCGCACCCGCGCCGCGTACTCGCCGAGCGACCGCCGGCGCGCGTCGATCTCCTGCCGGCTGCCGCCGATGACGAGAAAGCGCGCGCGGGGAAACCGGTCGAGTACGCGCGGCATGGCCTCGAACAGCAAGTCGATACCCTGGTAGACGGCGAAGGAACCGACGTAGGTGACGACCACGTCGCCGGGGGAATCGCGCAGCTCGTTTCGACGTTGCGCGACGACGGCGGCGTCGGGCGACGAAAGCGAGGACGGAATATCGGGAATGTGATGAATCACGGCTTCGGGCGCGTAGGCACGCGCCTGTCGTTCGAGACCGGGGCCGGTGCAGATGACGGCATCGGCGTGCCGCGCGGTGAACGCCTCCACCCTCGCATAGACCGACATCAGCAGGTTGCGCAGGCCGCTACCCGCGTAGGATGCCGGGTCCGAATGTTTTTCATAGATGCAGCGCGCGCCGCTCAGGCGCGCTACCAGCCAGGCGATCACCCCCCCTTCCTCGGTGGCGTGGACCACGCGGTAACGATGGCGCGCGACGAGGTACAGGGCCTGGAAGAGCAGCGACACGTCCAGCAACATCTTCGCGGGCGACGGGCCGATGGGCAGGTCGCGCACGCCGGGGAGCCTCGGCGCGCGGTAGACGCGGGCGGATACGCCGGCGTCGTCGGAGCCGTAGGGCATGGCGAGAAGGTCCACCGAGTAACCGGTCGACTCCAGTGCCAACAGGTTGAACTTGACCCGGATCGAGCTCCCTCGCCACTGGAAGAAGGGCTGGGTGCTGATCAGCAGAACGCGTGTTGGCCGCGGACTCATCTCGACCCGTGCGCGGTCGGGGCGCTATCGGTACGGGGATTCGGAAGAAATCGGCTCACGGATCGGTTGGCGCAGGCGCGCCGTCGAGGGCGGCGGCGCGGCGACGGGAAACAACGCCGCGCCGGCCGGGGACGGCGCCGGGTCGCCGAGGGGCGACCCGGCCCGCATGGATCATTCAGAAGTCGCGATCGAGGGTGAACATGACCACGCGCTCGCGGTCGGCGTCGGCGTCGTGCAGCGGCTGGTCGCGGTACATGAAGTGCGAACCGAACCGGACATTGCGGCCGACATCCATGCTGTAGTACAGCTCGTAGTTTCGCTCGGCGCCGTCCGGGACGAGGCTGTAGCGATCCGTGTTCGAGAAGATATTCCCCTCGATGTCGCGGGCATACGGGACCGTGGAATCCACCTCGCCGCCGGTCACCCGCAGCGGCTGGAACACGCCGACGCCGAGGGCATCGCCCCGGCGAAGCACGTCGAAACTGACGATACCGGCACCGTAGCTGTCGCTCTTCACCGTCGAGAAATTCCTGAGCAGGCTCGGGTCCTTGTGCTTCACGTCGGTCATGCCAATCGTGTAGCTGCCGATGAGGGCCGTGTTGGGGGCGAGGTTGTATCGACCGGAAAGACCCAGGGAGAGGGTGCGCGCGGCATCGACGCTGAACGGGCCGTCGGAGGCGCCGCCAAACAGGCTGCCGTCCTCGTGCAACTCGCCGATCTGTACCGCGATGCCGAAACGGGGCGTCTCGTAGCTCGTCTCGAAGAACGCGCTGTCGCTCTCCAGACCCCAGCGACGCTCCTCGTCGTTGGCGGACAGGCCGAATTTCACGCTGACGTTGTCACCGGCATTGAACTTGAACGCGGAACTGAGGCCCTCCTCGGTGAAGCCCATGAAGGGTGCGCCCAGCGCGTCGCCGCCGACGAAATCCACCTTGGCGGCGCCGGCATCGAGCAGGGACAGCGCGCCGAACTGGTCGCGCTGGCTGTCGTTGAGCGAGAAAGCCATCTCGCGCCCGGCGCGGTGCACGCTGTGAAAGCTGTAGCTGACGTTCTCCGCGCCGCGATAGTCGCCGTCGTCGACGTCGAACTGGGCGCGGAAGTCGTCGGCGTTGGCCTTGATCACGGCGTAGCTTTGCATGTCCGCGGTCTGCGACAGGGGTACCACGCGCTGCTCGCGCTCGAGGTCGGCCATGACGAGGTTCAGCGTCGGCGATCGATCGCGGCGCGGCGCGGCCACGGTCATGTCGAGCCAGAAGCTGCGACCGAACTCGTCGAGGATCAACGTGCGCTTGAGACGCTCGTTTCGCTTGAACAGGGCATAGAGACCGCCGCCGACCACCAGGGCGCCAGCCGCTGCCGCACCGCTCGAAGAGGACGAACCGCCGCCGCCACCACCACCGCCGTCGGGCACTTCGATCTTGCCGACCGCCTCGAACGCCGCGGTGGCGTTGAGCAATCCATGCCCGTAAACCGCGTCCACGCCGGGACTGCCGGCATCAATGGCGGTGCGCTTGAGGATTTCCACGACCTGCAGTGGCGTCAGGTGCGGGTCGCGACGCTTCACCCGCGACGCCGCGGCGGCGACGCGCGGCAGCGCGAACGAGGTCCCGTCGATGCTCGAGAACGGCGACGTGTACAACGCGGTGATGGTGTGCTCGGCAAACGAGGGGCCGGGGCGGTTGCTCTCGCCGGCGATGGTACCGTCGGAACGGTGGCCGCCGACGATGAGGCCGCGGCCGCCGAGCTGCGGAATCAGGGTGGCGCTGCCCTGGGGATTGCCCTGCCCCTGGTTGCCGGCATTGATCAGTACCACGACGTCCCGGTTGGCGGCGGTTTGCAGCCGGCCGACATCGACGGGCTGCAGACGGTTCAGGGTGATGATCTTGACATCGGGATTACGCAGTGCGAAGTCGATGGCCGCCTGGCCGCGCGTGAGCAGCATGCGCCCGGCGTCGCCGTTGCCCGAGTAGGTGCGCAGCGGCATGATGCGCGAGGTGGGCGCATGATTGTTGAAAATCCGCGCCTGCTGGGTGCCATGCTCGTCGTCGTCGTGATCCGTCGGATCGGCGTCGTTGTCGACGAAATCGAATCCGGGAACGCGAACGCTGGTGAGCGTACCGCCGTTGATGCCGGTGTCCAGCATCGCGGTGATTGCCGACCCGGCCACGGCGGGACCGTTCAGAAGGGCGAGCGCGCCCAGGCTGGTCGTCAAACGAATAAGAAATCTGCCGTGCATACGAAGCAATCCCCAGTCTGTTACTCGATTCAGATGTTTTCCGTTCCACCGAGCGTCCGCACGGGGCGGCGATCGACGCGGCATGGATTAAAGGGCCGTAACTTTAACTCATGAGCCCGGACCAGTCACGCGCGCGGCCATCGCGAACGCGCGCCGGGCGGGTCAGTCGTCCCCCGTGTAGAACACCAGCAGGACGTCCCCCTTCT
>JAUIDF010000238.1 GCA_030429125.1 Gammaproteobacteria bacterium | reverse complement strand
GGTCAGCCAGGTCAGGTCGAACTGGCTCTGGTTGTGGACGTTCGCGGCGCTTCCGCCGAGGGCGGCGAGCAGGGCGTCGTTGCCGCCGCCGCCGCCGGCGTTGTAAGGACTCGACGCGAGATAGGGGTTGTAGTTCGGGTCGGTGTAGGAAGTCGGGTTGTAGGGGTTGTAGTTGGGGTCGACGTAGGAGGTCGGGTTGTACGGGTTGTAGTCGGAATTGACGTAGCGCTGCGGGTTGTACGGATTGTACGGGTTGTTGTTCGGCGAATTGGAAAGCTGCGGCGCGTACGGATTGAGGCCGGTCAGTTCGTTCGGCAGCAGCGGGTTGTCGAAATCGGGAAGCGGCGGCAGGTCGGGCAGGTCCGGCAGACCCGGCTGCTGGTTGGAGCCGCCGAGCCCGGTCGGACTGAAATACTGCGCCGCGGCATTGCCCTGGATGTCGAAGGTGAAGAAATCGAGCGCGCCGATGGGCGGTGCGTATCCGCCGCCCTGGGGCGGATCGTAGGCTTCCTCGGGATGACTGTAGATGCCGACCCACTGCAGGTCCACCCGCACCTCGGACGTGTCGGTGGTGGTGTCGGCGGAGCCCGAGGCGCCTGCCGTGACGTCGAACGGCGAGTGCACGTTCGCGCCGTGTGGCGCATCGATGTCATTGACGAAGCTGTACTGGCCGTTGATCGCCGCGGTCTGCAGGTTGAAGTTGCCGATCTGCCAGGACGACGTCGGCGTGATGACCACGCTGCCGTCCTGGGCGACCAGCGTGCCGCGGTCGTTGAAGGTTGCCGGGAAGTTCGCGCCGCCGGGCGCCCAGTTCTCGATCGCCACCTGCTGCTGCACGAACAGGTCCGTGGCCAGGTTGCCGCCCAGTCCGCCGCTGCCGCCGGAACCGCCACCCTGGGGACCGCCGCCCGGGTCGAAATTCAGCGGCAAGTCGAGCCGAAGGCTCAGGTACTGCCGCGCAAAGTTCAGAACCGCGTTCGGATCGTGGTGGCCGCCGGTCTGCGCGGGCGCGTTGGCGTGGCGCACGGCGGCGCCGTGGCTTTGCAGGTGCGCGTTCAGGTCGCCGAACGCGTTGGGTGCGAAGGGCGAGCCGGCCTGTAGCGTCGCCGGCAGGGCAACGATCACCGGGAGACACCATCGGGGCCACGCCGGCGAGCGTCGGGCGGCACCGACGACACGGTGGCTCGCGCGCCGAATCGCGATCCGTCGTGGTCGGTTCCGCTTCATGGCGTCCCCCGCCTCAGTTCGAGGCCTTGATCAGCGTGGTGTAGTCGGACAAAAGGCCGTCGGATTTCTTGATCGACTTCGCCGTCTTGTGCGGTCCCATCCAGAAGGCGAAGTCTTCGCGGTACTCGGCCTCGTAGCTCGATACCTGCGGTGGAATCAGCACTTCGCCGGTGCGCCGGTCGATGGCGGCGAGCTCCATGGCGGTCTTGGCACGCAACACCTCGGCGTTCTTCACCAGCCAGTCCTCGCGCGAGCGGATGGTGCCGAACACGTCCACGGTGACGTACACGTCCACTTCGGCGAATTCCGGCGGTACCACGAATACGCCGCTCAGCACGAGGTAGGCCTGGATGATGGCGGAAAGGAACTGTGTGTCGCGAGCGACGACCACCTGGGACGTTTCGTAGCCCCCGATGCCGCTGTAGCCGATGCCGACCTCGGTGCTGAGTCCCTCGTCGTTGGTGCGTGTCGTGCGCCGCGTGGCCTCGGGGCTGACAACCTGTGCGTTGGTCACGGTGCGGCTGTCGGAGTTCGAGCGGCTGGACGTGGACGTCCGCGAATCGCTGTCCGTCGTCGTGGTGGAGCTGCCCGTGGCCGATGTGGTGGACGTGGAACCGCCAGCCGAGGTGCTCGCATTGTCCTCGCTCGACGCCGTCGTGCTGGCGTCGGTGCCCGCACGCGTGCTGCTGCTCGTGCGCGTGGTCGTATCGCTGGTGCTGGTGGTGACGGTGTCCAGCAGCGTGAAGTCCGCCCGCTCTTCCACCACCGGGCTGTTGATGGCCTCACCGCGCAGCAGGGCGGAAAGCGACAGGCGGCCACCCAGCAGGTTGCCCGTGCCGACGTCGCCGATGGACGTGAGATAGATCGCCGCGCGCCGTCCCCGGATGGCCGATACGTCGAAGTCCTTCGCCGCGGCGCGCGCGGTGCCGGAGACGAGTTCCTGCTCGATGGCGAACCGCTTGCCGCCGCCGTGACTCGGTATGCCGGTTAAGGTCCCGCACCCCGAGAGAAAGGCGGCACAAAGAATGCCCGTCGCGGCGAGCCGCGCTGTCGCAATGATCCCCACCCTGGTCGTCTCCATTGTTGTTATTGCCCCGACTCTTTTCGTTCCGCGGCCACAAGCCGTCGACGTCGAATGGCCTGCCCCCGGCTTGTCGCGCGGTGAGGCACCACTTTCGATGGTACACCTCCAAAGAAAGAATACTTGAACGACGGCCACGCAACATTATTAATATTTGTTAATCATTTATCTATCCACTCCGTGAAACATTCGTTGCAGCGGCGAACCCCGATTCGGGAACCGCCGGGTTCATCGCCGGTCAACCAGAGCGGTATGGAATTCAACCGGAGCCGTTAAATGACACGAACCCGTTCGTTAGCCGCCGCGCTGGTCGCCATCGCCTCGGCGATTGCGTGCGCGGCTGTCGTCGCCCAGCCGACCGACGGGACGCTCGTCGACGCCCTGCGTGCCGGCGGCTACAACATCTACTTCCGTCATGCACAGACCGACTGGTCGCAGGGAGACGCGATCGACTCGCTGGAAGATACGCGCAGTTGCGACGGCGCCAGGGTGCGCCAGCTGTCGGACGAAGGCCGGACCGTATCGACGCGGGTCGGCGAGGCAATCCGGGCCCTGCGTGTGCCGGTCGGCAGGGTGCTCGCGAGTCCGTACTGTCGCACCATGAAAACCGCGTCGCTGATGGCGGTGGGCGAGGTCGAAGCCACCGACGACCTCATGAACCTGCGGTCCGCGCATTTCGTCGGCGGCCGGGAAGCGGTGATCGGGCGAGCCAGGGCGCTGCTCGCGAGCGAGCCCGCCGCCGGCACCAACACCGTTCTCGTGGCCCATGGCAACGTGGCCCGCAACGCGACGCCGGTCTACCCCGACGAGGCCGAGGGCGTGGTGTTCCGGCCCAACGGCGCCGGCGGCTTCGAGCTGGTGGCGAGAATCTCGCCGGCGCGCTGGTACGAGCTGGCGCGGCAGTTCGCCGGGAAGTGATCGTGCAGAGGCTGGATACGCCGTGGATCATCGGCTGCGGCGACATCGGTCGGCGCATCGTTCGTCGTCTCGTTGCCTCGGGTATCACGCCGGTCGCCGTCGCGCGCAGTGAGTCGAGTGTCGACGCCGCACGCGATGCCGGCGCCGTTGCCCGGCGCGTGGACCTGGACGACGATGGCGCCGTGCATGCACTCGCCTTCGATGGCGCTCGCGTCATCTATCTCGCGCCGCCGCCCGGCGAAGGCGCTCGCGATCCGCGACTCGCGCGGTTCCTGGATCGTCATGGCAACGGGATCGCGCGCCTGGTGCTGGTGAGCACGACCGGCGTCTACGGTGACTGCGACGGCGCGTGGATCGACGAGGACACGCCACCCGCTCCGCACACGGATCGCGGCCGTCGGCGACTCGACGCGGAGCGGGTCGTGGCCGAGTGGTCGGTGCGCACCGGCGGCGGCCATGTCGTCCTTCGCGTACCCGGCATTTATGCCGAGGATCGCCTGCCCGAGGCGCGCCTGCGAAAAGGACTCCCGGTCCTGGTCGAGTCCGAGTCCGGCTATACCAATCGCATCCACGCCGAGGACCTCGCCCGGGTTTGTCTTGCCGCGCTCGATGCCGACTGCGTCAACCTGGTACTGAACGCCACCGACGGTCATCCGAGCCGCATGACCACGTACTTCCTCAGGGTCGCCGACGCCCTGGGCCTGCCGCGCCCGCCCGAAGTGTCGCTGCACGAGGCACGAACCGTGCTCTCGCCCGCCATGCTGTCCTATGCCCTGGAGTCGCGCCGCATCGGCAATCGCCGCCTGCTCGAGGTGCTCGACATTACCCTCGAGTATCCTCACCTGGAAGCGACGCTCGCGCGTCGTACAGCCAGGGGTGAAGGACGATAGCGCCAGCGGGCCGTTTGCCAGCGCGATGGCGCTCAGTCGCCCTCGCGCGATCCCTTCGCCTGCTCGGCATCCTCGCTGAACAGCTCGCGAAGCTGTCGTGCCGCGTCCATGGCGGCCTCGCGATAGGCAGCATCGTCGTGGAACACCGCCGCCTGTTTTTCGAGGGTGCGCTCGTCGTGCTCCCTGAAGCGGTCAATCGATAACCGGGCTTCCTCATCGGAGAAGCCCAGATGCCGCAGCAGGTCGCCAGTGAGGCTCAGGCTCGACAGCAGCGTGTCGCGGATCACGAAGTTAATGCCGAGCTCGCGCAGGCGCAGTTCGTGATCGCGGTCGCGTGCGCGTGCCATGATGGTGACCTTCGGGCAGGTCTCACGCACCTGCCTGGCGATGCGCACCGACGTGTCCGCGTCGTCCACGGCAAGCACGAAGGCGCTGGCCTGCTCGACGTGGGCATTGCGCAACAGGTCCAGTCGCGTGGCGTCGCCGTAGTAGATCTCGTTGCCGTACGTGCGCACCACGTCGACCTGGCCGGGACTCGATTCCAGCGCCGTGAACGGAATACCGCGCATGGCGAGCACGCGCGCGACGATCTGGGCGAAGCGGCCGAAGCCGGCAATTACCACCCGCTTCGGCGGCGCGTCGATGTCGTCGAACTCGCGCGTCGGCCCGCCGCGTTCGAGCAGGCGGTCACCCAGCGTTACCAGCAGCGGCGTGGTGACCATGGACAGCGTGACAACGAGGATGCCGATCTCCGACAGCTCACTGCCGACCAGTCCGGCGCCGACGCCGGCGGTGAGCAGCACGAAGGCGAACTCGCCACCCTGCGAAAGTACAAGCGCCGTGCGCAGCGATTCGGCGAAGTCGCGCTTGAAATACCATGCCATGGGTACGATCAGCAGGGCTTTCACGGCCACCAGTGCGAGGGCCAGCGAGACGACCAGCAGCGGCTGCGCCGCCAGCAGTTCGAGGTTCGTCACCATGCCCACGGAGATGAAGAACAATCCGAGCAGCAGGCCCTTGAACGGATTGACGTCCGTTTCCAGCTGGTGGCGATACTCGGAGTCGGCCACCATCATGCCGGCGACGAAGGCGCCGAGTCCCATGGACAGTCCGGCGACTTCCATCGCCAGGGCGGCGCCGATGACGATGGTCAGCGCGGCGGCGGAAAACAACTCGTGAATGCCCGAGGCGGCGACGAAGCGCAGCGCCGGGCGCAGCACGTAACGTGCCGCCACCAGGCCGGCGATGACGACCACGGCATACAGCGGATTGAATGCGTGCCCGCCCTCGGCGCCGTTGGCGCTGGCGATGGCGTTGAGGATGGCGATGGCCGGAATGACCGCGACGTCCTGCAGTAGCAGTACGCCGAAGGCGGCGCGACCATGCGGCTTGTTGAGCTTGTGCTGCTCACCGAGCAGCTGCAGCACGAAGGCGGTGCTCGACAGCGAGACCGCGAAGCCGATCAGCAACGAGGCCGCGAAGTCCAGCGCGAACACCGTCATCAGGAGGACTCCGATGATCACGGTGGTGACGCCGACCTGCGCCAGGCCCAGTCCGAACACCA
>JAUIDF010000237.1 GCA_030429125.1 Gammaproteobacteria bacterium | reverse complement strand
CGAGGTCATCGACTACGTCTCGGGACGCTATGGCGCGGATCGTGTCAGCCAGATCATCACCTACGGCACCATGGCGGCGCGTGCCGTCGTGCGCGACGTCGGCCGCGTCATGGGCCACCCGTACGGCTACGTCGACGTGCTCGCCAAGCTGGTACCGATGGAAATCGGCATCACGCTGGACAAGGCGCTCGATGACGAGCCGCTATTGAAGGAACGCTACGAGAACGAGGAGGAAGTCACCGAGCTGCTGGACGCCGCGCGCCTGCTGGAGGGATTGCCGAGAAACGTGGGCAAACATGCCGGCGGCGTGGTCATCGCCCCCGACAACATCAGCGAGTTCGTGCCGTTGTACGTCGAGCCGGGCATGGCCCAGCCGGTGACCCAGTTCGACAAGGACGACCTCGAGGCCATCGGGCTGGTCAAGTTCGACTTCCTCGGCCTGCGCACGCTGACCGTAATTCACAACGCGGTGAAACTCGTCAACGAGCATCGCGAAGAACCGCTCGACATCGATCACCTGCCGCTGGACGACGCACCGACGTTCGAGCTGATCAAGTCGGGCCGCACCACGGGGGTGTTCCAGCTCGAATCGCGCGGCATGAAGGAGATCATCACGCGCCTGTTGCCTGACCGCTTCGAGGACCTCGTCGCCCTCGTCGCCCTGTTCAGGCCCGGCCCGCTCCAGTCGGGCATGGTCGAAGACTTCATCAATCGCAAGCACGGCCGCGAACGCATCGAGTATCCGCACGCGTCCCTGGAGGAGATTCTCGAACCCACCTACGGCGTCATTCTCTACCAGGAACAGGTCATGCAGATCGCCCAGGTGCTGTCGGGATACACCCTCGGCGCGGCGGACCTGCTGCGTCGTGCCATGGGCAAGAAGAAGCCGGAGGAGATGGCCAAGCAGCGGGCGGTGTTCGTCGAGGGCGCCACCGCCAACAACGTGCCGGCGGACGTATCCGGCGCCATCTTCGACCTGGTGGAGAAGTTCGCCGGCTACGGCTTCAACAAGTCGCATTCGGCCGCCTACGCGCTCCTGACCTACCAGACGGGCTGGCTCAAGACGCACTACCCGGCAGAATTCATGGCCGCCAGCCTGACGGCGGACATGGAGCACACCGACAAGGTCGTCACGCTGATCGCGGAGACGCGCGCCATGGGGCTATGCGTGCATCCGCCCAGCGTGAACCATTGCAGCACCGACTTTCGACCGCGAACCGGCGAGGCGGTCTATTACGGGCTCGGCGCGCTCAAGGGCGTGGGCGAGAAGGCGGTCGACGGTATCGTCGAGGAGCGCGAGCAGGGCGGCGCCTTCGAGGACCTGTTCGATTTCTGCCGTCGCACGGTTGGCAACCGGTTGAACAAGCGCGTGCTGGAGGCGCTGGTACGGGGGGGCGCGCTCGACTGCATCGAGCCGTGCCGGGCGACGCTCATGCACAATCTCGGCCAGGCAGTCGATCTCGCCGAGAAGCAGACGCGCGACACCCTGAGCGGGCAGAACGACATGTTCGGGGCGGCTCCGGAAGGCGCCAACCTGCAGTCGCTGGTGCCGGCCCAGCCGTGGACGGAGCACGACCGGCTGGTGGCGGAGAAGGAGGTGCTCGGCCTGTACCTGACCGGTCATCCCTTCGAGCATTTTCACGCCGAGCTCGATTCCCTGCGCGATTCGACCATCGAGAACCTGAAGCCGGTGGGCGATCGCGACGTGCTGGTGGCCGGACTGGTGACCGCGGTGCGAACCATGAAGACGCGGCGCGGCGATCTCATGGCCTTCGTCACGCTGGATGACAACACGGCTCGAATCGAAGTCAGCGTATTCTCGCGGCTGTTTGCGCGCCGACGGCACCTGCTGCGCAGCGACGCGGTGCTGGTGGTGCGCGGCGCGACCGAGATCGACGACTACACGGGTCGCGTGCAGATGCGCGCCAATGAAGTCGTCGACCTGGCGCAGGCCCGCCGCCAGTGGCTCGAGCGGATCGCGGTCCGCGTGCGAGCGGGCGAGGAGGGTGCCGAGGCCCTGGCCTGGCTTCGAACCCGGTTGACGCGCGACGGCGCCGTCACCCGGCTCCAGATCGACTACGAGCGGGACAACGGCGACACCGGCCGCCTGAACGTCGGCGCCGCGTGGGCCATTGTCGTCGACGACGCGTTCCGTTACGAACTCGAGCGCCGGCTCGGCGCCGACGCGGTAACGTGGTACTACGACCGAGCTGGACTGTTGACCTGGCAGGACGAGGAAGCGGAGGCCGAGCGGGCGCCGGCGCGTCGATTCGGCTGACGGCGCGCGTGTTGCCCGCCGCGCCGTCGGCGGGTGTTCGGGGCCGGCGCGGGTTTCGGTTACACTACGGCACCAGCACCGACGCGCCGCCTCCGGCGGTGCCCCACCCGGTAACCCGACGGTTTCATGGATCCCAACTACCTCGAATTCGAACAACCCATTGCCGAGCTCGAGATCAAGATCGAAGAGCTCAAGCGGGTCAGCGCGCAGAGCGATCTCGATCTTTCCGAGCAGATAGAGGAACTCGAGAACAAGAGCGACAAGCTCACCCGCGACATCTTCTCGTCCCTCTCGGCGTGGCAGGTCACCCAGCTCGCGCGGCACCCCCGGCGACCGTACACGCTGGAATACATCCGCGGCATGTTCACCGATTTCAACGAGCTGCACGGCGATCGCATGTCGGCCGACGATCACGCCATCGTCGGCGGGCTGGCGCGCTTCGGCGACCGCGGCGTCGTGGTCATGGGGCACCAGAAGGGCAGGGACACCAAGGAAAAGGTGTACCGCAACTTCGGCATGCCCAAGCCCGAGGGCTACCGCAAGGCGCAGCGCCTGATGCGGCTCGCCGACCGCTTCGCCCTGCCTGTCATCACCTTTATCGACACACCGGGTGCCTATCCGGGGGTGGATGCCGAGGAGCGCGGCCAGAGCGAGGCGATCGCCCGCTGCATCTACCTCATGTCGTCGCTCAGCGTGCCCGTGGTCACGGCGGTCATCGGCGAAGGCGGATCCGGCGGCGCGCTGGCGGTCGGCGTCTGCGACCGGTTGCTGATGTTGCGCTACTCGACCTACTCGGTGATCTCGCCCGAGGGCTGTGCGTCCATCCTGTGGAAGAGCTCCGAGAAGGCGCCGGAGGCGGCCGAGGCCATGAAGATGACGTCAAGCCAGCTCAAGGAGCAGGCGCTGGTCGACGTCGTCGTCGACGAACCGGCCGGCGGCGCCCATCGCGACCCCGCAGCCATGTGCCGCCTGCTTCGCAAGGCGATTGCCGAGCAGCTCGACGAGTTGTCGTCGATGGACACGGATACCCTGCTCGCGCAGCGCCGCGAGCGGCTGAACCGGTATGGCCGCTTCACGGAGTCGTGACGGGGCCGTATTGATCCGATGACGCCGCTGCCGGTGGTCGACACGCTGCGCGGATGGTTGTCCGCGTGCGAAATCGGCAACGGCCGTCGTTGTCTCGTCGCCTTCAGCGGCGGTCCCGACTCCACCGTGCTGCTGCACGCGCTCGCGTCGCTGCGCGCCGAGTTTCCCGCCTTGCGGCTGACGGCTTTGCACCTCGATCATGCCCTGCATCCGGCGTCGCCACACTGGGCGAATCATTGTCGCGCCCTCTGCCGGCGACTCGACGTCGGGCTGCACGTACACAGGCTGGCGGCACTCGACACGGCCGGCGGCGTCGAGGCCGCGGCGCGCGAGGCGCGCTACGCCTGGTTCTCGACGCACGTGAACACCGGGGACGTACTGGTCACCGCGCATCATCGCGCCGACCAGGCCGAGACCCTGCTGTACAACCTGGTTCGCGGCGCCGGTGTCCGCGGGCTCGCGGCGATGCCGGTGGAACGCCCCTTTGCCGGCGGGACGCTGGCGCGGCCGCTGCTGTCGTTGACCCGGCAGGACCTGCTCGAATACGGACGGAGTCACCGGCTCGAGTGGATCGACGACCCGGCCAACGAGGGCCTCGATCACGACCGCAACTTCATTCGTCATCGCCTGGTCCCGGCCATTCTCGAGCGCTGGCCCGGCGCCGAACGCAATCTGGCACGTGCCGCCATCAACGCAGGCGAGGCGGCCGGTATCCTCGACCGGTTGGCCGAGCGAGGGGTGCACGCGTGCCGGGTGGACGATGCCTTCAATCCGCTCTCCACCGCGCCGGTCCTGAATACCGCGGCCCTCGGTGACCTGCCGGCCGACGAGTGCCTGAACCTGCTGCGCTGGTGGATGATCGAGGCCGGTTACCCGCCGCCCTCGAGGCAGCGGCTGCGGCGGCTGCATCGCGACCTGCTGGCCGACCCACGCGTATCGACGGGCAGTTTCGCCTGGGCGGGCGTGTCGATACGTCGATACCGCGACGCCATTTACCTGGTGCCGCCGCTGCCGGCCGCCATGCCCGGGCCCACTGTCTGGCGGGTACCGGAGCCCTTCGATGTTCCGGGGCTGCCACTGTCGCTCAGCGCGCGAAGAGGCCGGGGAGACGGAATCGCGCTGCCCCCGGGGCGGGTAAGCCTCACGGTGGATTTCGCCACCGCCGACCGTTCCATCCGGCTGCGCCCCGGCGGCCCGAGGCGTTCGCTGCGCAAGGTATTCCAGGAAGCCGGGGTGCCGCCGTGGCTGCGCCGCGTGCTGCCGCGCGTGAGCCTCGACGGCGAGTTGCTGTGCGTCCCGGGCGTGGTACAAAGCGGCTCGCATCGCGCCGGCGGGGGTCGGCCGGCGCTGTCCATCGAACTCGTCTCGCGGCGGCCCCCGGACGCCCGTTGCAACGGTGCGCGTCGTTGAGACGGGACATCCGCTCTGGTAAGCTACAAGCCCGTCCGCTGGCAGCGAAAAACCCGAACAGGGGCCCCGGGCGCGCGACCTGACAGGGATCGGTCGCGTCCGCCAAAGGCGTCGCTGCCCCCGATACTTCAGCCACTCCCACCGTGACGCGCGGGCGGCGCCAGGAACACAATGACCAAGTACGTTTTCATCACCGGCGGGGTGGTTTCCTCGCTGGGCAAGGGTATTTCCGCATCCTCTCTCGGCGCGCTGCTCGAGGCCCGAAAGCTCGACGTGACCCTGCTCAAGCTCGACCCCTACATCAACGTGGATCCGGGCACCATGAGCCCGTTCCAGCACGGCGAGGTATTCGTCACCGACGACGGCGCGGAGACCGATCTCGATCTCGGGCACTACGAGCGCTTCGTGCGCACCACCATGACCCGGGACAACAATTTCACCACCGGGCAGATCTATGAACGGGTGATTCGCAAGGAGCGGCGCGGCGACTACCTTGGCGGCACCGTCCAGGTCATTCCCCATATCACCAACGAGATCAAGTCCTGCATCAAGGCCGCGGCCGGCAACGTGGACGTGGCCATGGTGGAAATCGGCGGCACCGTCGGCGATATCGAGTCGCTGCCGTTCCTCGAGGCCATTCGCCAGCTGCGTATCGAACTGGGCCGCACCAACACCCTGTTCATCCACCTGACCCTGGTGCCCGAGATCAGCGTGGCCGGCGAGATCAAGACCAAGCCGACCCAGCACTCGGTGAAGGAGCTGCGCAGCATCGGCATCCAGCCCGACGTGGTTCTGTGCCGCGTGCGCCAGCCGCTGCCCGACGACGCACGCCGCAAGATCGCGCTGTTCACCAACGTCGAGGAAAAGGCGGTGATCTCCGCGGTCGACGTCGACAACATCTACAAGATTCCGCGGGTCTACTGGGAACAGGA
>JAUIDF010000236.1 GCA_030429125.1 Gammaproteobacteria bacterium | reverse complement strand
CCTGGCCGAGGCGGAGCGCGCGCCTCACCGGCGGCTGCTTCTCAGCCGCCGCAACGCCTACCACGGCATGACCGTCGCCACCTCGAGCCTCACCGGCAAGGACTACGTGCGCTCGGCGTCCGGCCTGCCGCTGCCCGAGGTCCGCTTCCTGAGTTGCCCGCATCACTGGCGCGAAGCCGCCGAGGGCGAGGACGAGGAGACGTTCTCCGCGCGCCTCGCCGACGAACTCGATCGCACCATCCGCAACACCGGCCCGGGCTGCATCGCCGGTTTCTTCGCCGAACCGGTGATGGGCGCCGGCGGCGTCATCGTGCCGCCGCGCGGCTACTTCGAGGCCATCGTCCCCGTCCTGCGCCGCCACGATATTCCATTGATCGCCGACGAGGTGATCTGCGGCTTCGGCCGCACGGGTTCGTTCTGGGGCTCGGCGCACTACGGATTCGAACCGGATATCGTGGTGGCATCCAAGGTGCTCACCGCCGGGTTCTTCCCGATGGGCGCGCTGATCCTGTCGCCGCGTATCAGCGAGCGCCTCGAGCGCGCCGTTCGCAAGTACGACGAGGTACCGCACGGTTTCACCACCGGCGCGCACCCAGTCGGCTGCAGCATCGCGATGGCCGCTCTCGACGAGCTCGAGGCGGGCGCCTTCGACAATGTCGGCCGCGTGGCGCCGCGCTTCATGCAACGGCTCGAGGCCATGGCGGACCACCCGCTGGTTGGCGAGGCGCGCGGCGTCGGGCTCATGGGTGCGCTGGAACTCGTCGCGGACAAGGACAGCAAGAAGCCGTTCGACGACCGGGTCGAGATCAGCGAGCGAGTCGCCACCCGCGCGCTGCGCCACGGCCTGGTGTGCCGGCCGCTCGGCCAGGCGGTGGTGCTGGCGCCGCCGTTTATCATCAGCGACGAGCAGGTCGACGAGCTGTTCGAGATCCTGGCGCGAGTGCTCGACGAGGTGTACGACGAACTGGATTGAATGCGCCCCTGATCCGGACCCGGTCGTCGATCACGCATCGAACAATGGATGCCTCGGCGCCCGTGTCATCGAACGCCCGACGCGACCACGTCCACCAGCGACGACGGCGCTTCGCACAGCCGGTCCGCGCCGGCCGCGACGAGCTCGTCGCGGCTGCCGAATCCCCAAAGCACGCCGATCGAGCACGCGGCGTTGCCCCGCGCGCCTTCCACGTCGTGGCGCCGGTCGCCGATCATGACCGTGTCGGCGGCGGCGAGCGACTCGCGGCGCAACACGTGTCCGATCAACGCCTGCTTTTCGGCGCGGGTACCGTCCAGCTCGCTGCCGTAGACATCGGCGAAATAACCCGCCAGGTCGAAGTGCTCGACGATACGCAGCGCGTAAACCGTCGGCTTCGACGTCACCACGAACAATCGGTGGCGCGTTCCCAGCCGTTCGAGGCTCGCTTCGATTCCCTCGTGTACCCGGCAATCGAACATACCCTCGCCCGAATAGTGAGCGCGGTAGCTCTCGAGCGCCGCGCGGGCCCGTTCGGCATCGCCGAGCAGTGCGCCGAACGTCTCGAGCAGCGGCGGCCCGATAAACGATTCCAGCACCGCAGCCGGCGGCACCTCGACGCCGGCATCGCGAAGCGCGCGGGCGATGCAGGTCGTGATTCCGCGCGCCGGGTCGGTAAGCGTGCCGTCGAGATCGAACAGCAGGTTCATGATTCGGACCGCTTCGCTGTCATTCAGGATCCTCGTCGCGAAGACGCCGGTGCAGCCTCGCCACCCCCAGTGCCCGCACCGATGACGACGCGCCTGAACCACGTCCAGGCGAGCGCCGCCGCGAGTGCGTTCGCCACCGCCAGGCCGGCATAGATTCCGCCGACGCCGAACATGCGGCCGCCGAGCCAGGCAACCGGCACCATGATGCCGAACATTCGCAGGGTGGAGATCACCACCGCGGGCGCCGGCCTGCCGACGCCGTTGAACGAAGCATTGACCACCATGACGATGCCGGCCGCGCCGAACATCGGCGCGTTGATCAGCAGGTACCAGCGACCGCTCGACACGACCTGTGGATCATCGCTGAACAGCGCCAGCAGCGGCGTCGCCAGGAGCATCACCAAGATACCGACCGATGTGCCCACCACGAGGCAGGCGAAAGTGGATTCGCGCAGCGCCGCGGCGATTCGGTCGCGCTTCCCGGCGCCGAGGTTCTGCCCGACGATCGGTCCGATGACGGCCGACATGGCGAAGAACACCACCAGGGCGAGGGACTCGATCCGGCTGGCGGCGCCGTAGCCCGCCACCGCCGGGGCGCCGAACCCGGCGATCATCGCGACCACGATGCCGGTCGCGGCGGGGATGATCATGTTGGTGCCGGCGGCGGGCAATGCCACGTGACCGATGGATCTGAAGGAGCGCCACAGTTCGGCCGCGCCTGGCAGCGTCATGTCCATCATGCCCTTGCGGTAGTGAATGACATAAAAGCCAAGGACCAGCGACGTGCCGCGGGCGATCACGGTGGCGAGCGCGGCGCCGCTGATGCCAAGCGCCGGGAACCCGGCGAGGCCGAAGATCAGCAGCGGGTCGAGGACCAGGTTTACCAGCGAGGCGACGACGAGGATGGCGCCCTGGGTATGCGCGTCGCCCACCGCGCGAATGGCGCCGACCCCCGCCATCGGCACCAGCAGCACCACGAAGCCCGCGTACCAGACCACCATGTAATCGCGCACCAGCGGAAGCAACCGGTCCTCGGCGCCGAGCAGCCGGAACAGCGGATCGATGGTGAGCAGCCCGATGACACTCAGCACCAGCGCGCAGCCGCCGGCAAGGATCAACGCGTCCGTGGTGAGGCGGCGCACGCGATGCCAGTCGCCTCTGCCCACGACCCGGGCGAGCACCGACGAAGTACCCGCCATCAGCCCGATCCCCAGGCTCACCAGCGTCATCACCACGGGAAAGGTAAAGCTCATCGCGGCGAGTTCGTCGTCGCCGAGTTGCGCGACGAACCAGGTGTCCACGACGTTCAGCGACATCATGGCGAGAACGCCCCAGATCATCGGCACGGTGAGCCGCACCAGGTGCGCGCGCACGTCGCCCTCGATCAACGAGGCATGCTCGTTCATGTCGCGTTGCACTCGCCTACAACCTTGAACACAGGCAGGCGCGATAGTCGCGGCGATCCTTGCGGCAATAAGGGCGCTCGTCGCCCAACGGGTAGAAGGTGCGGATGGCGCGACTGCGAATCACCAGGTTGCTCACGTGCGCTTCCACGCCGTCGACTCGGGTGTCGAAGAAACAGGCGGTGGACTCGTTCGGTCCCACGCGACGGTTTGCCTGCTTGAACGCGGCGGTCGCGGCGATCAACAAGCGTTCGGCATTCATCTGGTAATGGTAGCCGCCCAGGCACTTGACGTCGTTGCGCGGGTCCGCGGGATTGACGAAGGCAATGGATAGGTTGAATACCGGCGGCTTGATGCGTTCGCGCAGGTAGTGCTGTCGACACTTGGCCACCGGCCGCTCGCGATGATCGCGAAGCAATCGCCGATAGCCGGCCCACCCCCGGTCCTGGGCCTGCCAATAGCGTGGCGCGTAATGGAATCCGCCGAGGTCGCGACCCACCCCGGGTTCGCCGCAGAAGACGTGCTTGAATCCTTTCTGCTGGAACCACGCGCGCCGCAGTTGGCCGACGAACTCGGCCGCGTTGTCGGCGCGCGAGAAGATCCGGTGACCGAGCGCCTCGCGAATGCGACCAAGCGCCTCGCGATGCGCGTCGTCGAGCATCATGACCTCGAAGTCGGCAGCCTCGACCGGTGCGCCCCAGTCTCCGCACAAGATCAGGACGTCGAGATCGAGATCGGTGAGCGGCGGCGATTCTGGTGCGTGCCGGGTGGCGGGGTTATCATCGAAGAACGGTTCGAACGCGAATGCCCCCGCCGCGGCCAGCAACGCGGTGGCAAGAAACAACAAGCGCGGTAGGAAAGTCATGATCGATCCCGGGCGAAATGCCGTGGGCGCCATTATACGCAGCCGACGCGCTCCCTGGCCGCGCGCCGAGTGGACGTGCTGGTTGGTCTTGCTGGCGTTGCCGGCGGCAATGCCCGGCGCCGCCGACGAGCTGGACGAGCTGGCGGCACTGTGGGCCATCGCCGACGAACCTTACCGGCCCGTCACGCGCGAGCTTGAAACGCCGGCGTTCGTGCACCGCAAGGTCCTGAGCGTCGATGCGCAGAGTCTCGACGACGGCTGGGTGGACAACCACCAGTGCCACCGGAATTTCCCGCTGTTTCCGGCGCTGCAAATCGCATTTCGCGACGGCGCCGTGCGCAACATGCGCATCATCGAGCAAAGCGCGGTGGAGGCGGCCTGGGTGTCGGAGTCGACCATACAGATGAAGCGCACGCGGCCCGAAACCACGCTGTGCTTCCGGAGCGAGAACCACACCATCGAATACGACGCGTGGAACGAGGAATATCGCATGACCGTCGGACCGTACTACCTGAAGCTTTTCGACGGTTACTTTCCGCTCAATGTCGACCTGACCGTCGAATACCCGACCGACGAACTGCGCTTCGTCGGCCTGGAGCCTGCCGAGATCGACGGCGCCCGGATCAGGCGCGAGCAGGGGCGCGTCCATTTTCACGCGCTGTTCGAGGGCCGACTCGAGCTGGTGTTCCGCTTCAAGCGCACATGACCGACGTCATCGTCTATGGCCGTGAAGGCTGCCACTTGTGCGAGGACCTCGAAGCGGATCTCGAACGTCTCGCCGGCGAACACGGTTTCTCGATCATCACGCGCGATGTCGACCGCGACCCGGCCTGGCGCGCGCGCCACGGCGACCGCGTACCCGTTGTCGAGGTCGACGGAGAGGTTGTCTGCGAATACTTTCTCGACCCCGCGACGTTGATCGCTCGCCTTGAATCGAAGAACTGATGGCCGTCATACACGAGGAGCGACACGGAGACAGCGTCTACCAGGTTCGCACGGCCGGGTCGTCGATCCGGCTTTATACCAACGGCGTCTTCCACAGCCAGTTCAGCCCGTCGCCCAGGGCGGCGACGAACATGTGGGACCTGCTGTCCATGCCGGCCCTGCTTGCCCGCGGCGGCCGTCCCGCCAGCGTTCTCGTGCTGGGCGTGGGCGGCGGCGCGGTGCTTCGCCGCATGGTCGATACTTTCGACGTTGGGCGTGTCGTGGGCGTCGAGCTGGACCCGGTTCATCTTTCGATAGGCCGACGCTTCTTCGGCCTCGAGCGCGACGACATCGAGCTGGTGGTTGCCGACGCGCGCGGTTGGGTCGCGGACTACCGCGGCAAGCCGTTCGACCTCGTCATCGACGACCTGTTCGGCCACGGCGACGGCGAGCCGCGCCGGGCATTGGCCTTCGATAAGTCCTGGTTACGCCGTCTCGACGCGCTGGTCTCCCCGCACGGCGCAGTTGCCGCCAACTTCGCAAGCCTCGCCGAGTACCGGCACAGCGCCGCTAGCTCGCGCGAGGGTGCCGGCGACCGATGGCGCGCCGGATATACCCTGCGCCTCAGGGTCCTCGACAACGTGGTCTCCGTGCATTCGCGCGAGCGGTGTTCGACCGAATCGTTTCGCGGCCTGATCGCGAAACGATTCGGCACCCGCGCGCTCGCCTGCACCAGCGTGCGCGGCATACCGGCAACGACTCGCCGATGATTACCCACCGGTTCGCCTGACACCGCGGTCCCGCCCGGTCGTACGGAGATGCTCGAGCAGGCGTCCGACGTTCGCGTCGATCGCCG
>JAUIDF010000235.1 GCA_030429125.1 Gammaproteobacteria bacterium | reverse complement strand
CGTGCACGACGTCGGCGACTACAAGATCGCCGGGCAGTGGCGACCGCTGGAGGCCGGCATGACGCTCACCGTCGAGCCCGGCCTGTACGTGGCCGCGGCGGACGACGTCGATCCGCGCTTTCACGACATCGGTATCCGCATCGAGGACGACGTACTGGTCACGGCCCGCGGACCTGACGTGCTGACCGCGGACGCCCCCAAGGCCGCGGAGGAGATCGAGGCGCTGATGCGCGGATGAGCGGATGAACGGCGCCACCCACGACCTCGTCATCGCCGGCGGCGGCCTGGCCGGCGCCAGTCTCGCCTGCGCCGCCGGCGTCACCGGCCGGCGCGTCGCGATCATCGAATCCTTCGCCGTCGACGACGAACGCCAGCCGAGTTTCGACGAGCGCACCATCGCCCTCACGCTGTCGTCGCGCCGCGTGTTCGAAGCCATCGGTGCCTGGGCGGCGGTGGCCGACGAGGCCGGCGCGATCGAGTCGATTCACGTCAGCGACCGCGGCCGTTTCGGCGCGGCGCGTCTCGACCGGCGACACGTCGGCGCCGAGGCGCTCGGCTACGTCGTACCGACCCGCGCGCTGGGACGGGCGCTGACGGCCCGGATCGGGACCATGGACAATGTCGAACTGCTCTGCCCGGCCACCGCTGAACGGCTCGAGCAGGGCGCCGGCCCGGTGGCCGTCCACACCACGGACGGCCGTCGCTTGCAGGCACCGCTACTCGTACTCGCCGACGGCGGGCGATCGACGCTCGGCCGGCAGGCCGGACTGGCGCTTCAGACCAGGGACTATCCGCAGATGGCGCTGGTCGCCGTGGTCGGCGTCTCACGGGACCACGGCCGTCGCGCCTACGAACGCTTCACCGGGCACGGGCCCCTCGCGTTGCTGCCGATGACCGGGCGCCGCATGGCGCTCGCATGGACATTGCCGGCCGACCAGGCGCGCGCGCTCGTGGATGCGGACGAAGCCGGGTTCCTGGACGCGCTGCAGGCCGCCTTCGGCTGGCGCCAGGGCCGATTCACCCGCGCCGGCACCCGCCGCGCCTACCCGCTTTCCCTTGGCCACCTGCGAACACCGGTGTCGGACCGCGTGGTCGCCATCGGCAATGCCGCCCACGTCGTGCACCCGGTCGCCGGCCAGGGATTCAATCTCGGGCTGCGCGACGTGGCCGACCTCGCCGAGCAGCTCGCCGACTGCTGGCGGCGCGGCGACGATATCGGTACCCCGGCGGCGCTGCGAGCCTACGCGGACCGGCGCAGCCGCCAGGTACGGCGCGTCGAACGACTCACCGACGGGCTGATCGGCCTGTTCACGTCGACGACACCCGGCCTGCCCACACTGAGGACGCTCGGTCTCAACCTCGTGGACCTGTGTCCACCGGTCAAGCGCATGCTGCTGGAGCGCACCATGGGCCGGCACGGCAGGTTGCCTCACCTGGTGCGCGGCGCCCTGCCCCGGGGCGGCGGATGACGCTGCGCGTGGATGTCGCCGTGGCCGGCGGCGGGATCGCCGGCAGTGTCGTCGCGCTCGGCCTCGCGCGCGCAGGCTTCACGGTCACGCTGATCGACGACACCGTCGTGACGACTCCCGGCGAGCACTACGCGATGCGGGTGGCATCGATCAATCCCGGGTCGGAATCCGTGCTGCGCCGTCTCCACGCCTGGCCACTCATCGAAGCCGGCCGCGTCTCGACATTCGACCGCATTCTCGTCTGGGAACAGGGCGGCGACGAGGCGCTTCAGTTCGATGCCGCCGATGCCGGCTTGCCGCATCTTGCCCGCATCCTGGAAAACGACCTCGTGGCCGCCGCCGTCCGTCACCGGCTGAGCGACGCCGAGGGTTTCCACCGGCTGCGTCCGGCACGCGTGGAATCGATCGCCACCGCCGGCGCACACGCGGACGTCACCACCAGCGCCGGAGACACGGTGCGTTGCCGGCTGGTGGTCGGCGCGGACGGCGCCGCCTCCCGCGTTCGCGCATTGGCCGGCATCCGACGCGACGTCTTCGACTACCGGCAGCGCGCGGTGGTGGCCAGGGTCGCCAGCGCCGAGTCACATGGCGGCGCCGCCCGACAGGTGTTCCTGGCCGGCGGTCCGCTTGCCTTCCTGCCGCTGGTCGACGGCACCTGCTCCATCGTCTGGTCCATGCGCGAGGCGGACGCCGCGGACGTGCTGGCGCTGGACGACGCGTCGTTTTGCGAACGCCTCGGCGACGCCTTCGGCCACCGTCTCGGCGCCGTGCAGAGCAGCGGACCACGTGCCGCCTTCGCCCTGCACCGCGGTCACGCGACCCGCTATCACGCCGGGCCGGTCGCCCTGGTCGGCGACGCCTGCCACACGGTGCATCCGCTGGCCGGGCTCGGCGCCAACCAGGGAATCGCCGACGCCGCCGCGCTGGTCGACGTCCTTGCCACCGCGCGCGACCGCGACCAGGACTTCGCCTCGTCGCGAACCCTGGCCGCGTATCAGCGACGCCGACGCCCGCTCAACGCGGCGACCCTGGCCACGATGGACCTGTTCCACCTCGGCTTCGCCAACGAGTTTCGCGCGCTCTCGTCGCTGCGCTCGACCCTGCTCGGCCTGGTCGACGGCAGCCACGTCGCGCGACGTTTCTTCGTTCGCAGGGCCTCCGGACCGGCTTCCTGACCGGTCCCGCGCGCTTTCATTCGCTGGCCGGCTCCGGTACAATCGCGCGCGTTCCTAACGCCATGTTTTCATTGAAAGAATAGGCCCGGAACACGGGCGTGCACCGATTTCCGAGGTCGATGTATGATCGTCCGCGGACCCACCACGAGGCAGGTATTCATGGAGTTCACCAACGACCTGAAGAAGGCGGGTCTGAAGACCACGCAGCCGCGACTGAAGATCCTACAGATCCTGGAAAGCGCCGACGTGCGGCACCTGAGCGCGGAGGACGTCTACAAGATCCTGCTGGAGTCGGGAGAGGAGATCGGCCTCGCCACGGTCTACCGCGTGCTCACCCAGTTCGAGGGCGCCGGTCTCGTCATTCGGCACAATTTCGAAGGCGGACGCTCGGTATTCGAGCTCAACGACGAGTCCCACCACGACCACATGGTGTGCCTGGAATGCGGCAAGGTGTTCGAGTTCTACGATCGCACCATCGAAGACCGGCAGAAACAGATCGCCCACCAGGCCGGATTCACCATCGACGACCATTCCCTTTACCTGTACGGCGTGTGCCGGGGCTTCAGGGAGAAAGGCAAGTGCTCCTGGTCGGGCGAGCTCGAGCAGGGCATCTTCAAGCTCCGCCAGAAGTAACCCGCCCCGCTCGTTCCCGCGCCGGCGGCGCCACGCCGGCATTCCCTGATCGCTCACGAGGAGACCCTCCGCTTGGCCACGCTGATCTGCGGCTCGTTCGCCTACGACACCATCATGGTGTTTCCCGATTCGTTCAAGAATCACATCCTGCCCGAACAGGTGCACATCCTGAACGTCTGCTTCATGGTGCCGGAGATGCGTCGCGAATTCGGCGGCTGCTCCGGTAACATCGCCTACAACCTGCACCTGCTGGTACGGTGGGGCACGACTTCGCGCCCTACCGTGCGCGCCTCGCCGAGCTCGGCATCGACGACACCTACGTCACCGAGCTGCCGGAGACTTACACCGCGCAGGCATTCATCACCACCGACATGGACGACAACCAGATCATCGCCTTTCATCCCGGCGCCATGTCACACGCCCACCGCAATCACGTGCGCGATGTCGAAGGTGTCGAGTTCGGCATCGTGGCGCCGGACGGGCGCGATGCCATGTTGCAGCACGCGACCGAGTTCGCCGAACGCGGTACGCCCTTCATCTTCGACCCCGGGCAGGGTCTGCCCATGTTCGACGGCGCCGACCTCGACGGCTTCATCGACAAGGCCGAGTGGGTGGTGGTGAACGACTACGAGTCCAGGGTACTGTGCGAAAAGACCGGGCTCGCCATCGAGGACATCGCGCGGCGCGTGTCGGCGTTGGTGGTTACCCTGGGTGCGCGCGGCGCCGAGGTGCATACCGGCGGCCAGACGATCGACATCGAACCCGTGAAAGCGTCGCGGGCAGTCGATCCCACCGGCTGCGGCGACGCCTTTCGCGGCGGCCTGCTGTACGGCCTGGCCGCAGGGCTCGACTGGCCTACCTGCGGGCGCATCGCCTCGCTCATGGGATCGATCAAGATCGAACATCACGGCACGCAGAATCACCGCGTGACCATGGACGAAATCGACGGCCGGTTTCGGGAAGCCTTCGGCTATTCCTTTCGCTAGGGACGCGCGCCACGGCGCGTCGGCATAGTGCGTCCGACGCCGCGCGGCGTCTACACCCGAAGCGTCAGTCCCGGTTCGCCTCGCTGACGACGGCGTGCGACGAACGCAGGGTCGACAGCGCCTGCTCGACGTCGACGCCCTGCGCAAGTTCCAGGCGATAGAGTCCCAGGCTACCCGGGCCGGAACGAATCGAAGCGCCGACGTCGTTGAGCAGGGACGCGATCTCCGCCGCCGTGGCATCGGACCGAAACACCACCTGCAACGTCGAACCGCCAGCGGCGCCGAGCGGCTGGTAGGCCGGCTCGTCCTGCCAGCGTTCGAACAGCAGTGCGGCCTGCACCATCACGACGATGCCCGCGGCCGCGGCCACCATGCGCCAGCGGGCGGCGCCCTCGCGCGCCACCGGGATCGGCCGCGATTCGTTCATGGCGGCCCGAAGCCGCGCGAGACCGAAGGCACCCGGCGAACCCGGCTGTTCTTCGCGAACCACCTCGCGAATCCGCGAGAGAAAGGCCACCTGCTCGCGGGCACGCTCGCTTCGCTCCACGTAGGCTTCCACCGCCCGTTTCTCCTCGCCCGCGAGCGTTCCGTTCACGTACCACGGCAACAGCTTGTCCAGTTCGTGCTCGTCCATCGATCGCGATTCGCTCATGACTTCAACCTCGCATCAGCCGTTCCAGGCATTGCCGCAGTTTCTTCTTGGCATGGAATACCCGGGTTTTCACCGTGCCCTCCGGGCAATCGACGATGCTGGCGATCTCGGGGTAGGCCATGTCCTCGAAGAACGCCAGGTGCATGATTTCCCTGTGCGCCTCGGGCAGTGCTTCCAGGCAGCGTCGCAGGTGCTCGCCGTCCTCGGCCGCCGCCAGCGCCGCGACATGATCCTCCGACTCGTCGGCGACGTCGAAATCGAGCTCGTCGGCCTCGTGTCGCCCGCGACGTCGATGCATGTCCACCACCTTGCGATGCGCGATGCCGAACAGCCACGTGGTGACCCTGGCATCGCCCTTGAAGGCGGCGGCGCCGTTCCACACCGCCATCATCGTCTCAACCACTATGTCGGCACAGGCGTGCGGATCGTTCAATCTCTTTAGCGCGAAGGCGTAGACCCGGGACTCGTGCGCCTGGTAGAAACGCGTCATGGCGTCCTGGTCGCCGTTGGCGATGCGCGATAGCAGCTCGGCGTCGGAATCACTCGATGACATGGGGCGCGGGAGGTATGAGGTCCCGGGCGATTGTTACCCGGACGACCTTGTAAATCAACGCGCCCGGCCTCTATAGTTTGTCGTTTCCCATCCGCCCCGCCGCCATGCCCTCGGACCAGACATTGCTCTTTGCGCTCCTCGCCGGCGTCTTTGCCATGCTCATCTGGGGCAAGGTCCGATACGATCTCACGGCCTTCTCCGCGCTGGTGCTCGCGGTCGTCCTCGGCATCGTGCCGACGGAGAATGCCTTCGACGGCTTCGGCC
>JAUIDF010000002.1 GCA_030429125.1 Gammaproteobacteria bacterium | reverse complement strand
ACCGTGAGCCCGGCCGCGATGTCGGCGCGCAGGTGCGACAGCCGATAGCCCTCGCGGAGAATCGTCACCAGCTTGGGTGTGAACAGCTCGACGAAGGACGCGCGCGCATTGATGTCAACGGCGGTACCGCGGGAGGTTGCGGTCGCGGGCGAGGCGTCGTCGGTCGTCGAGTACAAGGTGTCGGGCTTCGCGATCAGTCGCTTTCGGTCGATGCGGCCGACTTCAGGCGCACCCCGCGACCGCCGCACGGGCTGCTTGCGTTGTCGCCGACCAGCTCGATGCCGGCGCGGTCGAGGGCGTCGACCACCCGGGTCAGGCTCTCGATCACGCCGCGAACCGTGCCGGGGCTCGCTTCCATGCGCTGGATGGTCGGGACGGACACGCCGGCGAGTTCCGCCAGGGTCTTCTGGTCGATGCCGAGCAGGGCTCGTGCAGCCCGCATCTGGGCAGCGGTAATCATGCGTTGGACCGCGTTTTCGCGAGGAAATGAAACATGGCTAATGATATCTGAGATATCTATTATAAGCTATGGAAATTTATAATTAACGTAAAGCACCCTGTCCGCATTGTTATCCGGGCGCGCGCGCGAGCACGATCGCCCGAACCGGCGCCGGGTAGCCTTCGACCGATCGGCGCGGGTCGCCAGGGTCGAGGCAGGACGCAAGCGATTCGCCTCGCATCCACGCGGTGGTGCGCTGCTCGTCGACCGTCGTGGCGCTGACATCCACGACCTCGATGTCGGTGAACTGCATGCGTGCCAGCCAGCCGCACAGAGCGGCCGGCGACGGAATGAACCACACGTTGCCCATGCGCGCGTAGCGGCCGGCCGGCACCAGCACGGTGTCGGGGCCGCCATCGACCACCAACGTTTCCAGCACCAGCTGCCCGCCGCGACATAGCGCGCCGCGCAACTCGCGCAGGTGGTCGAAGGGCGAGCGCCGGTGGTAGAGCACGCCCATCGAGAACACCGTGTCGAAGGCGCGCGAGTCCGGCGGCAGGTCCTCCAGGCGAAGCGGCAGCACCCAGGCGCCCCGGTCGCCGAGGTAGCGGCGCAGCACGAGGAACTGCAGCACGTAGACGATCATGGGATCGATGCCGATCACCGTGCGCGCGCCAGCGCCGATCATGCGCCAGCAGTGGTAGCCGCTGCCGCAACCGACGTCGAGCACGGTGCGACCGGCCAGCGGCTCGATGGCCCCGGCGAGGCGGTCCCACTTCAGGTCGCTGCGCCACTCGGTGTCGATGGGCAGGCCGGCAATCTCGAACGGTCCCTTTCGCCATGGCATGAACTCGCGCAACGCCTCGGCGAGTCGCGCTCGCGCGGTCTCGTCGGCATCTGCCGGACGGCCGGCGCGAACCACGGCCGCGTCCAGCGAGACGTCGTCCGATCGAATCGACGGCAGGCGGTCGTACGCCGCCAGCCAGCGCGGCATGTCGCCATGACGTCGCGGGTCGAAGGCGTCACGCAGGCCATCGGGCAGTGCCGCCGCCCAGGACGCCAGCGACCCGCCGGCGAGCCGGTTGCACAGGCCGTCGACGTCGATCATGACCGCAGGCGACGAACGATGTTGAATCGATGGTTTACCATGGCACACTCGATTGTATCGGCCCGCGCCGTATCGCGGACGGGAAAGGCGGCATGCCGGGCCCGGGCCAATGGCACCCACGACAGGTCGACAGACGATGACGACAACTCCCGAAGAACGCGAGGGCATGCGCGAGGCGGTCGCCGCCCTGTGCGAACGTTACGGCGAGGACTACTGGCGGCGCCTCGACGCCGAGCGGGCTTATCCCACCGAGTTCGTGCGCGAGATGAACGAGGCCGGCTTCCTCTCGGCATTGATTCCCGAGGCCTATGGCGGCGCCGGCCTGGGCGTGCTCGACGCCTGCGTGATCATGGAGGAGATCAGCCGCCGCGGCGCGCATGCCGGCGCCTGCCACGCGCAGATGTACGTCATGGGCGCGGTGCTGCGACACGGCAGCGAATCGCAGAAGCAGGCCTACCTGCCGAAGATCGCCAGCGGCGAACTGCGCCTGCAGAGCTTCGGCGTGACCGAGCCGAGCACCGGCACCGATACGACGAAACTGCGCACCACGGCGAGACGCGACGGCGACGTCTACCGTGTCAATGGCCAGAAGGTCTGGATCAGCCGCGTGCAGCACTCCGATCTCATGGTGCTGCTGGCGCGTACCACGCCGCTGGAGCAGGTGGAGAAGAAGACGAAGGGCCTGTCCGCCTTCATCGTCGACCTGCGCGAGGCCGTGGGCAACGGGCTCACCGTGCGACCGATCGACGCGATGATCAATCATCACGCCTGCGAGCTGTTCTTCGACGATCTCGCCATACCGGCGGACAACCTGCTCGGCAGCGAGGGCGACGGCTTTCGCGTCATCCTCGACGGCATGAACGCCGAGCGCATCCTGATCGGATCGGAATGCATCGGCGACGCGCGTTACTTCATCGACAAGGCCAGCGCCTACGCGAAGGATCGGGTCGTTTTCGAGCGCCCCATCGGCACCAACCAGGGCATCCAGTTCCCCATCGCGAAGAGCTATGCCGAGACCGAGGCCGCCGCCTTGATGGTGGAGCGCGCCGCGACGCTGTTCGACGCGGGAGAGAAATGCGGGGCCGAGGCCAACATGGCCAAGATGCTCGCCGCCGACGCCTCGTGGAACGCCGCCGACATGTGCATGCAGACCCACGGCGGCTTCGCCTTTTCCCGCGAGTACGACATCGAGCGCAAGTTTCGCGAGACGCGGCTGTATCGCATCGCGCCGATTTCGACCAACCTCGTGTTGTCCTACCTTGCCGAGCACGTGCTCGGCCTGCCGCGGAGCTTCTGATCATGAAACCCCTCGAGGGCCTCACCGTCGTCGCCGTGGAACAGGCCGTGGCCGCGCCGCTGGCCACGGCCCGGCTGCGCGACGCCGGCGCGCGCGTGATCAAGATCGAGCGAGACGGCGGCGACTTCGCGCGCGGCTACGACGCCGCCGCGAAGGGCGACAGCTCGTACTTCGTCTGGCTCAACCAGGGCAAGGAGTCGGTGGTGCTGGACTTCAAGTCGCCGGCCGGCGCGACGTTCCTGAAGAACATGGTCGCGCGCGCCGACGTCTTCGTGCAGAACCTTGCCCCGGGCGCGCTCGAACGGGCCGGCTTCGGCTCCGCCGAACTTCGCAAGGCGAACCCGCGACTCGTGACCTGCGATATCTCGGGCTACGGCGACGTCCCCGCCATGGCCGGCATGCGCGCCTACGACCTGCTGGTGCAGGTGGAGTCGGGCCTCGCGGCCATCTCCGGCGGGCCGAACGAGATCGGCCGCATCGGCGTGTCCATCTGCGACATCGGCGCCGGCATGACGGCGCATGCCGCCATCGTCGAGGCGCTGTTTCGCCGCCAGCGAAGCGGCGAAGGCGCCGCCCTCGAAGTGTCGCTGTTCGACGTCGCCGCGGAGTGGATGGCGGTGCCCCTGGTGCACAACGATTTCGGCGCCGGCCCGCCCACGCGGCAGGGCCTGCGCCACCCGTCCATTGCCCCGTACGGCGTCTATGCCACCGGCGACGGCGTGGTGACGCTGATCTCGATCCAGAACGAGCGCGAGTGGGTGCGCCTGTGCGAGTCGGTGCTGGAGCGGCCGGACCTGCCCGGCGACGAACGCTTTGCCGGCAACAATGCGCGCGTCGCCCACCGCGACGCGCTCGATTCCGAGATCACCGCCGCGTTGTCCGTCCTGGACGCGGTGACGTTCAGGCGCCGTCTGCACGAGCACCGCATTGCCTTCGGCGCGGTGAACGGCGTGCCCGAACTCTCCGCACACCCGGCGCTGCGCCGGCGCGACGCCCTCAACACGTCGGGCGAGACGGTGCCGTTGCCCGATCACCCGGTGAAGTGGCGCGATGAGCAGTGGCGCACCAGCCCGGGCGCACCGGCCTGCGGACGGGACGACGAGTCCCTGTCGCGGGAGTTCGGCGGGGAGGACGGCTCGTGAGCACGATCCTGCGCGACCTGCCGCCGCGCAGCATCCTGTTCGTGCCGGGCAGCCGGCCGGACCTGGCGGGAAAGGCGGCGACCGGTGCGGCCGATGCCGTGTGCATCGACCTCGAGGACGGCGTGGCGGCCGATGCCAGGGCCGACGCCCGTCGCGGACTCGATGGCACCGTCGCGGCGGCGAGGACCGGCGGCAAGCCGGTCCTGGTCCGATTGAATGCCGGCACCGCCGACTATGCCGAGGACATCGACGCGCTGTCGCCCGGCGTCGACGCGGTGGTGCTGGCCAAGGCGGCCGGCGCCAGCCACGCCGCCGATGTTGCCGGGCGGCTCGATGCGCGGGGGCGCGGCGACACGGGCATTCTCCCCATGGTCGAGGACATCGCCGGCATCGACGCCTTCGCCGCGCTCGGCGCGAGGGATGCCGCGCGGCTGGTGGGCATCACCATCGGCGCCGAGGACCTGGCCGCCGAACTGCAGTGCGATCCCGACGGCCGCGCCATCGAGCATGCCTTCTACCGGCTGCTGGAATGCGCCCGGCGCATGGGCGTGCCGCTGCTCGGATTCCCCGGCTCCATCGCGAACTTCGCCGACCTCGACGCCTACCGCGAGCAGGTGACGGCCGGCGCGGCCATGGGCGCGGCGGGCGCCTTCTGCATCCACCCGAGGCAGGTGGCCGTGCTGAACGACGTTTTCATGCCGAGTAACAGCCAGGTGGACTGGGCGCGTGCGGTGGTCGAGGCCCTGGATCGCGCGGTGGCCGGGGGCGCCGGCGCGGTGGCCGTGAACGGCCGCATGGTGGACGAGGCGGTGGCGCGGCGCGCCCGCGAAATCCTCGCGCGCTTCGAGCGGTTCAACGCTTGAGGAAGCCCCGCGCGTTCAGAAACGACAGCATGTGCTCGCGCGTCTTGCCCTGCACCGCGTTCGCGGTGGGCGTCGACCAGTCCGTGGTCCGCTGGTTCTCGCTGCGCGCGGCATAGTACTCGCGCATGATGTCGTCGTAGCGATCCACGTCGCACTCGACGCGCGCCGCGTCGTAGCGGTCCTCGTGCAGGATCATGTCCACCGGCATGCGGGGCTTCACTTCCGGATCCTGGTCCGGCCAGCCGAGGCACAGCCCGAAGGCGGGATAGACGTGTTCCGGCAGGTCCAGCACCTCGCTCACCGTCATCGGGTCGTTGCGGATGCCGCCGATGAAGACGGCGCCGAGGCCGACGGATTCCGCCGCCACCATGACGTTCTGCGCCATCAGCGCGACGTCGACGCTGGCGGCGAGAAAGTGCTCGGTCCAGCCCGCCAGCTGTTCGCCGCGTGACTTCCGGACCGCCCGCGCCACGCGCAGCAGGTCGGCGCACATGACCAGGAACACGGGCGCCTCGCGCACCCAGCGCTGGTCGCCCGCGGCGGCGGCGATGCGCGCGCGCTTGTCCGTATCGCGCACGCGCACGATGCTGTAGGCCTGGATGAAGCTGGACGATGCCGCGCCCTGGCCGGCGCGCACGAGGTCTTCGAGAAGATCGTCGTCGATGCCGCGCCCGGTGTAACGGCGAATCGAGCGATGGGAGGCGAGCTGTTCGATGACGGCGTTCATGGTCTCCTTCATGGCTTTGAATTCGAACACAGCTTAACACCGGCCGCACGGCGCATGCCGCGCAGTGCCCCGGCCAGGCGCGCGGCGTGATTGGTGAAGATCCATTCGCTGCCGAGCGAGAGTTCGCGGCGCAACACGTTGGCGGACGGCACCATGCCGGTGCCGAACCTCACGCCGCGCGCGCGCAGGTCGCGCCGACGCCGGGTGTCGAGCAGGACGTAGTGACCCGCCATGGCCGGCAGGCGAAGCCGGTGCACGGCCGCCACGATCTCCCGCGTGTTGGTCTCGGCCACCGCCATTCGCGGATCGGGTTCGAGGCCGTCGACGTCCGCGAGCAGCGAGGGCGAAAGACAGAGCAGGTGATAGTCGGCCACCGGCACCAGCGGTTCCAGGCAGCGCTTCAATTCAGGCAGTCGTCGCGGCGACCAGGTGTCGGCCTTGATCTCGATCATCAGGTGCAGCCGCTTGCCGAATCGCGCGACGGCCTCGTCGAGCGAGGGAATGTCCGGATGGCGCGAGCGAACCTCGTCGAATCGCGTTTCGTCGATGCGGACGCCGGGCGCGCCGAAGCGCCGCGACGTATCCCTGTCATGAAACACCACCGGCACGCCGTCGGCGGTCCACTGCAGGTCGAGCTCGACGCCGAACAATCCCAGCGCGAGGCAGCGATCGAAGGCGTCGATCGTGTTCTCGGCCGGTGCATCGTCCTCCCCGGTGAGACCGCGATGGGCCACCAGCCGCGCATCGGCAAGCCGTGCCGCTTCCGGACGCCGGCGGGGAATGGCCGCGTAAAGCCGGTCGGCGGCGTTCGACAGCAGCCGCTGTTGCCATTCGTTCACGCCCGAGCCGCGTCGCGCTCCGCGGATTCCAGCTTCTCCATGGCGTCCAGCAGGTCCGCCTCGGCGTCGTCGATGCGGGCAACGACGGTGGCGCGCTGCTTGAGCAGCGCCGCCAGCTCGTCCTTGCGGTCGTCGCCGTAGAGGGCGTGGTCGGTAAGCGTCTGGTCGACGGACTTGTTCTCGTCTTGCAGCTTTTCGAGTCGCGCCTCGAGCTGGCGCACCCTGTCCGCCAGTGGCTTGACCTCGGCGCGGCGTCGGGCGGCCTCGCGGCGCTGGTCCCTGCGGCTGGCGACCGCCGCTGTCTTCGCGCCACCGTTGTCCGCTTGGCGGCGGCGGCTGACGAGCCACGCGGGATAGTCGTCGAGCTCGCCGTCGAAGGGTTCGACGCGGCCGCCGTCCACCAGCCACAGCTCGTCGGCGGTGGCGCGCAGCAGGTGGCGGTCGTGAGACACCAGCACCACGGCGCCGTCATACTCCTGCAGGGCGCTGGTCAGGGCATGCCGCATGTCGATGTCGAGATGGTTGGTCGGCTCGTCGAGGATCAGCAGGTTGGGCCGCGTGTAGACCACCGTGGCCAGCACGAGACGCGCCTTCTCGCCGCCGGAGAACGGCGCCACCGGTTCGAACACGCGGTCGCCGGAGAAACCGAAGCCGCCGAGGAAGTTGCGCATGGTCTGCTCGTCGTGCAGGTCGAACAGGCGCTTGAAATGTTCCGCCGGCGTCTCGTCGCCGCGCAGCAGTTCGAGCTGGGACTGGGCGAAGTAGCCCCGCGCCAGCCGCGTTGCCGGCACCGTCTCGCCCGCCATCAGGGGCAGTCGGCCGGCCAGCAGCCGGCTCAACGTGGACTTGCCGGCGCCATTTAATCCCAGCAGGCCGATGCGGTCGCCGGGGGCGATGGACAGGTTGATGTCTTCGAGCACCGCCCTGCCGTCGTAGCCGGCGGCCGCGTCCTCGAGGCGCAGCAACGGCGCCGGCAATGCCTCGGGCGCGCGAAAGGCGAAGTGGAACGGCGAGTCGACGTGGGCCGGCGCGATGCGCTCCATGCGCTCGAGCGCCTTGAGGCGGCTTTGCGCCTGCCGCGCCTTGCTCGCCTTGGCCCGAAAGCGCGTGACGAAGGACTGCATGTGGGCGATCTCGCGCTGCTGGCGGCGATGCGCGGCGGCCTGCTGCGAGAGCCGCGCCGCGCGCGTCGCCTCGTAGTCGCTGTAGTCGCCGGCATAGGCGGTGACGCGGCCGTTCTCGATGCTGATCACCTGGGTGACGATGCGGTCGAGGAACTCGCGGTCGTGGGAGATGAGCAGCAGCGTGCCGGGGTATTGCTGCAGCCACGATTCGAGCCAGATCACGGCGTCGAGGTCGAGATGGTTGGTCGGCTCGTCGAGCAGCAGCAGGTCGGAGCGGCACATGAGCGCGCGCGCCAGGTTGATGCGCATGCGCCAGCCGCCGGACAGGGTGTTCGCCGGGGCGCGCATGCGGGTCTCGTCGAAGCCGAGGCCGGCGAGCAGCCGCGCCGCGCGGGCGGGCGCGCCGTAGCCGCCGATCTCCTCCAGGCGCGCCTGCAGCTTGCCGTCGCCGTGGTGTCCGCGCGCGGCGAGCGCGCCCTCGATGGCGCGCAGTTCCGCGTCGCCGTCGAGGGTGTGCTCGACGGCGTCGCGATCGTCCACGTCGAGATGCTGGGCAACGTGGGCGATGACGGGGTCGCCGGCGACGGCGAGCGAGCCGGCGTCGGCGTCGAGGGTGCCGAGTACCAGCTCGAACAGGCTCGACTTGCCGCTGCCGTTGGCGCCCACCACGCCCACGCGCTGGCCGGGCGCGACGGCCAGCGTCGCGCCCTCGAACAGCAGGCGCGGGCCGCGCCGGATGGCTAGGTTCGTCAGCTGAAGCATGGCGCGGCTGGTTTGGGCGTGTTGCGCATGGGTTGGCCGTCGGCGGCGGACGATGCGGATGAAGGGTTGTCGATCGGCACGGTTCAGTTACTGTACAGGCCAGGCTCCCTACCGTGGCGAGCCACCGGAACCGGAGGAATGAATGAAGCGCAGGACGAAGGTGTCGGCGCTCGCGATTCTAGCAGTCATCGCCGTGGCGCTGGCGGCATGGCTGTGGTCGCCGCGCGTGATCGAAGGCGTGGTGCGCGGTGCGCTCGAGGCGCGCGGCCTTGCCAACGTCTCGGTCGACATGGCTCGGCCGGGCGTCGATCGCGCGCGGCTGTCGTATCTCGCCTTCGATCTCGACGACGGTTCGACCTCGGTACGCGCCGAGGGCATCGACGTGGCGTACTCCCCCGGCGGCCTGCTGGATGGGCGCATCGAGCGCCTGGCGATCCAGTCCCTGCACATCGCGCGAAACGGCACGGCCGCGGCGGCGGCACCGTTGGCGCTGCCGGTGGCGCTACCGGACTTCGATCCGGCGCCCGCTCTCGCCGCCCTTCCCGCCGAAGGCATTACCGTGTCGCGGGTCGACGTCGCGCCGGGTGGGGACGGGGTGACATGGCCGCCGTTCTCCCTGCGCATCATGCGCGGCGACGATGCCGGATCGGCGTTGGCGGTGGCGACGCCGCTCGCTGCCGCCGCGTCCGATCGCGCCGTCGAGATCGTGATCGACCGCGACGGTTCCATCAACGGCGCCATGGCGTGGGAGGACGTGTCGGCGAGTCCGGCGCTGGAGTTTTCGCTGTCGCGCGACACGGGCACCGACGCCTGGTCCGGCCGCGTCAGCGGTGAGGCCGCGGCGGTGTCGGAGTGGATGGCGCCGATGGCGGACATCGGCCTGCCGCCCGTTTCCTGCGCCATCGAGTCTTCCCTGCGGCTGGCGGAGAACCCGCTGGACGCGCTGCGCGTCGACGTCGATCTGTCCGGCTGTCGCGCCGGTGAATCCGGGTTCGACGGCGGCAGTCTGCGCGCGCGCTTCATGCGCACCGAGGCCGGCATGGCCAGCGTCGCGCCGGCCCGGATGAGCGTCGAGGGCCTGATGGTGCCGGGATTCTCAACGCGCTCGGCGGTGCTGTCGAGCGGCGTCGCCATCGACTTCGCCGACGGCACCGTATCACTGCCCGCTGGCGCGACGCTGCGGGCGGCGGGATGGGTCGCGGGCGAGTTCAAAGCGGGTGAGCTCGATGCGCGTTTGCGCGAGTCGGTCCGCCTGCAGGCCGGCGGCGGCGACGGCCGCGCGGTGGTCGACATCGCCAGCGCGAGGATCGACTGGCGCGGTGAGACCTTGATGCTGTCCGACACCGTCGTCGACATACCGCTCGACGGCGGCGAGTCGCCGCTGCCCTCGGTGCACGTCGGCGAAGCCGCGATGGCATGGGGAGAATTCAGGCTCGGCGCGCAGGCGATCGAGGTGCGGCCCGGCACCGCGTCGGTCACCGTGCGCGCGCCGCAGGCCGGCGTCTCGGGCGCGGCGGCGACGGCGACCATCGACAACGTCGACATCGTCGTCACCACGGCCGGCCAGGACGCCGAGACGCTGACGGCGAAGGCCGATGCCGTCGTCGTCGAATCCGGCGCCTACCGCGCCGCGCTCACCGCCTGGGTGGGCGGCGCGAGCTGGCGCGGCGGTGATGTCGTCGCGGACTTCGACGCGCGCCTCGCCGACGCCGTGCCCCTGAAGGGCCGCCTGCGCATGCCGGCCGGCATGCCCGGCGGTTCGATCGATATCGAGGCCGCCGCGGTGACCTTCGGCGAAGACATCGAGCGTGCTTCGCGACTGGTCCAGGGGCTGCCGGCGGGGGTCGATCTCGTGAACGGCCGCGCCGGCTTCGACGTGAACATTGCCTGGGACGACGACCTGCGCGCCTCGGCGCGGATCATGCTTGACGCCGTCGGCGGCGTGGCGCAGGACATCTACTTCTCCGATGCGACGACGACCCTCGAGCTCGAGCTGTACCCGGTGCTGCGCACCTTCGAGCCCGCGCGAGTCACCGTCGCCGCGATCGACTACGGCCTCGCGCTGTCGGCGATCGAGGCCGGCGTGTCGGTCGAGGGCATGGTCGACGGGGTGGTCGCCGTGACCGCCACCGACGTGCGCGCCGAGGCCTTCGGCGGCAGCGTGCGCGTCCCTCGTTACGAAACCGGCGCCGAGCGGGTCGACGTGATGCTGGAGGGTATCGATCTCGCCGGGCTGGTCGGCGAGGGCCGCTTCCCGGGGCTGTCGATGAGCGGTCGCGTGGGGGGCCGCGTGCCGGTGGAATTCCGCGACGATGGCCTTTACATTAATCGCGGCCTGATCGAAAGCGACGGCGGCGGGGTACTGCACTACGATCCCGGCGACGTCGGCGCCGGCAGCGGCGCCGAGATCCTGTTCAAGGCGCTCAAGCAGTTCGAGTACAGCGTGCTTCGCGTCGAACCGTCCTACCGTCCCGACGGCACCCTGGTCCTCGGCATTCACATGCAGGGCACGAGCGAGGAGATCGGGCGCGCCCAGCCCATTCATTTCAACGTCAACGTGGAGCAGAACCTGCTCAGGCTGCTCGAAAGCCTGCGCCTGGTCGACGGCCTGAACGAGCAGATCGACCGCCGCGTGCAGCAGTACTACGAGAGACAACGCCCATGACCGAATCGATTCACAGAGGACAACACATGAAACGACTGCCCGTCATCGGACTCGTCGCCGCCCTCCTCGCCGCCGCCGGCTGCACGCCCACGGTGCGCGTGGAGACGCCGAAGGAGCCGATCACCATCAATCTCAACGTGAAAATCGAGCACGAGGTACGCGTGCAGATCGAGAAGCAGCTCGAGGACACGATCTTCAACGAGGACAGCGGGTTGTTCTGAGTCCCGCACCTCGTCATCCCTTACATCGATTTTCCAAGGAGTCACGATATGAACCGAATCGTACGCGTCATCATCGCCGCGCTGCTTGCACTCGCCCTGCCGGTGGCCGCGCTGGCCATCGAGATCGGCGAGGCCAAGCAACAGGGCCTGGTCGGCGAAACCGACACCGGCTATATCGCCGCCACCGCCGCCAGCCCGGGCGGCGACGTGGCCGCGCTGGTCAAATCCGTCAACGCGCAGCGCAGGCAGGTGTACCAGAAAGCGGCCGAGAAGAACGGCGTGCCGCTCGCCGAGGTGGAAAAGCTCGGCGCAAAGAAGGCGCTGCAGAACACCCCGGCCGGCCAGCAGGTTCGCGTCGGCGGCGCCTGGAAGACCAAGTAGCGTGAGCCCGCGGCCGCGCAACGTGCTGCTGGTCACCGCCGACCAGTGGCGGGGCGACTCGCTCTCTGCCCTCGGCCACCCGGTGGTGCGCACGCCGCACTTCGACGCACTGGCGAGCGAGGGCATGCTGTTCCCTCGCCACTACAGTGTATGCGCCCCCTGCGGACCGGCGCGCGCCAGCCTGCTCACCGGCATGTACATGCACAACCACCGCTCGGTGAGGAACGGTACGCCGCTGGACAACCGGCACACCAACATCGCGCGGGAGGTGCGCCGGGCCGGCTACCGGCCGGTACTGTTCGGCTATACCGACACGTCCCTCGACCCGGCCGCCCACGCGGTCGAGGAGGTCACGCGCCACGGCTACGAGAACCTCATGCCGGGGTTCGAGGAGGGCCTGCTGCTGCCCGGCGAGCGGCCGCAGGCCTGGATCGACCACCTCGTTGCCAAGGGCTATGCCGTGAGCGGCTACGACGACGCCTTCAGGCCCGCCGCGACCTCGCCGCCCGGTGCCGGCCGCTCGCGGGCGCCGGCCGTCTACGCCGCCGACGACAGCCAGACCGCGTTCCTCGCGCGCCGATGTATCGACTACCTGCGCCATGCGGAGCCCGGCTGGTTCGTTCACCTGTCGTGGTTCAGGCCCCATCCGCCGTTCATCGCGCCCAAACCCTGGAACACGATGGTCGACCCGGACACGGTGCCCATGCCGCGGCGCGCGGGCAGCGTCGAGGACGAGGCCGCGGTGCATCCCTGGGTAGCCGCGGCCGTGGGTCCGGATGGCGACTGGTTCGACCCGTGGATGCGCGAAGTGATCGGCACCGCCGACTACGAGCGCGAAGTGCGCCAGATTCGCGCCACCTACTACGGCCTGGTCGGCAAGGTGGATCACTACTTCGGCGAAGTCGTCGCCGCGCTGCGCGACAGTGGCCAGCTCGACGATACGCTCATCGTCGCGACCTCGGATCACGGCGAACTCCTCGGCGACCACTACCTGTTCGGCAAGCGCGGCTACTTCGACAGCGGCTTTCACATTCCGCTGCTCATTCGAGATCCGCGGGCCGAACCCGGTTCGCGTGGCCGCGTGGCCGACCGTTTGACCGAGAGCGTCGACGTCATGCCCACGATCCTAGACTGGCTCGATCTCGAACCGCCGCGCCAGTGCGACGGCCGTTCGCTGCTGCCCCTCTTGCATGGCGACGACGTACCCGGCGGCGACGAGGCCTACTGGGAGTACGACTTTCGCAATGACGACGACGGACCCGGGGTCGAGCAGACGCTGGGGCTGGCGCCGCACCAGTGCAACGTGAGCGTGCTCAGGACTCGCGAGCACAAGTACGTGCACTTCACCGCGCTTGCGCCGCTGCTGTTCGACCTCGGCGAGAGCCCGGATGAACTCGACGACGTCTCGGGCGCCGCGCGGCACCGCGAGACCATGCTGGCCTGCGCGCAGCGCATGTTGAGCTGGCGCATGCAGAGCGAGGCGCCCGCCCTGACCCACCTGCGCGTGACCCGGCAGGGGATCGTCGAACGCAAGGCAGGGCGGTTCGCCCGCGCCGCGCGCCGGGATGCCTGAAGGCGCCGAAACCGTCGCGTTTGCGCCGGTCGCGGTTGAGATGCGCGGTGACCGACCCGATAGCTGGTACAGGCAGTGGCGCGTGATTCGCGTCACGAGGCGCGCGCGACGCGTCGACCCGGGCACCGCCCGACATCTTGCCGCGCGCCCGCGCGACGCGCTTCGATCACAACTCGAGTAACCCGTATGACAGCAGAGCAGGGTCATCCCGCCTTCGAACACTTGCGCACCGCCACCGTCGGCGCGCTGGGCATCGACGTCGCCGAGTACCGCCACCGGGGAACCGGTGCGCTGCACTATCATCTCGCCGCCGACAAGCCCGAGAACGTGTTCCTGGTCGGGCTGCGCACCGTGCCGACGGATTCCACCGGCGTGGCGCATATTCTCGAACACACCGTGCTGTGCGGCAGCGAACGCTACCCGGTTCGCGACCCGTTCTTCATGATGATCCGGCGCTCTCTGAATACCTTCATGAACGCCTTCACGGCGGCCGACTGGACCGCGTACCCGTTCGCCAGCCAGAACCGCAAGGACTACTTCAACCTGCTCGACGTCTACCTCGACGCCGTTTTCTTCTCGCGCCTGGATCCGCTCGATTTCGCCCAGGAGGGCCATCGCGTGGAGTTCGCGCAGCCAGGCGACCCCGAATCGGCACTCGTCTACAAGGGCGTCGTATACAACGAGATGAAGGGCGCCATGAGTTCGCCGGCAAGCGTGTTGTGGCAGACGTTGTCCAGGCACCTGTTCCCGAACAACACCTACCATTTCAACAGCGGCGGCGAGCCGACCGATATCCCCGACCTGACTTACGAACAGCTGAAGGCGTTCTACAAGACCCACTACCATCCGTCCAACGCCGTGTTCATGACCTACGGCGACATCAGCGCGGCCGACAACCAGGCGGTGTTCGAGGAACGTGCGCTGGCGCGCTTCAGCCCGCTCGATCGAACCATTGCCGTCGACGAAGCCAAGCGCTACTTCGCGCCGTTGCGGGTGGAGGACGCCTATGCCCTCGACGACGAGAACGCCGCTGACCGCACCCACGTCGTGCTTGGCTGGCTGCTGGGCAGCAGCGTCGATCCCGATGCGCGACTGCGCGCCCAGCTGCTCGCCGACATCCTGCTCGACAACAGCAGCTCGCCGCTGCTGCGCGCCCTGGAGACGTGCGGCCTCGGCAGCGCGCCCTCGCCGCTGTGCGGGCTCGACGACGACCAGCGCGAAATGGTCCTGGTGTGCGGCGTCGAGGGTTCGCGGCCGGAGCGCGCCGGCGATGTCGAGACGCTGATCCTCGAGACCCTCGCCGAGGTGGAGGAGAACGGCGTCGACCCGGACCAGGTCGAAGCCGCCTTGCACCAGCTCGAACTGCATCAGCGCGAGATCGGTGGAGACGGCTTTCCGTTCGGCCTGCAGCTCATCGTCAATGCCTTGCCGAGTGCGATTCACCGGGGCGACCCGATCGCGGCGCTGGACCTGGAGCCGGCGCTCGTGCGCCTGCGCGAGGCGGCGGCGGATGTGCGATTCATCCCGCAACTGGTGCGCGAGTTGCTGCTCGACAATCCGCACCGGGTTCGTCTCTCCCTGCGGCCGGACGCCCAGCTCTCGGCGCGTCGCGAACGTGCCGAGGCCGCCCGCCTGGCTCGGATCAAGGCGGCACTGGACGAGACCCAGCGCAACGAGATCGCCGAGCGCGCCGCGGCTCTTGCCGAGCGCCAGCAGCAGGTCGACGACCCCGACGTGCTGCCGCGGGTCACGCTCGACGACGTGCCGGCCGAGCTCGCCATCCCCGCCGGGGTCGACGGCGTGGTGGGCGACGTCCCGCACCGGTTCTACGGCCAGGCCACCAACGGCCTGGTCTACGAGGAAGTGGCGATCGATATGCCGGCACTCGACGCCGCGCAGTTGCAGCTGCTTCCGGTCTACGCGGCCGTGCTGACCGAGGTCGGCAGCGGCGGCCGCGATTACCTGCAGACGCAGGCGCTGCATGCAGCCGTCAGCGGCGGCATCGCGGCCAGCGCCATGCAGCGCGGTGCCGTCGACGACGAGCAGAAGACGCGCGCACACGTCACGCTGGGTGGCAAGGCGCTGGCACGAAACGTGTCGGCCCTGGCCGGGCTCATGGCCGAGACGCTTCACGCACCGCGCTTCGACGAGAAGTCGCGGCTGCGCGAACTGCTGGCCCAGGAGCGCGCCGATCGCGAGCAGGGCATCACCGGCAACGGTCACGTGCTGGCCATGACTGCCGCCGCGAGCGGTATGAGTCCCGCCGCGTCGCTGGCCCATGCGAGCCGCGGGCTGGCCGGTATTGCCAGCCTGAAACAGCTCGACGACGGCCTCGACGACGACGCCGCGCTGGATCGATTGTGCGAGCGACTCGACGCCCTGCACCGGGAGATCGCCGGTGCGCCGCGTCGCCTGCTGTCGGTTGCCGAGCCCGATCAGCGCGACGCGGTCGAGGCCGCGCTGACGAGCCTCGCAGCGGCGCCCGTCGACACGTTCATACCCTACGCACCGGCGGCGGTGCGCGAGCGCGTCGGCCAGTTATGGACGACCGACACCCAGGTCAACTTCTGCGCCAAGGCCTGGCCCACGGTAACCGGCGCCCACGAGGATGCCGCGGCCCTGGCGGTGCTCGGACCGTTCCTGCGCAACGGCTTCCTTCACCGCGCCATTCGCGAGAACGGTGGCGCCTACGGCGGCGGCGCCACGCACGACGCCGACAACGCCGCGTTTCGTTTCTTCTCCTACCGCGATCCGCGACTCGCCGAGACCCTCGACGACTTCGACGCGTCGATCGACTGGCTGCTGTCGGCGAAGCACGACCCGCGTGCCGTGGAGGAAGCCGTGCTCAACGTCATCAGCAGCATCGACAAGCCCGGCTCGCCGGCCGGCGAGGCGAAGTCGGCGTTCTACCAGGAACTCTACGGCCGCACGCCCGAGTATCGCCGCGCGAGTCGCGCGCGCGTCCTCGACGTGACCCTGGACGACCTGCGTCGCGTCGCCGAGCGCTACCTGAACAACGGCGAGGCCAGCGTGGCGATCATCACGAACAAGGAGAACGCCGCAAAGTCCACCAACCTCATCGCCGACAAAAACCTGGAAGTCCTGAACACCTGAGTTTCGGGGACAGTATACTTAATTGCCGAGTACAACGAGCCGGCCGCCAGCGCCCGTGCATGAGTTAGGATTCAGCATTTCAAAACCCCATTGAGGTGCAGCCGTGGCAAGGATTGCCCGAGTCGTCGTCCCCGAACACCCCCATCACGTGACCCAGCGCGGCAATCGCCGCATGAAGACATTTTTTTGTGATGCCGACTACAGGCGGTATATCGAATTGATGGCCGGCGCCTGCAAGGCCATGGGAACCGAAGTCTGGGCGTATTGCCTGATGCCGAATCATGTCCACCTGGTGATGGTGCCGGCGGATGCCGACGGGCTTCGCGCAACGCTCGGCGAGGTGCACCGACGGTATACGAGGCACGTCAACAATCGACATAACTGGCGTGGCCACTTGTGGCAGGAACGTTTTTACTCCTTTCCCATGGACGCGAGCCATTTACTGGCGGCCGTGCGCTACATCGAACGAAACCCGGTCGCCGCCGGGATTTGCGCTCGACCCGAAGACTGGCCGTGGTCCAGCGCCGTCGCTCACATGCGCGGATCCGACGATCGCCTGGTGCGGGTGCATCCTATGCTTCAACAGGTATCCGACTGGCAGGGCTTTCTCGAATCGAAAACCAGCGACGTACCACGCTCGACGATCGAAAAGCACCTGCGCACCGGACGTCCGCTGGGGTCGTCGGACTATGTAAGGTCGCTCGAAGTTCGCCTGGGCCGGACGCTGGCGCCGCAACGGCGGGGACCCCGTTCGAAGAGCGCGTAATAAGTATACTGTCCCCGAAACTGCCCGAAACTGCATCCTAGGATAAGTATACTGTCCCCGAAATTGCATCAGGTGATTCGGCTGCGCGGGGCGCGGCAGAACAATCTCAAGAATCTAGACCTCGATTTGCCGCTCGGTGAGCTGGTGGTGATCACCGGGCCGAGCGGGTCGGGCAAGTCCTCGCTCGCCTTCGACACGGTGTTCGCCGAGGGCCAGCGCCGTTACGTCGAAACGTTCTCTCCCTACGCACGCCAGTTCCTCGACCGCATGGACAAGCCGGCGGTGGATGCCATCGAGGGTATCTGTCCGGCGATCGCCATCGACCAGGTCAACCCGGTGCGCAACTCGCGCTCCACGGTCGGCACCATGACCGAGCTCAACGATCACCTGAAGCTGCTGTTCGCGCGGGCGGCGACGCTGTTCTGTGCCGGCTGCGGGCGCGAGGTCCGGCGCGACCATGCCGATGCCATCGTCGCGGAGCTGCTCGATCGCGGTGCGGGCCGGCGCGCCGCGATCGTGTTTGACGTGCGCTTGAGCGGCGAGGTGGCGGCCGACAAGGTGCGCGCCGAGCTGACCCGCCAGGGCTACGCCCGCGTCGAGGCGCGCGGCGATGACATTCTGCGCGTCACGCAGGACCGGCTGCGACTCGATGCCGGTTCCCGCGATCGCCTCGCCGAGGCCGTGGAGGCGGCGTTGCGCGCCGGCCGCGGCCGCATCGGCGTGGTGGTGCTCGACGACGAAAAGCATCCGACCCACGAGTGGCGCTATTCCGAAGGCCTGCACTGCCCGGACTGCGACCTCGATTACGCCGACCCGATTCCCAACTCGTTTTCGTTCAACTCGCCGGTGGGCGCCTGCGAGGCCTGTCGCGGGTTTGGCCGGGTCATGGGCATCGACTACCGGCTGGTGGTACCGGACCAGGACAAGACGCTGGCCGCAGGCGCCATCAGGCCCTGGCAGACAAAAAGTTACGACGAATGCCAGCGCGACCTGATCCTGCACTGCCGCCGCTTCGGCGTGGCCACCGACGTGCCGTGGAAGAAGCTCCCGCCGTCCACGCGCGAGTGGGTGATCCACGGCGACGACGACTGGAGCTGGAAATCGAACAGCGGCGGCTGGTACGGCGTGCAGCGCTTCTTCGACTATCTCGAAACGAAGGCCTACAAGATGCACATCCGCGTGCTGCTGTCGCGCTACAGGTCCTACGACGAGTGCCCGGCCTGCGGCGGCGCGCGACTGAAGCCCGAATCGCTCCTGTGGCGCATCGATGCCGATCCGGCTGGCAACGGACTGAACATGGCAGGGCTCATGACCCTGCCGCTCGGCCGGGTGCGCGAGCTGTTCCGGCGCATCCGCCTGCCCATGCCCCTGGACGAAGCGTCGGACCTGCTGCTCGGCGAGATCCGCACGCGGCTCGACTACCTGGTCGACGTCGGGCTGGACTACCTGACGCTCGGGCGCCAGTCGCGCACGCTGTCGGGCGGCGAGGTGCAGCGGATCAACCTGACCACCGCCCTCGGCACCTCGCTGGTCAACGCCCTGTTCGTCCTCGACGAGCCGAGCATCGGCCTGCATCCGCGCGACATGGATCGCATCGTCGGCGTCATGCACCGGTTGCGCGATGCCGGCAATTCGCTACTGGTCGTGGAACACGATCCGCAGGTGATGCTGGCCGCCGACCGCATCATCGACATGGGTCCCGGGCCCGGCGAGCGCGGCGGCGAGGTCGTGTTCCAGGGCACGCCGAAGCAGCTCCTGCGCTCGCGCCGTTCGCTCACCGCGGACTACCTGGCGGGACGTCGACGGGTGGTAGCCGATGCCGACGCCGATCGCCTCCCCGTGTCGCCGGGTCGTGGACACTGGCTCGGCGTGCGCGGCGCCGCCGCGAACAATCTCAAGCGAATCGATGTCGACTTTCCGTTGAACCGGTTGGTGGTGGTCACCGGCGTCAGCGGCTCGGGCAAGTCGACGCTGGTGGAAGAGGTGCTGTACCGGGCGCTGGCCGCGATCAAGGGACGCCCGGGCGACGTGCCGGGCGAGCACCGGCGCCTCACCGGCCATCGTCACGTCGACGACGTGGTGCTGGTCGACCAGTCACCCATCGGTCGCACCACCCGCTCGTCGCCGGCCAGCTACGTCGGCGCCTTCGAGATGATCCGCAAGGTGTTCGCGTCGCTGCCGGAGGCGAAGGCGCGCGGCTACACCGCCGGCACCTTCAGCTTCAATGCCGGCAACGGGCGTTGCCCGACGTGTGGCGGCAACGGCTTCGAGCATGTCGAGATGCAGTTCCTGAGCGATATCTACCTGCGTTGCCCGGACTGCGACGGCCGCCGCTACCGGGCCGAGATCCTGGAGGTGGTCCTGGCGCCCTCGGTAAGCGCCGGGGGCGGGCCCCGGTCCATCGCCGAGGTCCTCGATCTCTCGGTGCACCGGGCGATGGTGTTCTTCGCCGATTATCCCGAGGTGCTGCGCGTGCTGGACCCACTGCAGGCAGTGGGTCTCGGCTACGTGACGCTGGGCCAGCCGGTGCCGACGCTGTCCGGTGGCGAGGCGCAGCGGCTCAAGCTCGCGGGCTACCTGGCGAAGGCCGCCGCGCGATCGCGCGAAGACGGGCACCTGCTGTTCCTGTTCGACGAACCGACGACGGGCCTGCACATGGACGACGTCGCCACCCTCGTCGGGGCGTTTCGCCAACTGCAGGGCGCCGGTCATTCGCTGGTGGTGATCGAACACAACCTGGACGTCATGGCCGTCGCCGACTGGCTCGTGGACCTGGGCCCGGAGGGCGGCGACGCCGGCGGCCGCGTGCTGGTGGCAGGGCCGCCCGAGGTCGTCATGCGCGATGCCCGCAGCCACACGGGCCGCGCGTTGAAAACGTACCTGGACGGTGCCGCCGATCGCGCCTCGCATCGCGGTCGCAAAGCCATGGCCGTGGCCGAGGCGCGACCCGCCCATCGGCGCGGCGCGCGCGACAACGCCATCGCCATTCACCACGCCCGCGAGCACAACCTGGCCAACGCGGACATCCGCATCCCGCGCGACAAGCTCACGGTCATTACCGGGCTGTCCGGATCGGGCAAGAGCACGGTGGCCTTCGACATCGTCTTCAACGAGGGTCAGCGGCGCTACCTCGAATCGCTCAACGCCTATGCCCGCCAGTTCGCGCAGCCGGCGTCGAAGCCCGACGTGGACGCCGTCTTCGGCATCCCGCCCACGGTGGCCATCGAGCAGCGCACCAGTCGCGGCGGACGCAAGAGCACCGTGGCCACGCTCACCGAGGTCTATCACTTCCTGCGCCTGTTGTTCGTCAAGCTCGGCACCCAGCACTGCCCGGACTGCGAACGGCCCATCGAGGCGCAGACCCCGGCGGCCATCCGTGCGCGCATCCTGCGCGAAGCGCGCGGACGCAGGGCGACGCTGCTCGCACCGCTGGTGGTCGCGCGCAAGGGCTACTACACCGACCTCGCCGCGTGGGCGAATCGCAAGGGGTTCGAGTGCCTGCGCGTGGACGGCGAGGACCTGCCCACCGCCGACTGGCCGCGCCTCGCCCGCCATCGCGAGCATGACATCGATCTGCCGGTCGGTACGTTGACCGTGGCGCCGGACCGCGAGGCCGAGCTCGACAGGCTCATCGACGAGGCGCTGGTCCATGGCCGCGGCGCCATGAAGCTGTCCACGGCCCGCGGGGAAACCATCTTCTCGACGAAGCGATCCTGCCCCGGCTGCGGCCGCAGCTTCCCCGAGCTGGATCCGAGACTCTTTTCGTACAACTCCAGGCATGGCTGGTGCGAGGGCTGTTTCGGCACCGGCCTGGCGCTGGCCGGCTTTGGCGAGGATGACACCGGCGAGGAGGATGCCTGGCTCGACGAGGCCGACGACTCACGCGCCTGCCCGCGATGCCACGGCCGGCGCCTGAAGCCCGAGGCGCTGGCGGTGCGCTTTCGCGACCGTCACATCGCCGACTACACCGCGATGTCGGTCAAGGACGCCGCGCGATGGTTCGCACGGCTGAAGCTCGCCGGCCGCGAGGCCGGGATCGCCCGTGACATCCTGCCCGAGATCCGCGCGCGGCTCGACTTCCTCGGCCAGGTGGGTCTCGACTATCTCGCGCTCGATCGCGCCGCGCCCACACTGTCCGGCGGCGAGGCTCAGCGCATCCGCATTGCCGCGCAGCTCGGCTCCAACCTGCAGGGCGTGTGCTACGTCCTCGACGAGCCCACCATCGGCCTGCACCCACGCGACAACCGCATGCTTCTCGACACCCTCGCCAGGCTCGAGGGCAAGGGCAACACCATCGTCGTGGTCGAACACGACGAGGACACCATCCGCCGCGCCGAACACGTCATCGACCTCGGCCCGGGCGCCGGCGTCAACGGCGGCCGCGTCGTCGCCGAGGGTGGCGTCGGCGCTTTGATGCGCAATCCCGAGTCCGTCACCGGGCGCTGCCTCGCCGATCCCCTGCGCCACCCGCTGTTCGAACAACGGCGTACCGGCAAGCCCCGCGCGTCGGTGCGAATCGAGCACGCGCACCTGCACAACCTGAAGCACGTCGACGTCGAGATAGCGCTCGACCGGCTGGTCTGCGTCACCGGCGTGTCCGGTTCCGGCAAGAGTTCACTGGTGCGCGGCGTGTTGCACGACAACCTGCGCCGCCTGGTGGGCAAGGGAAAGGGTCGCCGGCCCGCGCCCGTCGGCTGCGCCGGCGTCGACGGCTGGCAGCACCTCGATCGCGTGCTGGAAGTGGACCAGTCGCCCATCGGCAAGACGCCGCGTTCGTGCCCGGCGACCTACGTCGGATTCTGGGACGACATCCGCAAGCTGTTCGCGGGCACCGAGGAGGCGCGCCTGCGCGGCTACGCAGCGCGACGCTTCTCGTTCAACACCAGCGAGGGCCGCTGCCCGGGATGCGAAGGCCAGGGCATGAAGCGCATCGAGATGAACTTTCTGCCCGACGTCTCGGTGCCCTGCGAGCTGTGCGCCGGCGAACGATTCACGCCCGAGACCCTGTCGGTGACCTGGGGCGGCCGGCACATCGGCGAGGTATTGCGCATGAGCGTGGACGAGGCCGTGGTGCTGTTCGCGGCGCAGCCGAAGATTCACCACGCGCTCGAACTCATGGGCGCCGTGGGCCTGGGCTACCTCACGCTGGGGCAGCCCAGCCCGACGCTGTCCGGCGGCGAAGCCCAGCGCCTGAAGCTGGTCACCGAACTCGCCCGCGCCCGCCCCGACATGCGCCGCCAGCGAGAGCCGCGCACGCTCTACATTCTCGACGAGCCCACCGTGGGCCTGCACATGGCCGACGTCGAACGCCTCATCCGCGTCCTCCATCGGCTGGTGGATGCCGGCCACGGCGTGGTGCTCGTCGAGCACAACCTGGACGTGATCGCGGAAGCCGACTGGGTGATCGACCTGGGACCGGACGGGGGTGAGGGCGGCGGGCGCATCGTCGCGCAAGGAACACCAAAGAAGCTGGTCCGGAGCCGGCGCCGGAGCGAAACCGCGCGGGTGCTGAAGGATTTCCTGGCGTCACGCACCGCCCACTAACGCTCCCACACAGTTTCGGGGACAGTATACAAAACTCGAACTCGGGTTCCGGATCTCGCGGATGGCGTGATCCGCTGATACAAGATCGACACGCCCTACGGACCCGAAGGATTGTGGTTCCAGTGGCACGAATCGTCCGCATGATCGTTGTCGGTCACCGTAAACCTCGTTGGCGGGCTCGATCGTCACCACTTCACGATTCCACTTCCGCGACACGATCCGCGAACAATAGTGGTGCCAATGTGGTGCGCGGGGAAAGGATGCAAGAAAGTAAGATAAGTAAACTGTCCCCGAAACTCGCGCGGTCGTTCCGCTGACTGATTACCGTGCGATTGAATTTGTGTTTGACGATGGGCGCTGCCGAACGATGGGTCGCTCAAAAGCAGAGAACGACCAGGAATTCGCAGTCGTCGGGCAGCGTAATCGGGCCAGGCTCGTTTGGCGGCGGTGCCGGCGTGACGATTTCCGGCTCGGGGTCATCCCGGGCGGAATCGCCCCGGTCCGGCTCTCGTGGCGGCGCCGGCGCAACGACGGGCGTCGTCGGGCTCGCCGGCAGGCGAAAGTCTTCCTGGGCGCCGGGCGGCTGCTGCTTGTAGAACGGCGAGGTGGATATCGCGCCGGGCGCGTTGTCGCGATTGAACCGGACCGGCTTCCATACCGGGCCTGAAAGCATCCCCAGCGCGGCATCGATCTGCTCGTGCCCGGCCAGCGATGACGGCGTGTCGACGCTTTGCGCCATCGCGCATGATGTCGCGGCCATCACACCCGCGACCGCGGCGAGCAGCGTACGAAAGAAGCGATCAATACGCATAGCTGACACTCACGCCCCAGACGTACCGGTCGAAGCTCAGGACGTCGTACGAGGACGCTTCGTCGAGATAACTGTAGTCGAACCGGACGTTGAAGCGCTTGGCGAACCAGCGCGACAGGCCGATCGTGGCCTGCCTGCGCGTCGTTTCGCGCGCGACGGGACCGGCAAACCGGTCGTAGTCCTCCTTACCGTATGTCGCGCTGACATCCAGGAACCAGTCGGCCGGCAGCGGCATCCGCGCGCTGACCGTGCCGCTGACACCGTCCATGTCGAAATTCAGTCCGTCCGCCCGGTTGCGTTCGTACTTCAGTTCCACCGAGACGTCGCCGCGGCCGTCGGCGACGAACCAGGTTTGCCGCAGACCGACCAGGTGGTTGTCGGCATCGCGCGAGGAGAAGACGGGGTCGAAGCCTTCGTCGGCGAAGTCGTCGTCCGTGTACTGGTAGTAGCCGTAGGTGGCCATGCGCCGCTCGAACGACAGGCGCAGTCCGAGGGTCAGGGCATGGGACCGGCTGTACAACTCGCCGTCGGCGAACTCCACGCGGCGATAGTCGTAGTTGATCGTACCGAGATACGGAAAGCGTTCGGTGGTTCCCGACTTCTGCAAGCGCAGTGAGCCCATGTACTGGGGAATCTCGAAGTCGTCGAACAGCGCATCCTCGTACCAGCTGCCGTAGGCGTTGACCGAGGTGGTCACCAGCCACTCGGGCGACTGGTGCAGGTGGTAGTCGAGGTTGACGTAGCCGGTGTATCGATCGCCGTCGCGCACGCCGGGCGCGTCGTCGGGACGCGCGGAAATGTTGTCGTCGTGCTGGTAGCCGACCAGCGCGTAGACGCCGAACCGCTTTGGCTTGCCGACCGGCTGGCGTTGCGCGTATTGCTCGGCGATCGCGTCGAGGTAGCGCGCCGACAGTTCGGCGTAGCGGCTTTGCGGCGCCAATTCGGCGGCGCGTCGGAACGACGCGATGGCCTCGCTGCCGCGATTGGCGTTGTACGCGGTGACGCCGCGATGGTAGTGCAGCTCGGCGTTGCCGGGCGCGAGCGCGATGGCGTCGTCGTACAGGGCCATGGCGTCGTCCACGCGGCCGAGCAGGTCGAGGGTGATCGCCGTGTACCGCATCACCAGCACGTTGCCGGGATTCGCATCGAGAAGCGCCTGGAATTCATCGAGCGCGGTCGCATAGTCCTTGCGGGCGAACGCCTGTGCCGCCGCGGTATCCTGGAAACGCACCGCGCCCTCGGCCCGCGCATCGTGCAAAGGGGCCGCCGACAGCATGGCGAACACCACCATGGCCGCCGTGGCCGGGAACAGCCGTCGCCTTTTCACTGCATTGCTCGGTTTGTTCTCGTTGTTGTTTCCGTTATCCGGACAGCGGTCGGGTTGCGGCGTGCCTCGCCGGCGGATGCTACTGCGCCTGGCCGGGTGTATCCCCGGGGTGACCGCCCGGCCCCTTGACCACCTCGCGCAGCATCTCGCCCATCAGGCGGGCCTGTTCCTCGCTCACCTCGCGGGCCTGTCCGCCGGCATCCTCCGGCGAGGGATTGATCACGATCTGGTCCTCGCGCAACGTCAATCGCGGCCCGGCGGCCCCGGATTGTGCATCCGCCGAACCCGGGTTGACCCGGTTCGGATTGCGGGCGCCCTGCTTCTTCGAGTGGTCGAACTGCGCCGCCCAGCGGGCGAACTCGGGTGAGTAGTTGGGACTGTTGGGATCCTGCATGCCGTTGGGATCCAGCGGTCCCCGGTATCGCCGGGACTCGCGCGTGCCGTCCCGATGCCAGGACTGGATGGCGTCGCGCGTGACGTTGCCGTCCGAATCCACGGCGATATGCCGACGGTACGTTACCTGGTCGTTGTCCGCGACCGTTTCCGTCCACACGTCCTGGGAGCCGTCGTCGTGCGTCGTGATCGTGGTGGTGGTGGTGGACCCGTTGGGGTTGCGGTCGCGTCGCACGGTGACCGGGTCCATGCGTTGCTCCTCCATGCGGATGACGTTGTCCTGCGAGGCCGCGCCACCCATGATGCCGGCGAAATTCCCCGAGGGTCTCAGCACCGAGCTGGACGGTCCCTGGTCCTCGTTGCTCGGCAGGTCCGGCAGGTACTCGGCGCCTTCCGGGGTTTCGAATCCCGCGACGTCGTGGCCGGGCAGCCTGGAGTCGTCGAGGTCGCGGCCACCGATGCCCATGCCCTCGGCACCGCCCAGGCCGAGATCGGGATTGACGTCGTCGCCGCCCTCGGCACGGCCGGCGAGCTCGCGCAGCGCGTCGAGTGCCTGGCGCGCCTCCTCGAACATGCGCGCCTGGTTGGCGTCGCGAATGGCGGCGAGGTGGTCGAGACCCGGGGCGGGCGCCATGTCGCCGACGGCGGCCGGCGCCTTGTCCACCGCGCGCGGCGGCCGCCGCGACGAGGTCTCGACATCGCCGGGCTTGACGACGTCAGGCAGGTTGGCCTGTGGCGGCGGCTGCTGGGTGTTCGGTTGTGAGTGCTGGATGGCCGCGTCGTTGATGACGGGCGGGATGTACTGCTGTTGTTGATCGGCCGCCTGGTCGAGCACGTCGGTCGTATTCAGCAGGTACGACCCGGTGGGCGGCGTCGCCGGGGACGACGGCTGGTTTGCCGCCTTTTGCGTCTTGGCGGCGTTGTTCTCGGGGCCTGCCTCTGCCCCGTGCGCCGTGGGAACCGCGAGCGTGACGGCGATTGCTGCGCCGGCTGCAAGGTGATGAAGCTTCATCTGATCCCTCCTTGTGGTCCCGTTGGACACGGCTGGCGTGTCGGATAGGCAACGGGTTCTTCGTCACTATACGCCTGTCGGGCATTCCAAACCAAGCCATGGATTCGGGGCGGGGGCGATCCCGGGGTGCCTGTTCGCCGCCGGTGGTGAAGCCCGGCCTTCGCTTCCCCGGGCCGGATTCACCGCGACCGGTCGCGACGGCTTAAGGAAATCCTGCCGGCGATTTCGGGATTCTGGCGCGATATCGCGGACTTTCACGCGTAATCGCCGCAATATGCGAGGCGATGGCCGTGTACTGCCGGCCGCCGCGGCGCCATGGTGCAGGGGTTGCCCGGGTGGACCTCGCCGCCCCGAAGTCGGGCGCCGGCGATACCGCGACGAGCAGCCCGCCGGCGGCTTCGACGACATCGCATGGGTGGCAGGCGCTTCGCGAACCGGACCGACGCGCCAGCCATCGGTGTTCTGTCGCGCTATTCGAATGCACGCCGACAGCGCGTATCTCAGTCGTCGCCCGTGCCGTCCATGGCCATGCGCTCCGCTTCCTTTCTCACCCAGTTTCCCGTTTCATTGACCAGTTCCCGGGCCGCTGCGCAGGCGCTTTCCGCGTTCTCGTCCACGATGCACCGCGCCAGTCTCTGCCAGTTCTCCGCCCACCGTCTTCGGTTCTCGGGAACGTTGAGTACGGCGTGCGTCAGTGCCAGCGTCTGCCTCGACATGGACCGGATCATTGCCTCGAGCTTCAGGTTGCCGCTGGACTCGGCGAGGTATGCGCTCAGCCGATAGACGAGGCGCAGAAAGTTTCCGACATCACCACTTTCCGCCAGGCGTTGCACTTCGCCAATCGACCACTGGAATTCCCGCATGGACTCCTCGGTCAGGTTCGCGGTCACCAGTTGCGCCGCGAGGCACAGTAGCGAAGCGCGCACACCGAAGATGTCCTCCACTTCCTTGGGCGTGAGGGTGGCCACCTGGGTGAAGCGTCTCGGCAGGATGCGAACGAAGGATTCGTTCTCGAGTATTCGCAGCGCTTCGCGAATCGGACCGCGACTCACCGAGAACAGGGTTGCCAGCTCCTGCTCGGACACTTTCTGGCCGGGGCGATACTGTCCGCTGATGATCGACTCCGCGATTCGCTCCGCGATCTGTTCGGCAAGCGTCATGGTTCGGGTATTCATGCCGATCGGCATGCGGTCCTCGATGCTCTTGATCGTGCTCCCCTGCGGTCGCGGTGACGTATTCATCAGGATGTCGTGCACTATGAAATTTTTCGCTCGTTGTGCGTATCGGGGAAGGCGGTGCGCCGGGCGCCGCGTCCGGCGCTCTGCGGTTGCGCATACCGCCGCTCACTGGCGGTTCAATTTTATTCGATCGTCCGGTCGGACGTGGATCCTGGAACGATCCGGTGCTGGCCGCCGCCGGGAAACGGACGATAGCATTTCAAATTGTTGACAATCAAGATTGTTAACAATTATATTCGATTCCAGTGTCGCGGTGCGGCCAGGGGGAAACGCTTCCCACGCCTGCCGTCCACCCGCCGGCCGATGGGCGCCAGATCCCGGGCCGGGTAAGAAGAATCACGCGGAACCACGCAACGGAGGAAAAACCATGCAATTCCTAGACGACAGCCTGTATCCCGAGAACCAGGAGAAACTCGTTATCCAGGCCGCGCCCTACGGGCCCGAGTTCATTCCGGGCGATTCGGACGACATCCCGGTGTCCATGGACGAACAGGTGCAGAAGGCGGTCGACTGCTACAACGCCGGCGCGTCGCTGTTGCATGTACACGTTCGCGAGGAGGACGGTACGGGATCGAAGCGACTTTCGAAGTTCAACGAACTGCTTGCGCGCCTGCGCGACGCGGTGCCCGAGATGCTGTTGCAGGTCGGCGGTTCAATCTCGTTCTCGCCCGAGAGCGAGGGCGACGCCGCCAACTGGCTGCCGGACGAAACCCGCCACCTCCTGGCGGAACTCGATCCCAAGCCCGACCAGGTCACCATCGTGATCAATACCAGCCAGTTCGGTTTCGCAGACGTGTTGTCTGAAAGCGATGTCGAAGGCACGTCGCTCAGCAGGCCCGATTACTTCAAGGCCTACCAGGAAATGACCTGGGAATCCGGTCCCGAGTGGTACACCGAGCATCTGCGCCGCCTGCAGGCCAATGGCATTCAGCCGCATTTCATGATCGGACACATCGCCCAGCTCGGCACCCTGGAACGTATTATTCGCCGCGGCCTCTACCGAGGTCCGTTGTGCCTGAACTACCTGGCGTTCGGCGGTGGCCTCTCCTTCAACCATCCCGGCGAGATGATGGACTTCATTTCCCGGGTGCCCGACCAGTCGGTGCTTACCATCGAGGGCTTGATGCGCGCCAACCTGCCGCTTGGCGCCATGGCCATCGCCATGGGACTGCACGTGCGATGCGGTATCGAGGACAATCTCTGGGGCGAAAAGGGAAAGCGCGCGACGACCGTCGAGCAGGTCGAGAAAATGGTCCAGCTGTCCCGCATGATGCATCGTGAGGTTGCGTCGGGCGCCGAGGCGAAGGCGATCTACAAGATCGGCGAATTCTACGAGTCGACCGACGAAACGCTCATGAAACTCGGCATGGCACCGAATCGGGCGCCCGGACAGAAGGGCGTTCCCGTCTGGCAGTACGCCAACTAGCGAGCCCGCAGACCATGTCCTGCCAGGACGCGGACGCCATCGCCGCGGTCGTCGGCGAGGCGTCGCGCCGTGCGATGTCGGCGCTGGGCGAGGCGGACCTTGCCGATCTCGTCGGTCGACTCGAGCGCGTCACGATGCGCGGCGTGCTTCCGGAACGTACCGTGCTGCTCGTCCAGATCGCCGTCCATGCGTCGGTCACCGGGCGCAGTGGGCAACACGTACGGCGCTACGTACGCGATGCGCTCGAGCATCGGGTGGCGCCCGCGGAGATCGCCGCCGTCTTCAGGTTATGTGCCGTGCTCGGCATCCACTCCATGGCGCAGGCCATACCCATACTTTCCCGCCAGTTGGACCGTGCTGGACAGTCCCTGGCGACGACGGACGTCGTACCCCCGCGAATCGGGTCGATGAAATCGCGCGGGGACTACAACACGAAATGGGACCAGCTACTGTCCTGGGGCCCCGAATGGCTCGACGCCTTTCTCGCGGTCGGCTATGCGGACGAGATCAGGGCGGCGCTGGGGCGGGAAACTTTCGAGCTTCTCTGTATCGCCATCGATGCCTCCGTCACGCACTTGTACAACCCCGGTACCGAACGGCACGTGGAGGCGGCGCTGGCATGCGGTATCGAGCCGTCGCAAATACTTGCCGTATTGGAGCTGGTCAGCATCCAGGGCCTGGTATCGGTCGATGCGGGGATGACGATTCTCGACGAGGAGGTACGCCTATCGAAGCAGTAGAGCCACTGGCGGTGCCGATCACCGGGATTCCTGCCCGGTTCAATCGTCAACGGATCGGCCGCAACCTATTACAGTCACTGAAGGAGGAACAAGATGATCAGCAAGAGAAATTTGCTCAAGTCGCTCGGCATGATTGCCGTCGCGTCGACGATGAGCACCGGCGCCCTCGCCCAGGACACGCTGCGATTGACCATGGCCAACGGGATTGCCGCCACGGTTCCGACGTCCTGGATGTTCACCGACTACATCGCACCGCGCCTCGTGGAGTACTCGGATGGCAGAATCGATCCTACGGTCACGATCGGTGGCGGGTTGTGCAGCGAGCACAGCTGCGTGGAACAGGCATTGCTCGGTGAGATCGACATGGGATCGGTGTCGGGTGGCAACATCGGTGGATTCGGCAGCACGTTCGACATCCTCAACCTGCCGTACATCTTCAAGGACGACGTCGAGGCCGAAAAGGTCATGAATGGCTGGCTCGCCGACGAGTTGAGACAGCGGGCGCGCGAGGAAATGGACATCCACGTGATCACCGTCGTTCCCTCGCTCGGATTCCGCAATCTGCAGAACCGCGTACGGGAGATCAGGACGCCCGCGGACCTGAAGGGGCTGAAGATCAGGGTCACGAAGACGGATGTCGAACTTGGTTTGCTGAACGGATGGAACGCGGTGGCGACGCCGTTTGACTGGGCCAATCTCTACGAAGGCCTGGAGACGGGTGTCGTCGATGGCATGTATATTCCCGATGCCTACGTGGCGGCGCGGAAATTCTACGAAGTGACGCCATACATCACGACGACTGGTGGCATACTCAATTCGCACATCATCTTCATGAGCGCCGCCCGCTACGACAGCCTGCCCGAATGGGCAAGGGAGGTCGTGGATCGCGTCGGCGGAGAGTTGCAGGCAGAGGCGTTCGATATCGATAGAAAATGGCAGGCTGATCGTCTCGCCGAGCTGGAGGGCGAGGTCACCTACTACGAGCCCACCGACGAGGAGATGCTGCAATGGTACCAGTCGGTGCCCGAAGTCTGGGTAACCGTGAAGGGCACGTTCGACCCGGCGCTGGCAAGGCGGGTGCTGGAAGAACAAGGCATGGATGAGCTCCTTTCGGGACTCGAGGAAGCGGGCGCGCTGTAATCGCAGGCGGCGGGATCGCTCCCGTTGCCGTCGGTCCGTCCACCATTGCCATACACGATCGACGGTGGACGGATCGATCGCCTCGGGCCGGCAGGGTCGGCCTGGCGATGAATGACTCGATGCGATCCGGCCTGACAACGGTCGCGATGTGCGAGTAGGCGACAACGAACAACATCAACGCTGGAACCTCTATGGAAGCGGGTGTACTGATCGGCGGGCTGGTTCTCCTGACCATTGCCGGCGCCCCAATCGGCGTGGCAATGATCATGATCAGCGTGGCGTTTATCGCCGTTACCGGCGTGGTTCCGCTCACCGTGGTACCGAACCAGGTCTTCAGTGCGCTGGAACGGGCGTCTCTCCTGGCGATTCCGTTCTTCCTGTTGTCCGGCGAGCTCATGAATTCCGGCCGCCTGACGGAACGTCTGCTGGAGTTCAGCCGGGAACTGGTCGGTCGGATTCGCGGTGGGCTCGCCCAGGTAAACATACTCCTGAGCATGCTGTTTGCCGGCATGAACGGCTCGTCGGTCGCGGACACGGCGACCGTGGGGTCGATCCTGATACCGTCCATGAAGAAGTCGGGATACTCCGCGGCGTTTTCCGCGGGAATCACCGCGGTGAGCTCGACCATCGGTGGAATCATTCCGCCGAGCATCGCCATGATCCTCCTGTCGAGCGGCGTCGGCGCCTCGGTCGGCGGCCTGTTTGCTGCCGCCATCCTGCCCGGTATCGCGGTGGGCGTCGGATTGATGGTGCAGACCTATTTCATCGCCCGTAAACGCGGCTACGAGCGCTACTCGGAACCGTTTCGCCTGTCCAGGCTGTTCTCGGTCTTCCGCGCGTGCTTCCTGGCGCTGCTGATCCCGGTAATCCTGGTCGGCGGCATCGTGTTCGGTGTGTTCACGGCGGGCGAGGCCGGCGCGATTACCGCCGTATGCGCCCTGTTTCTCGGTGTATTCGTCTACCGCGGTTTCACCCTGCAATCGCTCGGCGCGTGCGTTTTCCGCACCGTGAAGAACACCTCGTCGGTGTTTCTCATCATCGCGGCGGCCGGCCCGTTCAGCTGGCTGCTGACCCGCATCGGCGCGCTCGACGGACTCGAGACCTGGATGACCGGCTTCATCGACAGTCCCGTCCTGTTCCTGTTCGTGTTCATCGGTTTCATCCTGGTCGTCGGCATGATCATGGACGCCGTGGCGAACCTGATCGTGCTCGGTCCGACACTGGTCAGTATCGCGCAAGCTGCCGGGTACCCCGAGTTCCAGGCGTGCGTGGTCGTGGCTGTCGGTTTTCTCATCGGTACGGCCACGCCGCCGGTCGGCGTTTCCTACTTCACCGCCGCCTACATCGCCGAGGAGAGCCTGGAGAAGGTCGCGGTCGCCCTGGTGCCGTTTCTCCTGCTCGAGGTGGCGTTGCTGTTCCTGATGATGTTGATTCCGCCGTTTACGATGTGGATGCCGGCGATTCTCGGATACGTATAGCGCGATACGACGATGCTTGATCTGTTGAAAATGTTCGATCGTTGGTTCGTTCTGTCCATTCGCTTCGTTTGCGTTGTCTTGATCACGTTGATGACAATATTTGTCGTCTATACGGTCGTGATGAGGTACGTGTTTCTGAATCCGCCGTTCTGGGGCGACACCCTGGCGGTATTTGCGAACATCTGGTTCGTACTGCTGGCATTCGCGCTCGCCGTGCATGATCGCGAACACATTGCGATGCAGGCGTTCTACGAGAAGATCCCGAGGCAGTTCAAGTTCGCTCTGATGCTGGCCTGGGACGTACTGATACTGGCAATGGGTGTCTACATGCTGGTCTACGGTCTCGAGTACGTCGACCGGATTCGCGGTAGCTACCACGAGCTTGGCGGGCTGCCGAAGAGCGTGCCGGTGACAGTGATCCCGGTGTTCGGCGTCCTGACCGTGCTCGCCGTGTCGCGATCCATCTGCGTCGACATCTATTCCGCGTGCAACAGGGGCGGGGCCGACGCGGCCTCGGGAACCGCTGGCGTGTCCCCCGATTCCGTCGACAGGAGCTAGTCGGTTGCTGATTCTGAACGGCAGGGATCGCTCGCCATTCACCCGGCGCGTGGCAGTCGCATTGTCTGTGTCCGGTATCGAGGTGCAGCGGAATCGATTTACGTCGTGGGACGATCTGCCGCGAGCCCGGGCGTTCAATCCGTTGGGCCGCATCCCGAGCCTCGTGCTGGAGGACGGCGAGGTCATCTTCGACAGCTCGGCGATCATCGACTATCTTTGCGAGCGGCTCGGCGAGGATTGTTGCCTGTTTCCCCGCTCCGGTATACGCCGCCGCGAGGTCGTCAGGTACAGTTGCTGCGCCATGGGAATCGTCGAGAAAGCGGTTCATTCCCGATACGAGCGGGTCATGCGTCCGCCACAGATGATCCAGCAGTCCTGGCTTGAGCATAACAAGGCGCAGGCCCGCACCGCGCTGGCTTGGCTGGAGTCCGAGGCCCGGAGCAACCGGGCGTTCGATTTCGACCCGGTCAACCAGGCCGTGATCGATACCGTCGTGATGCTGGATTACCTGCCGGTGGGCGATCCCGCGATCTACGTTGCCGCGGATCATCCGACGCTGGAATCCATTCGTTCGAGGGCGGGCACGCTTGCGGCGTTCGCCGACACCGACCTGGAAAAGGAACGCCGCGAGCTCGGCGTCGCCGAGTAGTCGTCATGGCATCGCGTGAACTGGAAGGAAAGGGCGCCCTGGTCACGGGTTCCACCCAGGGTATCGGTCTTTGCATCGCGCGCGGGCTTGCCGAGCGGGGCGCCAATGTCCTGCTGCACGGACTCGGTGATCCCGGCGTCATCGAGGACATCCGCGAGTCGCTCGCCGCCGAACATGGCGTGAAGGTGTACCGGCACGGTGCAAACCTCGAGCATGTCGACGAGATCGACGAGCTGATGACGTTCGCCGGCGCGACGCTTGGCCAGGTCGATATTCTCGTCAACAATGCAGGAATCCAGCACACCGGGCGCCTCGAGGCGTTCGCCGTCGACACGTGGAATCGAATGATCGCCATCAATCTGACGGCGGCGTTTCACACCATGCGCGCGGCGATTCCCGGCATGCGCGCGGCGCGGTGGGGAAGGATCATCAACATCGCGTCGACACATGGACTCGTCGCCTCTCCCACCAAGGGCCCGTATATCGCCTCCAAGCACGGACTGGTCGGGCTGACGAAGGCGGCCGCCCTGGAGAATGCCGACCTGCCGATTACCTGCAACGCGATATGCCCCGGCATGGTACGCACGCCGATCCTGGACGAGCAGATCGACGCGCTGGCACGACGCGAATCGATCGACGTGGAGGATGCTGCCGCCCGGCTGGTGGGCGCGAACCAGCCGTCGGGCGAGTTCGTACGCCCCGAACAGGTGTCGGCCCTGGCCATGTTCCTCTGCAGCGACGCCGCCCGGGAAGTTCGCGGTGCGTGCATACCGGTCGACGGGGGCTGGACCGCGCGCTAGCCCGCCGGGCGCGGACTCGCGTCATTGCCCGCGGACATGGCGCCGCTGTCTATACCGGGCCTTCATGCGGTTCTGAGGGTTCGCGGTCGCGGTGGTAGCGTTTCGACACCGGGAACGGCGGCAGCCACGTCTCGCGCCGGCTGGTCCACAACTCGTAGGTCGGCGTCAGTTGGTCGGGGGCGTCGAGGGATCCCAGGTGCACCTCGATCTCGTCGTCGGTGCGGTTGTAAACCGATGACCCGCATCGCGGGCAGAAGAATCGCCCCTCGTACTCGTGCGCGTCGCCTTCGATAGCGACCGCGTCCGCCGCAAAGATCGCCGCGGCATAGAACAGGGCGCCGTGATGCTTTCGGCAGTCGAGGCAGTGGCAGATGCCGACCCGGTCAGGCAGGCCGGTCGTCTCGATCCTGACGGCGCCGCACAGGCAGCCGCCGGTGATTGGTTTCATGGGGTGTGCCTCCCGGTATCTGGCCGCTGGTTGACCGCCAACGATACTCTCGTGCCCGGGGCTGACTTCTTTGTCCCGCACCAGCGGGTCGGTCGCCGTCGCGCGGCACGGTAACTGGCCGTTCGCTTGAATTATTGCATGCCCGACGCGAGACCGCCTCGAACGCGAGTCAGGCGATGACCGTGGGCATGCCGCGCGGTGCCGGGCGGGATATACTGGTTGTCGTGAATTGGCGACGTCCTCGGAAAGTACGCGAAGAGAGGCCAACATGACGAGACCGGCAAACAACGTTCTGCTCGTTTCAGCCCTTCTCGCGAGTTCGTTCTCCGCGAGTCCCGACGCCTGCGTGCTGGAACCCTTTACCGTAATGCAGTCGGTGTTCGTTTGTCCCGATACCAGGGTCAGTCCGCTACCGTGACGCCTGACGGTCGCGACCGGTCTTACCGGATGAGCGCGTTCTGCGAGGTGAAGCGCGACATTGCCGAACCGACGTGGCAATGGACCACGGCATCGCTGGTCGGTGCCCTACGGGCCATGTACAGCACGTCGCCGGGGCCGCGACTGCCGCGCGATTCGAAGTGAGACGCGAAACAACGCCCTGACCCGGTATCGATCTTGACCCATTCCTTCCATGCCGAACCGTTGCGGGGCGACCGTTCCCTTCCGCTGGTGCCGCGGGTTCCGGCGGCACGCTCGGCGGCGGACGCGGTGACGTGGGCGACGCAGCACGCGGCGGCACTACGCGAGACCGCCAGTCGCGCGGGCGCGGTGCTGATTCGCGGCTTCGCCATCACCACGCCCGACGAGTTCCGCGCGGTGTGCCAGGCGATCGAACCCGAACTGAAGCCCTATGCGGGCGGGGATTCACCGCGCAGGGGACTCGCCGACAAGGTGTACACCTCGACCGAGTACGAGGCTTCGCTGGAAGTCCTGTTGCACAACGAGCTGTCCTATGCCGCCTGGTCGCCGGCCATCGTCTTCTTCGGCTGCCTGGTGGCAGCGGCATCAGGCGGCGAGACCCACCTCGCTGACGGCCGGGAAATCTACCGGGCACTGCCCGCGCGTATCCGCGATGCGTTCGAGTCGCGCGGCATCGCCTACCTGCAGCATCTTTGGGATGCCGACGGCGAACCGGGTATCGGAAAGAGCTGGCAGGAGACCTTCGAGACCCCGGACCGCGATGCCGTGGAGGCCTGTCTCGACCGCTCGGGCATGTCTTTCGAATGGACCGGTTTCGGCCTTCGCACGCGCGCGCCGCATCGGGCCGTCGTCTCGCACCCGCTGACCGGCGAGACGTGCTGGTGGAACCAGGCCGACCAGTGGCATCGCGCGCTGGCGAGCGTGAAGACGTCGTTCGGCGCGCACGGCGACCCGCGTTTCGACCCGGCAACGGCGGGGGAGGAGACGCTGGGCAATCACGTGACGTATGCCGACGGAGGTGAAATCGACGTCGGCGACCTGGAAACGATTCGCGCCGTGAACCGGTCGCTCGAGATCGTGTTTCCGTGGCAGCCGGGTGATGTCATGGTGATCGACAATATCCTGACGATGCACGGGCGCAAACCTTACCGGGGGCAGCGCCGCGTCGTCGTCGCAATGGCGTAACGAGGAGGTGTAATGACTGACGTGAACAGACTGAGGCGCGACCTGGCGGCCGCCTTCGTCCTGGCCGACCGGTTCGGATTCTCCGAAGGCATCTGCAACCATTTTTCGGCGGTCGTGCCGGGCGACGCCGAACGCTATCTCATCAATCCGTTCGGCGTTCACTGGTCTGAAATGCGGCCCCGGCACCTGCTGCTGATGGACGGTGACGGGCGTGTCGTCGAGGGAGAGGGTGAAGTGGAGGCGACCGCGCGCTTCATCCACGTCGCCGGCCACCGCGCCAACCCGCGCCACCAGGTCCTGCTGCACACCCACATGCCCTACGCCACCGCGTTGACCATGCTCGAGGGAGGGCGGCTCGAGATGGCGCACCAGAGCGCGGCGCGGTTTCACGGCCGCATGGCGCACCACGGATTCGGCGGCATCGCCCTGGACGATGCCGAAGGCGCACGCATCGCGCAGGCGCAACGGAACCATCCCGATGCGGACATCTTCTTCCTCGACAATCACGGCATCACCGTCGGCGCACCGAGCGTCGCCGTCGCCTTCGACGATCTCTACTACCTTGAGCGTGCCTGCCGTCAACAGGTTCTTGCCCAGAGCACCGGGCTGCCCTTGAAGCTGATCGATGACGCGGTGCTTCTCGAGACCCGGCGCCAGATCGAGGAAGTGCACGTGACGCTCGCCGAGGGACATTTTGCCGCGTTGCTGCGATGTCATGGGCTCGAATGAACCGCCCGTGCCCCGCGCGCGGTGGCTAACCGCACCTGGACAGGGTGCCAGGGACGCGACCCGTGGAGTTGCCGCCGGCGACGGTTGCCGCGAGCGTCCGGCGACGTCGATGGTCTGAAGCGGCCGATGCAGGGATTGCCGCACGCTCAGCGGGCGCGCCGAGCGACCCCGTTCTCCCGGCGCCCCGATCGGAGGATAATGCGAGGAGGAGGTGCTCGCGAATGAAGTATCGAGAAAGTTTCGCGCGTCGTGCAATCCTCGTTGACGTCGGCCCCTCGTCGACCTATCGTCAATGACGACGGGCTACGACAATGCATTCCGGGGGATTGAACCGATGGCGGGTATTCCGGTTGGATCGGTTAGCCAGGAAGAGTTCGCCGAACTGTTCGACCTGGCGCCGGTTTCGTTATGGTTGGAAGACTACAGCGCCCTTCGGGCGCAATTCGATCGATGGCGCAGGAACGGCGTCTCTGATTTTCGCGCCTTCCTCCGGGAGGCGCCCGAGCGGGTCGAACAGTGTTCGTCGCTCATCAAGGTGCTGGCTGTCAATCGCCGCACGCTGGAACTGTACGAGGCGACGTCTCTCGAACAGCTGGTTTCGAATCTCTCCAGCATATTTCGCGACGACATGTTCGACCAGCACGTCGAGGAGCTGGTGCAGCTGTGGCAGGGCGACGGCCGATTCCACAGCGAGACGGTGAACTACTCGACATCGGGACGGCGACTCGACATCCTCCTGCACGGCACGGTGCTCAGCGGCAGCGAGGAGACGTGGAGCCGGGTGCTGGTATCCATCGAGGACATGACCGAGCGCTCCGAGGCGCAGCGTGCCCAGGCGCAGGCCGAACGATATGCGCGCGGCCTGTTCGATCATTCGCCGGTGTCGTTGTGGGTCGAGGATTTCAGCGGCATAAAGGCGCTTCTCGACGAGGTTGCCGCGTCGGGGGTAATCGACTTTCGCACCTTCATCGACGTCCATCCGGAGTTCGTGGACCGATGCATGGAACGGATCCGGGTGGTCGATGTCAACGACCAGACCCTGGCCATGTTCGGTGCAGCCGACAAGAGGTCACTGGTTGACAATGTCGATCGCATCTTCCGCGACGAGATGCGACGGCATTTCGGCGAGCAGCTCATCAAGCTGTTCGACGGCGAGCTGTCGCACCAGCGCGAGAACGTGAACTACACGCTGAGCGGCGACAAGCTGAACGTCTACATGCAGTTCTCCGTTCTGCCCGGGTTCGAATCCGACTGGCGGCTCGTCCTCGTTTCGCTCATGGACATCACCGCGCGCAAGAAGGCCGAGGCATACCTCGAGTATCTCGGCACGCACGATCCGGTGTCGAAGTTGCGAAACCGGACATTCTTCAACGAGGAGATCAAGCGGCTTGCCAAGCGCGGACCGTGGCCGGTATCGGTGCTCGCGATCGATTTGAACAATCTCAAGAGTGCCAACGACGAACATGGACACGCCGCCGGCGATGCCCTGATCCGGCGCGCCGGCGAAGTGCTCTCGAAGACGGCGGAGGGCGATGTCTGCGTGGCGCGAATCGGCGGTGACGAATTCGTCCTGCTGCTGCCCGCCACCGACGAGACCGCCGTCGAGCGGTTGATGGAGCGTGTCGATCACCTCGTCGCCGTGAACAACAAGTTCTACAGCGGGCCCGCCCTGAGTTTCGCCATGGGCGCGGCGACCGGCAATGCGGGCGCCTCGGTCGAGGAACTCGTACGACAGGCGGATATCCGCATGTACGAGAACAAGCGGGCGTACTACGAGAGGACGGGGGCGGACCGGCGCCGGCGATGATGCGCGGTGGAGCGGTGCCGGCGCGGTTTCACGTCGCCTTCACGGGCGTGGCGCAATCATCGATGACCGAACCGGCGTGACGAAGGATCCGCCGCCGGCGGGTTTCCCCCGAACGAGAACGCCTGCGGAGGTACTTCACATGATCCGCGTATCCACATCCATCGTGCGCGAAGGCTGCCGAACCCGTGCCGCCATCGCCATCGCCTTCATCGTCACGCTGCTGGCCGGCGCGTCCGCCCTCGCCGGTGACGTGGTGAAGGCAAGTCCGGACTTGTCCGCCCGCGAGGTGGTCGGCATCCAGCTCGACGCGCTCAAGGCGCTCGATCCGTCGTCGCCGGGCACGCCCATTCGACAGGTCTGGGCGCTCGCACACCCCGCCAACAAGGCATTTGCCGGCACCCTGTCCCGCTTCGCCGCCATGCTCAACAGCCCGGGATACGACAGTCTCGTCGGTCATCGAAGTCACGAGGTACTCGCCGCGCGCGCCGCCGATTCGGTGGTCGAGTTCTACGTGACGGTGCGGGCGGCGGATGGTTCGACCTCGGCCTATGTCTGGGTCATGCAGAAAGTCGACACGGGCGAGCACGCGGGTTGCTGGATGACGATGGCCGTGTCGCCGGCGGTGAAACTCAACCGCAGCGCCTAGGGCTCGTCGACAAGACTCGCGCACGGCGTACCGGCCGGTACGCCCTAGTAGCCCAGTTGCCGGTCCACCTCGTGCAGGACCGGCCGCCCGGCCGTCAACCGGCGGTAGTTTTCCGCCACCGTCGCGAGGCCGTCGCCGCCGATGTTCCAGCCGGACACGTGGGGCGTGATACGTATCGCCGGGTGTTGCCAGAACGCGTGGTCCGGTGGCAGGGGCTCGGTGGCGAACACGTCCAGGACCGCGCTGCCGGGACGCCCGGCGTCGAGGGCGGCCGGCAGGTCGGCTTCGACCAGGAGGTTGCCGCGGCCGGCGTTGACGAGCAGGGCGCCCTTTTTCATGCGGGCGAAGCGCGCGGCATCGAGCAAACCGCGCGTTGCCGGCGTCGACGGCAGCACGCAGATCGCCACGTCGCATTCGCCCAGCAGCTGGTTCAGGCCGTCCTCACCCGAGAGGCTGCGCACGCCGTCGACGTGGCGGCCGCTTCGGCTGTAACCGTCGACGGCGAAGCCGAGCGCGCTGAACGTGCGCGCGACGCGGCCGCCGATGTGGCCGAGTCCGAGCACGCCGATTCGCACGTTGGTACTGCTGCGCGGCGTGGTCGGCGACCACTGCGCGAGGCGCTGGTGATGATGGTAGCGCCACAGCCCGCGCAGCTCGGCGAACACGTAGGCGAGGCAGTACTCCGTGATCTCGCGGGCCGGCGCCTCGTCCTTGAGTCGCGCGATCCGCACGCCGGCGGCGAGCGACGGCTCGGCCACGATGCCGTCCACGCCCGCCCCGAGCTTCTGCACCAGCTCGAGGTTGGGGAAGTCGCCGAACTGGCCAGGGCGCGCCTGCGCCAGGACGATCATGCGAATGTCCGCCGGCTCGCCCGGCGATTCGGCGACCCGGATGTCGATGCCGGGCAACATCGCCGCGAGCCGTTCGGCGACATTGGCATTGCTCATCCACCCGGGCCGCCCGGTATCGACCAGCAGTGTCACGGCGCCGGTTCCGCGCTCAGCCCATGACGTCGGCGATGGAGCGGCGGTAGCGCTCGACGAAGAGGTCGATCTGTGCCTCGCTGATGGTCAGCGGCGGCGACATCACCATGCCGTCGCCGACGCCGCGCGCCAAGAGGCCGTTCTCGAAGCAGCGGTTGTGAACCGCGACCCCCGCACCCGCCGGAAACCGCGACGGGTCGCCCTTGAAAGTGACCGCGCCCAGCAGGCCGAAGTTGCGGATATCGATGATGGACTCGATGTCGCGCAGCGAGTGCAGTGCGTCCTCCCAGTACTGGCCGATCGGGCCCGCGGCGCGGGTCAGCAGTCCCTCGCGCTCGTAGATCTCGAAGGCAGCGAGTCCGGCGGCCGCCGCCACCGGGCTCCCGGCGTAGGTATTGCCGTGAAACAACTCCGGTCCGGTGGTCGGCGCCGCCTCGAAGATGGTGTCCTGGATGTGCGGCTTCACGAACACCCCGCCCATGGGCACGGTACCGCCGTTGATGGCCTTGGCGGTGGTCATCAGGTCCGGTGTGACGCCGAAGCGCTGACTGGCGAAGCAGGCGCCGGTGCGCCCGAAGCCGGTGACCACCTCGTCGAAGATGAGCAGGATGTCGTGCTCGTCGCAGATCTCGCGGATGCGCTGCAGGTAGCCCACCGGCGGCGGCACCATGCCGCCGGCGCCCACCACCGGTTCGACGATCACCGCGCACACGGTGTCGGCGTCGCGCTGCTCGATGATGGCGGCGAGCTGCTCGGCCTTTTCCGCGCCCCGTTCGGGCAGGCCGCGCGAGAAGGCGGACTGTTCCATGTCCAGCGTGTCGTCGAGGAAGTCCACCTCGTGCAGGATGGGAAATCCGACGCGATTGTTGGGCAGGCCCTGCAGCGACGTGCCGCCGACGTTGATGCCGTGGTAGGCGCGCTGGCGCGACACCAGCCGCGTCTTGTCGGCCTTGCCGCGTGCGACCTGGTACTTCACCGCGATCTTGATCGCGGTATCCACCGACTCCGAGCCCGAGTTGGTGAAGAAGACGCGCTCGAGCCCTTGCGGCGCGTGCTCGATGAGTTTGCTCGCGAAGCGGAACGTCACCGGGTTGCCGAACTGGAAGGGCGGCGCGTAGTCGAGGGTCATCAACTGCTCGCGCACGGCGTCGGCCACTTCCTGGCGGCCATGGCCGAGCGCCACGCACCACAGGCCGGCGGTGACGTCGAGTATGTCCCGGCCATCCTCGGTGTACAGGAAACACCCCTCGGCGCGTGCAATCAGGCGCGGGTTGTTGCGAAAGGCGCGCACGTTGGTGAACGGCTGCCACCAGTGGGTAAGTTCGAGCGATGTCATGTCGGTTGACCCCGGAAGTGTGGACACCGGATTGTAGCCGCTGGCGATATCGCCCGGGCATTGTTCCGTGCCGCATGGCGGGAGTGGCGCGCGGGCAAAAAAAAGCGCCGATGGAGAATCGGCGCGAAGATCACTTAGGAGGAGGAAATCGGGAGGTGGCGGGGCGTTGACCC
>JAUIDF010000234.1 GCA_030429125.1 Gammaproteobacteria bacterium | reverse complement strand
GTCACGTGGGACAACTGGTGCAGATCGAAATGAGCCGATAACGCCGCGCGGAATCCCTGTACGTCCAGGCTGCGATTCAACGACTTCTTCAGCAGTGAAAGGGCGAACGGGGGCGCAGCCGCAATGCGGCGCGCGAGTGTCGCGGTTTCCTCGTCGAGGGCAGGGCGCGGAACCACGCGGTTAACCATTCCCATGGCGTGGGCGTCAGTTGCCGACAGCCGTTCACCGGTGAACAGGAACTCCTTGGCCTGGCGCAGGCCCATGACCCAGGGGTGTACGAGGACCTCGACTGCGGCCGTGGCCAGCGTATGTGTCACCGGGTCGGCGAAGAAGGCATCGTCGGATGCGACCACCAGGTCGCACATGTTCGCGAGCATGAAGCCGCCCGCGACGCACGCTCCCTGGACGCGGGCGATCGTCGGCTTGGGGCAGTCGAATACCTTGATGGCGTAACCGTAGTAGCGCCGGTTCTCGTACGCCCAACGCTCCTCCACGGTGAAATCGGCACGCTTGGCCTGCGCCTCCTTCAGGTCGTGACCGGCCGAAAAATGATCGCCCTCGCCGCCGAGCACGATCACCCGAACCTCGTCGTCGTGGACGCAGGCATGAAGGGCGTGATCCAGCTCGTCGAGCAACAACTGGCTCTCCGCGTTTCGGCTCTTCGGCCGTGCGTGCAGGAGCGTGGCGACGTGCTCGTCGACGGTCAGTGTAATCTGGCTGTACTCGGACATGGTGCAGTTCCCGTGTCGTGAAACGCCGTCAGCGCCTGTCGTCCTCGAGCGCCGAGAGTCGTTCGATCAATGCCACGTCTTCCCTGAGATGGTCGATGGCCGCCGAGAGCGTACGCGGTGTGTGGCGGGCGTCTTCGTGACGGCCGAGGCCGTGAATAACGATGTCGACCAGGATCCTGGCGATCTCGGCTGGCGACTTGTTCCCGGAGGGCGAGTACCAAAGTGCCGTCCAGTTCGACATGCCGATCACCGCGAATGCGGCCATCTGAACGTCGACGTCTCGGAACTCGCCCGCCTTGACGCCGTCCGCGATCATGCGCGAGTACAGGTCGAGTATCTGTCGCCGGCTTCGGTTGTAGCGCATGCGTAACTCGTCGGGGACTTCGGCTTCGAGCCGATCGAAGACGAGGAAGCGGGATCCTGCCTTCAATCGCATGACGATACCGTCGGTGACCGCACGCACCAGGCGCTCGGTCGGCGTAAGCGACCCGACGTCGAACAGTTCCAGGATCGAATTGGAACGCCGCGTGGTTTCCTCGTCGAACAATGCCGAAAGTATCTCGTCCTTGTTCGCGAAGTAGTGATAGATCGAAGAGCGCTTGAGGTCGAGCGAGTCGGCGATATCGTTGATACTGGTACGAGCGTACCCATGTGTGCAAAAGAGTTCGGCCGACTTCTCGAGCAGCCTTTCGCGTACCAGTTCCTTGCGCGCATTAGGCTGGACCGCGCGATCCTTGCGCCCGACCGATTTTGCTGTCGCGGATTTCTTCGATGTGGACTTTTTCGATGCAGCTTTCCTGGACGATGACTTCTTCTTGGAAGATTTCTTCGACGAAGATTTCCTTGACGCGGCCTTTTTCTCGGCCACCGTGCTTCTCGATTGTTTGCGTCTGGTCGTGCCTTTCATCGCCATACTCCTGGTTGTTCTTTGCTTCCGGATTCAGGGAAGTTCGAACAGGCCGGCCGCACCCATCCCCGCGCCGACGCACATCGTCACTACGACGCGGCGCGCCTTGCGGCGTGCACCCTCCAGAAGAGCATGGCCGGCGATGCGCGTGCCGCTGACGCCATAGGGATGGCCGAGCGCGATGGCACCGCCGTCGACGTTGATGTGCGAGGGATCGATGCCCAGCCTGTCGCGGCAGTATAGCGCCTGTGAAGCGAATGCTTCGTTGAGTTCCCACAGGTCGATGTCGTCTATCTCGAGGCCGAAACGCGACAGGAGCCTGGGAACCGCGACAACGGGCCCGATCCCCATTTCATCGGGTTCGCAGCCGGCGACGGCGAAGCCGCGAAAAACACCGAGCGGAGTGATGCCGCGTCGTTCCGCAAGCGCCGCGTCCATGACGACGCATGCCGCGGCGCCATCGGACAATTGCGAGGCATTGCCGGCGGTAACCGTACCGTCGCCGTCAAGTACCGGTCGGAGTCTCGACAGCCCGGCAGCAGTGGTATCGGGCCTGATGCCCTCGTCCTTCTCGGCGCGGATGGATTCGCGTCGCTTCTCGCCGGTATCCCTGTCGACGACGAGCCTGTCGACGGTCAGGGGGGCAATCTCGTCGTCGAAGCGTCCCTTTGCCTGTGCGGTCGCCGCGCGCTGCTGGCTTTCGAACGCGAAGGCGTCCTGGGCCTCCCGCGAAACCCCGTATCTCGCGGCGACGATTTCCGCGGTTTGCAGCATGGGCATATAGATCGCCGGCTTGTTCGCCACGATCCAGTCGTCTTCGCGGCGATGGACGTTCTTGTACTCGTTCTGCACCAGCGAGATGGACTCGACACCGCCGGCCACCGCGACGCGGGTCTGACCGGACATCACGTCGGCGGCGGCGGAGGCGATGGACTGCAGTCCCGAGGCGCAGAAACGGTTGATCGTCGCGGCCGCGGTATGCACCGGCAGGCCCGCCCGGGTCGCCGCCTGCCGACTGATGTTGTACCCGGTCGTGCCTTCCTGCATGGCGCATCCAAGCAGCACGTCTTCCACCTCGTCCGCTTCGATCCCGGCGCGTGCGACAGCCTGTTCGATGACATGCCCGGCGAGACGCGCGCCGTGGGTGTCGTTGAAAGCGCCGCGATACGATTTACACAACGGCGTGCGCGCGAAAGAGACGACGACGGCGGTATTCATGGTGTCACCCGTTGGTCGGCAATGGCGCCCGGCGGCGCCGGGAACCGATTGCGATAGAAGGAAAGCGGTGGCCTTGCCTCGTCGTCGATGACGACATCGATAACCGTCGGTCCCGTGTGCGCGAGGGCTTCATCGATCGCGTCAGGGAACTCGGCAGCACGCCGAACGCGAACACCACGTGCACCGCAGGCGGCGCCGATGGCAGCGTGATCCACCGCGCCGAGACGGCAGGCGTCGGAGTGCGCCCCGAGAAACGCGGTCTCCGCGTCGCGCTGGTAGGCCAGCACCTGGTTGTTGAGCACGACGATCGGCAACCGCAGGCCCAGCCGGACCGCGGTTTCGACTTCCGCCCACGAATGAGCGAACCCTCCGTCTCCGGTGATGCAGAGCACGCGTCGCCCCGGCGCGGCGACGGCCGCACCGATGGCGATGGGCAGTCCCCAGCCGAGGCCGGCGAGGCCGCGTGGGGAGAGGAATCGGGCGCCGGGCTTCTTCGAGGTGAGAAACGCACCCATCCAGATCGACGCATAGCTGGCATCGGCCACGGTAACGTCGTCGGCATCCAGCCGCCGGTCCAGTTCCAGCATCAGGCGTTCCGGGCGTATGCCGCGATCCTCGCACGAGGCGACCCGCCGCGCCCAACCCCGGGCATGCTCATGGGCGCCGGCGATTTCCCGTTCGACGTCGGGGCGACGGGATCGAAGCGCTTCGATATCAAGCAGCGTCAGGGCGTCGGCGAGCGCTTCGAGTCCGAGTTTCGCATCCCCCGCAAGTCGCAACGACTCGTAGTTTCGGCCGATTTCCGAGGGATCGATATCCAGGTGAATACACTCGGCTTCGGTCGACAGCAGGCGCCACGCATTGGTGCCGTCGCGGTTTGTCCGTGTCCCCACCAGCAGCACCACGTCGGCGCGGCGAACCAAGCCGAACAACGCACCGGTGCGCGAACCGTCTCCCATGGCGTTACCGATAACGCCCACGGAAAGGGGATGTGTTTCGTCTACCACGCCCTTGCCCATCAGCGTAGTGGCCACGGGCAGGTGGCAGCGCGACTGCATCGCGGCGAGCGCCTCGCAGGCGCCCGCGGTGTGAACGCCGCCGCCCGCGATCACCAGGGGGTGACGCGCGGCGGCGAGTCTTTCGGCGGCCTTGGCGACAAGAGCCGGGTCCGGGGCGGTTCGATCCAGCGGTACGTTGCCGAGGTTGGCCCGGCGACGGGGCGTCTGGCTTGCCGTCGCCCCGAGTACGCGGTCGGTCACGAGCAGGACGGCGGGCCCGGGGCGGCCGCCGGCAGCGGCCGTGAAGGCCATGTCGACGTAGTCGTCGATTCGGTCGACATCGTCGACCCGCCGTACCCACTTGCAGACCGGTGCGAACAACGCGGCGTGATCGAGTTCCTGGAATGCGTTTCGATCCGCGACGTCACGCTCGACATCCTGCACCAGGGCGACGACCGCGGAGGATGCCTTGAGTGCCTCGGCCAGCGGTGCGACCAGCAGGGCCGCGGCAGGACCGTTCTGCGCGGTCACCACGCCGACGCGCCCGCATGCCCTGGCAAAGCCGTCGGCCATGGCACCGCCGGCATTCTCGGCGCGATAGGCACACTGGCGAATGCCCCGCGCCGGCGCGGCCAGATGGAAGCGCGAGGGAATACTTTGTCCGAACACCGACTCGACGCCGTGCCGTGCGAAGGCGGCTGCGAGTACATCGGCGCCGGTGCCGGCCATCGACACGGGGTTCGTGTTGCGGTCAGCCGGCAACGTTGGTTCCGCCCCGGCTGCCGTTTGCGGCGAGGTCGCGCTTCCACAGTTCCAGGAATAGCGCCTTGCTGCTCTCGGCGCTCTCTAGCCGCCTGAGGCCGAGCGGATCGATGACGTTTCGAATCACGTCCAGCTCTTCCGGCGTCGGCGCCTGCGTAACGGGGTAACTCGTTTCGCCGTCGCCGAATACGAAGCCGGTACGCGACTGGACAGTGTCGAAGTCCACGCCGGGATGCAGGGACTCGATGGTCATGGCTCCCCCTTCGCCGTCGAAGACGAAGACGCCAAGGTTGGACACCACGGTGCCGGGTCGCGCGGGACGTTCGCGGTAGGCGCGCCGTTCTTCGGTGTGGCCGAAGCCGCACACGAAATCGACCCGCTCGACGAAGGATCGTCGTGAATGATGACGAATGTGATAGTTCAGCCGCTCGCAGCCCCACAAGTCGTCCGGGATGCCGCGCGCACCCACCAGCTGCACGCGCGGCTGATACCACGGTCCGATGACCGAGATATTCGAACTGCCCTGGCGATCGATCTGAACGGCGCCAATCCAGATCTGCAGGCGCTGCTGCGGAATGAGCCGGAACATCTGCTCCCAGTCGAGCGACATCCGGGCGCTTCGCGTCAGCACCCACTCGTCCGAGAGGGACTTCGGGTGCACGCCGCAATCGGCGGCGGCCCGGGAGGACGTCGTCAGGAACAGGTCGGGGACATACAGGACCTTCGCCAGGCGCGCCGCGAGATCGGACAGGATGGATGCCCCGACGCCCAGGCGGTTGCCTTCGAACTCGCGCGACATGCGCGCGATAAGAAGTTCTTCCAGAGTGAAACCGTCGTTGGTCATCGTGAGTTCACCATGAAGCTGTCGAGCGATGCCTCGCTTGCGGGTTGTTCCTGGTAGTTGAGAATGCGCGGCAGGTCGAACCGGTAGTTGGGGAATACCGCGCTGACACCGCCGCCGCCCGGTGCTTCGACGACAGCGTCGACCCAAAGTCGGGAAATGAAAGTCGATCGCCCGGAATGGTCGGCCGGAAGCGCATCGACGACGCGCTCGGCCGTCAGCACGACGCGTCGTGAAGCCTGGGCGAGCAGGGGATCTGCGAAGCCATCGCTGTGTATCAGCGCGTTACCCTGGCGATCCGCTTCGTTGA
>JAUIDF010000233.1 GCA_030429125.1 Gammaproteobacteria bacterium | reverse complement strand
TGCAGGTTCCCTTCGGCTTCCTGTCCGACCGGTTCGGTCGCAAACGCGTGATCACGGTGGGCCTGGTGGTGTTCGCCGCCGGCAGCATCGTCGCGGCGATGGCGGACAGTATCTACGGCGTCATCGCCGGCCGTGCGCTCCAGGGAGCCGGCGCCATCGCGGCGGCGGTGCTGGCGCTGACGGCCGACCTGACCCGGGAGCAGCAGCGCACCAAGGCCATGGCGGTCATTGGCGGCAGCATCGGCGTGTCGTTCCTGGTCGCCCTCATGATTGCGCCGATCCTCGAGGGCTGGATCGGCGTGAGCGGCATTTTCTGGGTCACCGCGGCCCTGCCGGTATTGATGCTGCCCATCCTGTGGTGGTTTACGCCGAACCCGGTGCGGGCGCGGCGCGACGGCGAAGTCGCCTTCAGTTTCCGCCTGTTCGGCCCCATACTTCGCCATCCGCAACTCCTTCGCCTGGATCTCGGCATCTTCGCCCTGCACCTGGCGCTGACCGCATTCTTCGTCGTGGTGCCGTTGCAGCTGGTCGATACGCTGGGCCTCGCCACGAACGCGCATTGGAAAATCTACGTACCGGTGCTGCTGCTGTCCGTCGCCGGCATGGTTCCGCTGCTGGTGGCGGCGCACCGCCGAGGATGGTATCGGGGCATGATGGCCGTCGCGATCGCGGTGATGATCGTGGCCGAGGGGCTTCTCGTTACCGCGTCGTCGGGCTTGGCCGTGGTGATACTCGGCCTGTGGCTGTTTTTCGTCGGCTTCAATGCACTGGAGGCGATGCTGCCGTCGCTGGTGTCCCGGCAGGCGCCCGCCGGCGCCAAGGGTACCGTGCTCGGCGTCTACAACACGTTCGAGTTCGCCGGCATCTTTGCAGGCGGCGTGCTCGGCGGCTGGGCCTACGGCGTGTGGGGGCCGGCGGGCGCCTGCCTGATCGCCGCCCTCGTGCTCGGTGCCTGGCTGGCGCTGGTCCTGACCGCGCCGCCACCAAGATTACTGCAGAGCGTCGCGCTCGGCCTGAATGCGTCCGCGGCGGGCAATGTCGATGCGCTGCTTCGCGAACTGGGTGCACTGCCCGGCGTCGAGGACGCCACCGCGGTGCCGTCGGAAGGCCTGGTGTACCTGAAGGTCGATCCGGCGTCGTTCGATCCCGCCCGGATCGACGGCTATCCCGGGCTGTCGCGTTCGCCCGGTATCGCCTAGGGCTCGTGGACCCGGTTCCGGGCGGCACCGATGCCGCGTCGTTTTCTGTCGCGGACAAGGCGCAGTGGGGAGCCATGCTGGTTCCACCGCGAGGAGGCGCAACCCCGACAGGGCGAAGAAGGGCGCCGCAGTGCGCCGCGATTCGGTCGTGTTCGCAGGCACGGGTCGGACGCCGGTCGAATTTTCCCGGGGTTCGTGTCACTATTCGTTCGTTTGGCTTTCTACAAGGGGAGTAACCATGGCAAGAGGTATCAATAAGGCAATTATCGTCGGCAACCTGGGCAGGGATCCCGAAGTCCGATACTCGGCAAACGGAACCGCCATTACCAACGTCACGGTTGCCACGTCCGATGTCTGGAAGGACAAGAGCACGGGCGAGAACCAGGAGCGCACGGAGTGGCATCGCGTGGTGTTTTTCGGCCGGCTCGCCGAGGTTGCCGCCGAATACCTGAAGAAGGGTTCGCAGGTCTACCTCGAGGGTCGAATCCAGACCCGCAAGTGGCAGGACCAGAATGGCCAGGACCGGTTCACCACCGAAATCGTCGCCAGCGAGATGCAGATGCTGGGTGCGCGCGGCGGTGCCGGTGAGCCCCAGTACCAGAACGTCTCCGGCGGCGGCCGGCGTGCCCAGGACGCGGGCGGCGGCGGCGCGTCCCCTGGCGGCGGACCGGAATTCGACGATTTCGACGACGACATCCCGTTTTAGGACCGGTTCACGCTGTCCCGGGCGAGCGGACTTTCGGGGTGCTTCCACCGTCGGCACGTCGCAACGAGGCGCCATGGTCTTGCCGTGGCGAGCAGTGGCCGCGTCGTCAGGATGAAGAACACGCCGGGGGATTGCCGCGACCGGGTCGTGTGAGTCGGCCCTAGTTGCCGGAGTCGCACGTGGGCAGGCGTCATCGCGCCGTCGCCGGGCCATCGGCCGGGATGGACGTGCGCGAAGTCCGGCAGACTTGAGGTCATTTCCGCGTGGCGCTGCACCGACGAATCGCGATGATCTGCCTCGCCGTGCTGGTGGTGCCGTTGCTTGCCTGGTCGGTGTTCCAGCTGGCGGTGCGCTACTGGCCGCCGTCGCACTGGCGGCCGGCGCAGGCTGATATCGAGGCGCGGCATGGCGTTCGGGTGCTGCTGGAAGACTTCGATCTGCCGGACTCGTTCCGCCGCCAGCATGCCCGCTATCGGCCGACCCTGCCCTTTGAACGCGCATCGGTCCTCGCCAGCCTGTCGATGGACCTTTCCCGCTATCCCGAGGGCTTCGTATCGAGGTACGTCGACAGTATCGTCGTCCTGCGCAGCCTGGAACTCAACGGCTTGGCATACGGGGGTACCTACGATGCCCCGGCGCGGCGAATCTACATTGTCGCCGGCTGGCTCGGCGATGACGGCAGTCGCGACGAGGCCATGGGGATTCACCACGAACTGAGCTCGTTGCTGATGAAGGCGCATCCCGACATCTTCGATCCGGCTGCCTGGGCGGCGCTCAATCCGGCGGGGTTCGCGTATCGCTTCGGGCGTTCCGGTGCGGACAACCTCGCCAGTGGTCAAACCGATCTCGTCGGCGGTCCGGGAACATGGGCGGACGGCTTCCTTTGTCAGTATGGCGAGCTGACTCTCGAAGACGACATCAACACGTTCGCGCAGTACCTGGTCGCGCCCAAGAATCGTTGGCCGGAGCTCGCGGACCGATATCCGGGCCTCGCCGCGAAAATGTCGCTGCTCGCATCGTGGTACCGCCGTGTCGGCTTTCAGGCCACGGTTGTGGGCCGCGCATCCAGCCCATAGACTCCGACCAGCCGCGTAACCCGGAATCCTCGCATGTCGCTGGTCGATCTCAGCCACTTCGAACGAATCTTTTCGCCTTACGCCGACCGCGACGTCGGCTTCATGGCGCTGGACGGCAACGTCGGGGACCTGCTCATCGACACCGCGGCGCGGGAACTGATGAAGGAGTTTGGGGTCCGGTGCCGGAAACTGCAGCCGGTCGAGTTCGAGCGCGGCGCGCTGTTGACGGCGGTGGACACGATTTTCGTGTCGGGCGGCGGCAACATGGGCAGTCTCTACCCGGTGACCGTCAGGCAACGACAAGCGGCGCTGGCCTTCGGCAGCCCGGTGGTCGTGTTGCCGCAGACCTTCACCGACGACGACGAGGACATCGCGCCGTTCAAGCGGGTCTACGTTCGCGAGCGAACCAGTCTGGCGAGCAAACCCGGCACGGTGCTGGCACCGGACCTGGCACTGGGGCTGCGGCCACCCTGGATCGATGAAGGCATCGCCGCGGGCACCGGCGTGTGGCTGCGCGGCGATCGCGAGCGGCACGTGCCGGATTGCGCCGTGTCGCTGGGCGATCCGGCGAGGGTCTCGTCTACGGTCGCCGACTATCTCGGGCTGGCATCGTGTTTCGAGCACGTCGTGACGGACCGGCTGCATTTCGCCATCGCGTCGCTGCTCGTCGGTCGCAAGACCACGCTGCTGCCGAACAGTTATCACAAGAACCGCTCGATGTACGAGACCTGGCTGCGTGACCTGGGTTGCCGCTGGCGGCGCGACGCCAATGCCTTTCGAGCGGTCGTGGAGGTCGATGCCGGCGGGCTTTGGAAACGGTTGTGCGCGCCGCCATCGCAGCTCGTTCCGTGGCATGAGCGCCCGGTAGCCAAGGCGTCCTGGCGTCTCGAGTGGGATCAAACGAGAGCCGTGATCCGCCGCGGGCCGGGCAATGAGGTCGCCTTGAACGCGGCCGCTGCCGTGGTCTGGCAGTTGTGCGCCGGCGAATGGTCGGTCGAGGATATGTGCGAGGCGCTCGCCGCGCAGTACGAACGGCCGATTCTCGAGATCGGTCGCGATGTCCAGGAAATCCTGCGTAACTTCCGAACGCGGCACCTGCTGGAACCCGGCACGCCGTCGAACCCCGCGTCGGCGTCGGCGCCCGCGCTGATCAGCCGTTCGGTGATCGATGTCGACATCGAATCGCCGCGCCGCCACGAGGGCAGGGTGCGCTGGTCCGCGCGCGTGTCGGGAACGTCCCGCGGGCGGCTGACACACTATTTCGACATCGACGCACGCTGGCGACAGGCGCTGACGCGGCGCGCGGACCCGTTCGTGCTCGCGCTGCTGCCGCGGGCCATCGCCGACGGCGCGGTGTTGCGCGTGCGGGGTGCGCCCGTGGACGGGGCGCTGCTCGACAACCTGGACGAGTTCCGGCAGTTACACGGCGTGTGGTGGCCCGGGCGCACCCGCCCGGTCGCCATCGAGGCCGAAGAGATTCGCCCCCGGGGCAGGCGATCGGGATCGGCGGTGTCGCTGTTTTCCGGCGGCGTCGATTCCTTGTACACGCTCTACCGGCACCGCGTGGCGCCGGATGGTCGCCGCAATGTGCCGCTCGGGGCCGTGGTCATGGCCTGCGGATTCGACATCCCGGTGAGTGACCCGCATTCGTTTGCCGCCGCGCTGGAGAGACTGCGGCCGGTGACCGAATCGGCCGGTGTGCCGTTGATCGACGTGAGCACCAATGTTCGCACCCACCTTCCGCACTGGGAACGCCAGCACGGCCTGGCGTTGGCTGCCGTGTTGCACCTGTTTGGTGGCGCTTACGATATCGGCATGATTGCATCGACCGCGCCCTACCAGTTCATGTTTCCCTGGGGTTCCTCGCCGCTCGGCGATCACCTGCTCGGCGGTGCGTTTCAGATCCGCCACGACAGCGCCGGGGTCGGACGGCCGGAAAAGCTGTTGGCACTCGCAAGCTGGCCCGAGGCACTGGAGCGTCTTCGCGTGTGCTGGGCGAACCGGCGCGGGGATCGCAACTGCGGACGATGTTTCAAGTGCTATCAGCTGGCCATCGGTCTTCAGGCACTGGGGGCGAGCGAGGCGTGTTTTAGCCGGGTGCCGAGCGACGAACGACTGGCTCGCTACGTGGCTGAATGTCATCTTAAAGGCTTGGAAAGGCTCGAACTTTCCGGTACTCTTTCCTATGCACGCGACACCGGGTTGGAGAAACGGTGGGTGGATGTGCTCGAACAACGGTTGGGTGTCTCGTCGAATCCACCGCAGACCTGAATAACTAAGTACTCGGCCCGATGCCGGAGGTGATGCCGTGAAGACTCGCAACGACGACCCGAACCAGCCCGCGCACGACGATCAGGACAAGAAGCCCGATCCGAGGCGCAACCTGCTCAAGTCCCTCGCCGTTGGCGGCGTAGCCGGTGCCGCGCTGCCGAGTCAGTGGTCCAGGCCCGTGATCGACTCGGTGATCCTCCCGGCGCATGCGCAAACGACCACCGGCCGGGTCACCGGCGGCGGCGGCGGTGGCGGTACGGCACCTGGGGGTCCGGCGCCGTCGCAATCCACCGGCGAGGCATTGATGGACTTTTTCGTCAATCCCGCCCGGGCCGATCCCGTGGTGGAGGACTACTGCCTCGAGCTGGATGTTACGGTTGCGGGCGGCGTCATCACGGGCGTGACGGTGACCAAGATGTGCTTCAACGCGTGCAAGCCGAATACGCGGTGGTTCGACCGGGAAATCGCGCCGACCGCCTTGACGGGCTCGGGCGACAACTGGATGGGTAACGTCGATGGTATCCAGTTACTGCTGGCCAACG
>JAUIDF010000232.1 GCA_030429125.1 Gammaproteobacteria bacterium | reverse complement strand
CCGAAGCTCAGGCAGCCGCCGCCGTCGCCGCACGCGGCGCCCAGGGCGTCGTCCGGACACGGCTCCGTCGCCGACACTGCGACCGCCAGATCGGTACAGATGCCAATCGCGGCGCCCCGTGCAGCGACGCCGCCCAGGCCCGGCAGGAACGCGCACGTCTCCCCTGCTGCGCACGTGGCGTCGTCGACGGTTCAGGTTTCGTTCACCGGGGATTCACCCAGGACGGTGGACACTTGCGGATACCACAATGAAACCGGGTGGAGGTGGGCCATGATCCGGAAGTATCTTGCCGCGGCTGTTGCATGCCTGATTGCCACGACGCCGGTGACCGCCAGTGCCGGCGTCGACGTGAGGCTCTGGCTGGGCGCACCGGGGGTCTACTACGTGCCCGGTCACGGCGCCGTGTTACGATTCGGCGTGCATCCTCGCCGTTTCCACGGTCATCGTCATTTGCGGCCTTACCACGGCGCGAAAAAGTACCTCGGCCACGTGCCGGCAAGGCCATATTTCCGGCACGGCCACAAGCACAACCGGCATCATTCATTCGGACGCGGACATCGACCGGGCGAATTTCGCCGTCACGACTCGCGGCGCCCCGGCTACCGTAGTGGCTACGGCCAGCGTCACTATAACCGCGACTCGCGAACGCGAATCTACGTGTACTGAGGCCGCGGTCGCATCATCCCTTGACGCAGACCACCTGCTTGAGCGTGTGCACGATATCGACCAGGTCCGCCTGTCTCGCCATCACCTCGTCGATATTCTTGTAGGCGAGCGGAATCTCGTCCACGACACCGGCGTCCTTGCGGCACTCGACCCCGTCCGTCTGGGCAATGACGTCGGCGGCGGAGTATCGCTTCTTCGCAGCGCCTCGACTCATGCGGCGCCCGGCGCCATGAGCACAGGAATCGAATGAGTCGGCATTGCCGCGACCACGCACGATGTACGACCGCGTGCCCATGCTGCCCGGAATGATGCCGAGTTCGCCGACACCGGCGCGGATCGCACCCTTTCGGGTGACATAGACCCGGGCGCCGCCGTGGGTTTCGACGCAGACGTAATTGTGATGGCAGTTCACCGCCTCGTCCTCGACTGAGAACGGCGGCAAGACCTTCTTCAACGCATCGACGATCAACCGCATCATCTCGCGCCGGTTTTCCAGCGCGTAGTCCTGGGCCCACTGCACGGCGCGGAGGTAGTCGTCGAAGGCGACCGTGCCCTCGTCGAACCAGGCCAGGTCGCGATCCGGCAGGTTACCGTGTCGCTTCTCCATGTCGCGCCGGGCGGTCTCGATGAAATGCCGGCCGATGCGATTGCCGATGCCGCGACTGCCCGAGTGCAGCATGATCCACGCGCGATCGGCTTCGTCCAGGCACAGCTCGATGAAGTGGTTGCCGCCGCCGAGGGTACCGAGCTGACGCACCCAGGTGCGGTAGGGCTTTCGTCCGCGCGGCTCGATGCCGGGGTGGCGATCGAGGATCGGCGCGAGAGCGAGACCCATCCGTTCCACGGTCGATCGCCGGGCGACGTCCGACTTGTGCATGTCGAATCCCACCGGCACGGCCTTCTCCACCGCGCGGCGCACGCGCGACAACGAGTCAGGCAGGCGCGAAGCGGTCAGCGACAGACGCACCGCGTTCATGCCGCAGCCGATATCCACGCCCACCGCGGCCGGGATGACGGCCGCCCGGGTGGGAATGACGGCACCGACCGTGGCGCCGATGCCGGCATGCACGTCGGGCATGGCGGCGACGTGGCCATGAACGACGGGCAGTGAAGCCAGGTTGCGCAGCTGGGCGAGCGCGGTGGACTCGATATCATCCGTCCATGCCTTGACCGGCACGCGCCCGCCGTCGATTTGCAGTGCGATGGGCATGGCGTAATCGATCGCAGCAGCGGCGGGTGTCAGGCCGGTGAGTAGGCGCCGCGCAGCCGCGCCAGGAACGCGTCCGCGGCCGGCGACAGCAGGCGGTCGTTGCGCGCGATGACGCCGAGTCGCCGCTCCACCGTCAAGCCCTTCACCGGGAGTTCGCGCACCATGTCCTGTCCCGTCAAGCCGAGGCGACTGACGAAGGCGAGGTTGCCGGTAGTGGCGACCATGCGAAGGATGGCCGGAATGGAACGCAGCTCCATGACGATCTCCATGGTCACGCCGGCGTCGCGCAGCGCGCCATCGATCAACCCGCGGATGGCGCTGCCCGCCTCGAAGCCGACGAAGGCGTGGCCGGCAAGGTCACCCACGGCGACCCGACGACGACGCGCCAGTGGATGGTCGGTTGGTGCGACGAGTACGACGGGGTCGGATCGAAGCTCGTGAATGGTGAGTTCACGACTCGTCACCGGCAGCGTGACCACGCCGAGCTCCAGCGCACCGCCGACCACGTCGCGAACCACGTCCGTGCTGCCGGCTTCCCGGAGTTGAAACCGGATACCGGGGTGCTCGCGCTGAAATGCCGCGATGGCCGGTGGAAGAATAAAGGAAACCGCGGTGGCGCCGCCGCCGATTCGCACCGTGCCACCGGTCAGTCCCTGCAGGCTGGCCACCTGCCCGGCCAGTTGCTCGTAGCGCCCGACCAGCACCCGTCCTTCCGCCGCCACCAGGCGCCCGATCTCGGTCAGTGCCACACCCTTGCGGCCGCGCGAAAGCAGAGCGGCGCCGAAGTGTTCCTCGAGCTGGCGAATCCGTCGCGACAACGCCGGCTGGGTCACGTTGATCCGCTCGGACGCCGCCGTGATCGCACCGGCATCGGCGACGGCCAGGAAGGAGCGCATGAGATCCAGATCCATACATGCGAATTTAGCATGATATCCATGCAAAGTATCAATTTTACTTATACCAAGACGTCTGCTACTTTCCGCGCCATCTTGTCCCGGCGATCGCGCGACCGCGCACTTGCCCGTACCGTTCAACGTCTCTCCCCAGCAGGTGTCCCATGCTCGAAGCTTATCGTGAACACGCCGCCGAACGCGCCGCGCTCGGCATTCCTCCGCTGCCGCTGAACGCCGAGCAGGTCACGGCGCTCGTCGAATTGCTGAAGTCGCCGCCGGCCGGCGAGGAAGAATTCCTCGTCGACCTGCTGGTCGAACGGGTACCCCCGGGCGTGGACGACGCAGCCTATGTGAAGGCGGGCTTCCTCGCCGCGCTGGCGCGCGGCGAGACCGCTTCGCCGTTGATCGATCGCGAACGCGCGGTGGAACTGCTCGGCACCATGCTGGGCGGCTACAACATCGCCCCCCTCGTCGAGCTGCTCGACGACGACGCCCTCGGCGCCACCGCCGCCGAGCAACTGAAACACACGCTGCTGATGTTCGACGCCCTGCACGACGTCGCCGACAAGGCCGAGGCCGGCAATGACCATGCGAAGGCGGTGATGCAGTCCTGGGCCGACGCCGAGTGGTTCACGCGCAAGGACGACGTCCCAGCCGCCATCAGGCTGCGTGTCTTCAAGGTGACCGGCGAGACCAACACCGACGACCTCTCCCCCGCCCAGGATGCCTGGTCCCGCCCCGACATCCCGCTGCACGCGCTGGCGATGCTGAAGAATCCGCGTGAGGGCATCACCCACGCTATCGAGCAGATCAACGCAATGAAGGACGAGGGCCTGCCGCTCGCCTACGTCGGCGACGTGGTCGGCACCGGCTCGTCGCGCAAGTCCGCCACCAACTCGGTGCTCTGGCACATGGGACACGACATTCCCCACGTGCCCAACAAGCGGCAGGGCGGCGTGGTGCTGGGCGGCAAGATCGCGCCGATCTTCTTCAACACCGTGGAAGACTCCGGCGCCCTGCCCATCGAGTGCCCGGTCGACGACCTCGACATGGGCGACGTCATCGTCGTCAAACCCTACGACGGCGTGATCGAGAACGAGGCCGGCGAAGTGATCAGCGAGTTTTCCCTCAAGACCGACGTGCTGCTCGACGAGGCCAAGGCCGGCGGCCGCATTCCGCTGATCATCGGCCGCACGCTGACCGACAAGGCACGCGAACTCATGGGCCTGCCCGCCTCGGACGCCTTCCGGCGTCCGAAGGACCCCGACAACTCGGGCAAGGGCTTTACCCTGGCGCAGAAGATCGTCGGCCGCGCCTGCGGCCTGCCCGACGGCCAGGGCGTGCGTCCCGGCACCTACTGCGAGCCGCGCATGGGCACCGTGGGCAGCCAGGACACCACCGGACCCATGACCCGCGACGAGCTCAAGGAGCTGGCCTGCCTCGGCTTCTCGGCCGATCTCGTCATGCAGTCGTTCTGCCACACCGCCGCCTATCCCAAGCCGGTGGACATCGAGACACAGCATTCGCTGCCGGACTTCATCATGAACCGCGGCGGCGTCGCCCTGCGCCCCGGCGACGGCATCATCCACAGCTGGCTCAATCGCATGCTGCTGCCCGACCAGGTGGGCACCGGCGGCGATTCGCACACGCGATTCCCGCTCGGCATCTCCTTCCCGGGCGGATCCGGCATCGTCGCCTTCGGCGCGGCGCTCGGCGTGATCCCGCTGGACATGCCCGAGTCCGTGCTGGTGCGCTTCACCGGCGAGCGGCAGCCGGGCATCACGCTGCGCGACCTCGTCAACGCCATCCCCTACGCGGCCATCCAGCGCGGGTTGCTGACCATCGAGAAGAAGGGCAAGAAGAACGTCTACAACGGCCGCGTGCTCGAGATCCAGGGCCTGCCCGACCTCACCGTGGAGCAGGCCTTCGAACTGTCCGACGCCAGCGCCGAGCGTTCGGCGGGCGGTTGCACCATCGACCTGTCCATCGAGTCGGTGGCCGAGTACCTGCGCTCCAACGTGGTCATGCTGCGCTGGATGATCGACAACGGCTACGGCGACGCGCGCACGCTCGAGCGCCGCGCCCGCGCCATGGAGGACTGGCTGGCCAATCCGAGCCTGCTGCGCGCCGACGACGACGCCGAGTACGCCGAGGTGATCGAGATCGACATGTCGACGATCACCGAGCCGCTGCTCGCCTGCCCCAACGATCCCGACGACGTGAAGCCGCTGTCCGAGGTGGCCGGCACCACCATCGACGAGGTGTTCATCGGCTCCTGCATGACCAACATCGGTCATTTCCGCGCCGCCGGCAAGCTGCTCGACAAGATGGGCAAGGTCATCCCCACGCGCATGTGGGTCGTGCCGCCCACCAAGATGGACCAGGCGCAGCTGGTGGAAGAGGGCTGGTACGCGGTCTACGCCAAGGCCGGCGCGCGCACCGAGCCGCCGGGCTGTTCCCTCTGCATGGGCAACCAGGCGCGGGTGGCGGACAACGCCACCGTGGTATCCACCTCGACGCGCAACTTCCCCAACCGTCTTGGCAAGGGCGCCAACGTCTACCTCGCCTCCTCGGAACTGTCCGCGGTTGCGGCGGTGCTGGGGCGTCTGCCCACGGTGGCGGAGTACATGGATGTCGCGGCGGAACTCAACACCATGGCCGCCGAGGTCTACCGCTACCTCAACTTCAACGAGATCGCCCACTACCAGGAGGCGGCGAACAGCGTCATCCCGGAGCAGAGCCTCGCGGGCTGAAGGCGGGCAGTACCAGTGGGCGGACCCGGGCGGTCCGCCCCGAATCCTCTCCGTGATCTTGCCGCTTTCCCCGGCGGCTTGCCGCTATAATACGCCCGCCTCCGGGACGCCCCGGCCGCCCCCTTTCCTGGAATTTCTTGAAACCCGTCTATTACCCTGCCGCCGACTTCGGTTTTGACCGGAGCCGGGTCAGCGCGGCCGCGCTGGACGTGGCCCAGGGACTGCAGGACGCGGGTTATGACGGCTACCTGGTGGGCGGCTGCGTCCGCGACCTCCTGCT
>JAUIDF010000231.1 GCA_030429125.1 Gammaproteobacteria bacterium | reverse complement strand
AACAAGCAGGACCTGGAACGACAGGCAATCGCGCAGGAGCGCCTTGCGGCCATTGGTCGATTGACAGCCGGCGTCGCGCACGAGATCAACAATCCCCTGGCCGGCGTGTTGCTCGCGCTGGATACCTACCGCAAGACCGCCGGTCTCCGCGACCGGGAAGGGCAGCGCAGTCTCGAACTGGTCGAGCGTGGACTGCAGCAGATTCGCGACACCGTGTCCGCGTTGCTGGTGGAGTGCCGACTGGAGCCACGCAACCTGACGCCTGCGGACGTCGACGATCTGCGCGTGCTGGTGGGCGCGGACGAGGCGGCGCAGAAGCGCCGGATCGACTGGTGCTGTGGACTGGCGGGTGAAGTGCCGGTACCGGCGACGCCGGTTCGCCAGATCATACTCAACCTGGCACTGAATGCCGTACAGGCAGCCCGGGAAAATTGCCTGGTCCGGATCGAGATCAAGGGGCGGGAGCGCTGGCTTCGCATCAGCGTCGGTGATGAAGGCAGCCCGGTCGACGAGAGCGTTCGGGATCTGTTGTTCGAACCATTCGAAACGCGTCGTACGGGCGGTACCGGCCTCGGGCTCTGGGTGACCTATGAAACCGTGCGCCAACTGGGAGGCACCCTGACGGTGGTGGCGCGCGATGACTGGACCGAGTTTGTTGCGCGAATTCCCTATCTCGACAGGGACGAGCCACCAGTCGCGGCGGTCGGTTCGTGACACGCCAGCGCGCAGTACGAATCTGTCTTGTCGAGGACGACCCGATTCTCGGTGAGGCGCTCCACGGCCGCCTGCGGCACGAGGGCTTCGAGGTTCGTCTTTACGACAATGCGGGAACTGCCGTGCACTCGCTGACGTCCGGGGACTACGACCTCGCGATCTGCGACATTCGTCTTCCGGACATGTCGGGTGAGTCGATGTATGACACGATTATTGAAGCCGGTGTGCGGACGCCGGTCATGTTCATCACCGGCTACGGGACGATCGAACAGGCCGTGCGCCTGCTTCGGCGCGGTGCGATCGATTACTTCACCAAGCCGCTCGACATTGATCGGCTGCTTGACCGGATCCGTACCACGGTCCTTCATGCACGCGGTGCGCACGGCGACGACCGTCTCGGCTTGTCGCCGCCGATGCAGTCTCTGCGGCAGATGATCGACAAGGTCGTGCCGCACCCGGACATGATCGTGATGATCGAGGGAGAGTCCGGCAGCGGCAAGGAGGTCGTGGCACGCCTGATCCATGAGCTCGGCTGCCCCCGATCTCCCTTCGAGGCGGTCAATTGCGCAGCGATCCCCTCCGACCTGGTGGCAAGCGTGCTGTTCGGCCACGAAAAGGGGGCGTTCACCGGTGCCGACAGACGTTTCGCCGGCGCCTTCGGCCGCGCCGGAGAAGGCATGCTGTTTCTCGACGAGATCGGCGACATGCCGCTGCCGATCCAGGTCCAGTTGCTGCGCGTCATCGAAACCCGGACCTTTCAGCCGCTGGGTGCCGACGAACAGCGGCGTGTACGATGTCGAATCGTTTGCGCGACGCATCAACAACTCGAGGAGAAGGTGCGCGTCGGCGAGTTCCGGGAAGACCTGTTCTACCGGCTCGGCGTCGTGCGATTGAAGGTGCCGCCATTGCGTGAACGCGGAGAGGACGTGCTGTGGTTGGCGAAACGCTTTCTTGCCGACAACGCCGCCAGGATCGATCGGGCGCCATTGGTGCTGGACGACTCTGCCCGGGAAGCGCTGTTGACACATCACTGGCCCGGCAACGTGCGTGAATTGAGGAACCTGATCGATCGTGCCTGCCTGTTCTGCGATGCGGAGGTCATGGATTCGGGCGCCCTCGGCCTGTCGACTCCGTCTGCCGTGCACTTGCAGGACACGGTGCGTCAGTCGGAGGCAGCCCGCATTCGCGCAGAGCTTTTCGCACACGCCGGCCGCATCCAGGAAACGGCTGATGCCCTCGGTATCAGTCGTAAATCACTTTGGCAGAAGATGAAGCGGCTCGATATCAAGAAACCGGCTGGCTGATTTCAGTCGCCATGCTCGTGTCACGTGGACGCCGACCTGGTGGTTCCTGGGTTAGACTCTCGAATTTTTCACGTCCGTGCGACGCCGGGAAAACAGGAGAACAACGATCATGAACATGTGTGTAGCCGCCGCGGCCGGAGCCGCCCTGCTCGTATCGACGACGATGACCATCCCGCCCGCGGACGCCGCAACGCTCGATGATCATCCGCTGGTATCGCGCTACGAGGGCTCGACGCCGACGCGGCGCGACGAGGAGGCCTTCCAGTCGTTCAGGCTCATCACGGGGGTCGTGCCGGACAGTCTCGACTTCGAGAGCCTCGAACTGGCAGGTCGCCTGACGCGGATCAACTACGAAAATCCCGCCGACCGTTCGGCGCTGGAGATTCTCGCCAACTATGAGCAGGCCATCATCGGCGCCGGTGGCGAGGTGATCTTCACCTGTCGCGAGACCGAGTGTGGACCGGGTTTCGCCGGCAGCCGCTGGGGCCGCTTCAACGGCAGTATCCATTTGCCCGGCGTGGGCGGCTATGTCGCCGGACGAATCGCCGCCGGCGAAGACGTTGCCTACGTCGCCGTCGGCGTGGCAAAGCGCCGTCACCAGGTCACGGTAATCGAGGTCGAAGACATGGAAACCGGGCTGGTCACGATCGACCCGGAGGCGTTGGGCCAGGAACTCGATCGGCTCGGTCATGTCGCCATTCCCGGTGTGTACTTCGACACCGGGAAGGCGACGCTGACGTCCGAATCCGCCGAGGCGCTCGATGCCATGGCCGCCATCCTGTCGGCCCGGCCGACGCTGGCCGCATGGGTCGTCGGCCATACCGACTGGACGGGGGCGTTCGAACTGAACGCCTCGCTGTCGGACGCGCGGGCGAAGGCCGTCGTCGACGCACTCGTTTCATCCCACGGCATCGATCCCGTTCGCCTGGAAGGCCGGGGCGTGGGGCCGCTCGCCCCTCGCGCGGCCAACGATACCGAGGCGGGTCGGTCCTCGAACCGGCGGGTGGAGCTGGTGCGCAGACCCTGAGCGGCGCGAGCCCGCGCCGCACCCCGGGGCCGCGTGTTTTAGCCGCTCAATGCCCGCCGCGGCGAGGGAACGAATCGACGCCACGGGCCGGTGACCAGGCGCCCGGCGGCGGCGACGCCGCGCTGGCCCAGGTCGGCGAGGTATTTCGCTCGCATTTCCCTGGCCAGACCCAGAATGCGCGCCGATTCGGCGGGGGTGGGCCATTTCAGCTCACTGAATTCGTCGGTTTTCATGAGTACTTCCGCTGGCTGTGTGCCAGAATGTGTGAAACCTGACAATAGGGTCGCCTGGTCGCGACCACTAGCCCCCGCCCGTTCACAGCACCTGTGAACAGGAGTCACGAGTGATCCGCGAACGCACCGATATCGCCGGTCAGATGCTCCTCTTCGCGCACGCGGTCGCGCTCGGCAGCCTGTCGGCCGCTGCGCGCGACCTGGACCTGACGCCGTCGGCCGTGAGCAAGCAGATCCGACGCCTCGAGGACCGTCTCGGCGTTCGCCTCCTCAATCGTTCGACGCGGCGCATCACCCTGACGGACGAGGGCCGGGCATTCTACGAACGGTGTCGCCATATCGCCGATGAGGTGGCCGATGCCGCGTCCGCCGTCAGCGCCATGGGAACGCGCGTTCAGGGCACGCTGCACGTCGTCGCGACGGTAGCGTTCGCCAAGGCTCAGCTCCTGCCGCTATTTCCCGCGTTCATGGCACGTCATCCGGACTTGTCCATGGAACTGCGGCTGACCGATCGCAGCGTGGACCTGGTGGAGGAAAACGTGGACGTGGCCATCCGCTTCAGCGAGCAACTCGATGACCCGTCCGTGGTCGTACGCAGGCTCGCGGCCAACCGTCGCGTCATTTGTGCGGCACCGTCCTACCTGTCACAGCGCGGCATGCCGCAGCGTCCCGAAGATCTCGCGGACCACAATTGCCTGCGGTTGTCGACCGTGCAGAGCTGGAACGACTGGGCCTTCGACACCGGGGAGGGTCGAAAAGTGCTGCACGTGTCGGGACGATTCAGGGCGGACAGCGCGGATGCCATCTACCACGCCGCGCTGGCCGGCCTTGGCATCGCGCGCCTGTCGACGTACCTCGTTGCGCGGGACATCGCCCAGGGACGCCTGGTACGCGTGCTGCCGCAGTATACGCACGAGCAGTCCGAGTTGGTGGCGATCTATCCGCAGCGGCGCAACCTGACACCGCGCGTGCGCGCCTTCGTCGATTTCCTGATCGACGCCATGCGCCCGGTACCACCATGGGAGCGCGATGCAGCGAACCCGGTTCGCGCTCCAACCGAATAGCGGCCGTCGGCGTCGAGATGGTCGAACGATCGCCACGTGCCGGATCACGCCTTCCGTCATCGCGGCCGGCAGCTTGCCATGACCCGGGAACGAGGCAGCCGTCGAGGGATCGGCCACCGCAAGCCAGTGCTGAAATCCGAGGCGGGATCGAACCGTCAATTCAATTCGTAGCCGCCGGCGGCGCGTCGCTCGAATGGCGGTCCCGGTTCGCCGTGTTGACGGTGGCCGTTCCAGAACGGCGCGAGTCGTCGGCAGGTGTCGCGCAGCGCGGGGTGCCGCTCGATGTCCTCGTGACCGGCGATCCAGTAGAGATGGTCGGCGATGATCGCCGGCAGGTGGGATTGCGGCGCCATGGCCTGGCGAGACATCAGGTAGATGAGCGAGCAGTACAGGGTTTCGAGGGAGGCAGGTTTGTTCATCGATCACTCGTAGGGGTGGAATGGAATAATCCGGATTCGCGTGCCTGGCAGGGCAGGGACTCGATGGCCCGGGCAAGACTGGACAGACCCGACGACTGCAGCATGATGTAGTGCTTGCGGTGCCGCTTGCAGAAACGCTTCAGCCGCAGGCAGGCATCGTGGCTGACGCAGTCGGTGGCGCAGAAGACCGCGTCGACCGACGACATCATGGATTCAAGGCGCGCCCGGCTGTTTTCGCGGCCGCCGTCGTGATGGGAGAATTGCCCGTTGCAACGCTCGACCAGTGCCCGGTAGCGATCGACCAGCTGGTTGCGCCCGCCGACGTACAACACCTGGCGTCCGCCGAGATCGGTCGATTCGGCATGGCATTCGTCGTCCGGGTCGTTGCCGCCAAGTCGCTCGGCAACGATGCGTTCCAGTGCATCGTACTCGGCGACCAGCGTGTCGAATCTCGACCGCAGGGCGTCGAGTCGCGAGCGCTCTTCATGGCAGGCGTCTTTCCATTCGTCGCGTTCGCGGGTCATCGACTGCAGTCGTCGTTCGCTGGCGATGAGCGCCCGCGCCCGTTCGGCGGCCCGGGTCGCATCGTCGTTCGAATGCAGCGTGTCGAGTTCCCGCTGCAGGCCGGCGCGGGTATGCTCGCCCAGGCGACGCGCCTGCTCGGAAGCTTCCAGCGCCGCTTCGAGTGACTGGATTCGACGGTCGCGGGTATCGATCTGGCGCCGGCTCTTGTCATTCAGCGTGTCGAAGCGCCGCCGAAGGCGGATGAGTTCGTCACGTGCGCGTGCGTACTGGCACAGGTCCGCTCGCTGGCCGGCGCCCAGCTGGTGGGACAGCATGTGAATGTCCTCGAAGATCCGCGTGCGAATTGCGTCGTCGCACAGGGGATGCGTCAACGTCGCCCACATCGCACCCGGTACGTCACCGGCGTCGAGCGCGTCGTTCCAGGCCCGGGCCAGATCGTCTCGACAGCGGATTCGCGCGGTGCGGCGAAGCGTCTCGGCATGCTGTTTCTCGAGCAGTTTCTGAACGGCGATCGACGCCGGGTTCTTCGAACCGGCGGCGGCAACGAAGCGCAC
>JAUIDF010000230.1 GCA_030429125.1 Gammaproteobacteria bacterium | reverse complement strand
GTGGCATGGTCGTCGATTTCAAGGACATCAAATCGGTCGTCAAGCAGTGGATAGACGAAGAGATCGACCACAAGCTTCTGTTGTGCGGCGACGATCCACTCCTGCCGATGCTTCAATCCCAGGGCGAGCCAGTCTTCCTGATGGATGAGAATCCGACGGCCGAGAACATCGCACGCCTCATTTTCGAGTTCGTCGCGGCCCGGGGCTTCCCGGTGAGGGAAGTCGTCCTGTGGGAGACCGATAGTTCCTGCGCGACGTATACCCGTGAGTCGTGACAACGCCGGCTCGCGGGATCGAAGACTCGCCGCGCTTGACGGTGCCCGGCCACGGTCGCCGTGGATTTGCACGCCAGGCAAACCGGTATCGATATCACGGCGCAGGCGATGACCGTGTCGTCCACATCTGCCTCGATGGCCGCCCGGCCCCTTGCATCGGTCCGTCTCGCCGGCGATTGTGGCGCAACACGCCAGCGCACCCGCGATGACCTGCAACGTCCGCTACGGCGGGTCGCGGCCGGAGACGGTTGAACAATCGATCCCTGTACGGATCCTGTCCCGTTGTTTACCCACGCGCGACCAGTCGTCGACATCGCCGGCAGTATCGGCTAACAGCACGCTCACCTGATGCTCTACTTCCTGGTCAACGAAAGGCACGACTACACCATCCACTGGTTTCTCGAGGACTGGGGCCGCGGTATCGCCGATCGCGTGCGCGTCGTTACCTACCGAAAGTTCCTGAGGTCGAAGCGCATGCGGGCCGGATCGTACATTTTCTCGGATATCGAACGCATCACGCCGTGGGGTCTTGGCCGGCTCGAAGCAAGGTGGCGCGTACTGATCGAATCCGGCCGCTGCCCGATGCTTCTGAACCACCCGGCGCGGGTCTGCAAGCGGCTATCGCTTCTCAACCGGCTGTACGACGCCGGCATCAACGGGTTCAACGCCTACCCGGTGCCCGCGCAAGGGCGTGTCACTCCGGAACGATTTCCCGTGTTCGTACGCGAGGCGAACACGCACATCGGACCCTACGACGAAGCGTTGCTCGAGGACCAGGCAGCACTCGACGCGGCGCTTGAGGGCTACCGGCGCACCAAGCGGCTGACGGCTAATCCTGTCGTCATCGAATACATCGACACGTCCGATGATTCTGGCCTGTTTCGAAAGTACGCGGCCTTTCGCATTGGCGAGCACATCGTGCCCACTCACATGTACGTCAACGATCACTGGTTTGTAAAGTCGACCAACTCGGCGCTCAGCCAGGGCCTGGTCGACGAGGAATGGCACTACGTGGAGAACAACCCCCACGCCGGACGCTTGATGGACATATTCGAACTGGCGGGGATCGACTACGGAAGAATCGACTACTCGCTGCTCGACGGTCGAATCCAGGTATTCGAGATCAACACCAATCCGGTCGTCATGCGCACGGGAATGCCTGACAACGCCGCGCGCGTGCAACGCAAGCAGTTTGTCGCCGACCGCCTGATGGCCGCCTTCCGGTCGCTTGACGCGTCGGACCGCAGGGCAGCATCCGCCTGATTTGCGGGGCTCCTGGCCCGCCTTTTGATACACTCGCAGAGGTCATCACGCGCCGTGCGCAACGGCCAATACGTCGCGGGGGTCTTGTGACAATGCGAATCGTTCTACTGCGAGTTCCCGGCCGTATCATGGCCGCCGTGCTGATCATCGCTTTTTTCGGACACGCCGCCGCCGACAGTGACGCGCTATATCGTGACGAGACCATCACCCTGGTCGTCGGCTACGGCGCGGGCGGCGGGTTCGATGCCTATGCGCGACACCTGGCACCGTGGATAGAACGCCGTACAGGCGCGACGGTGGTGGTGGAGAACCGTCCGGGCGGCGGCGGCCTGGTCGCCCTCAACCAGGTGTTTGACGGCGAGCCGGATGGGCGAACGATGATGCTCGCCAACGGCTTCGCCGCGGTCCTGGCGCAGCTACTGGATGTCGATGGCGTCCGTTTCGACCTGCTCGACATGCCTATTCTTGGACGCCTGGCGGCCGAACCGAGCGTGATCATGCTGAGCGCGCGATCCGCTCTTGCCTCCATGCGCGATCTCGTCACCACCGACGCCCCGGTAAAGTGGTCCGGCGGCGGCAAGACCGACGGCATCGCCGACAGCGCCGCCTGCGTATCGGAAGCACTCGGCATCGACTCGCGGATCATCATCGGCTACAAGGGCGCGAAGGAATCCGGGCTGGCGGCGATGCGCGGCGAAGTCGACGCAGTCGTGACATCGGCCGGGACCGCGGTAAAACTGTCCGCGGGTGGCGATCTCGTGCCAGTCGCCGTGCTCGACCGGGAACCGTCCGACCTACTGCCCGGCGTGCCGACGATTTTCGATACCGCCAAACTCGACGGGGCCGGCGCGTGGTGGATCGATCTGCGAGCGGACATCGCGCGCGTGGGACGGGTCCTGGTCACCACGCCCGGTACGCCCCCCGAGCGCGTCGAACGTCTTCGCCAGGTCATTGGAGACATCGTTGCCGATCCCGCATTCCTCGACGAGCTCGACGCGGCAAAGCGGCCCGTGAATTTTCTCGAGCCGCAGGCTGTCGAAGCATTGTTCGCGCGCACGCTGGGCTCGTTGAACGACGACGAGGTCGCGCGCGTTAAGCACGTGGTACTCGAAAAATACTACCGCTAAAACGCTCCGTTCGACACCATTCGCGATTTGGGACCTGAATGCCGGACTACCTGCAGTCGGCGCTCGCCCTAGCCAGCGATCCGGCGACGATCGGTGCAACGTCGCTTGGCGTCGTCATCGGCCTCGTGTTTGGCATCCTGCCGGGGCTGAGCGGACTGTCGGCGCTTGCAATCCTGCTGCCGTTCATCTACGGAATGGAACCGATGACGGCGCTTGGCTTCCTGCTCGGCGCGCACGCCGCGGTGTGCACCGGCGGTTCGGTCACGGCCATCGTGCTGGGCATCCCCGGCGCGCCGACGAACGCGGCCACCGTCCGTGACGGATTTGCCATGCAGCAGGCCGGCCGTGGCAACCGCGCCGTCGGCGCGGCGCTGTTCGCATCGGCCGCCGGCGGCATTGTCGGTGCCATCGTGCTGGTCGCCCTGCTGCCGAGCCTGCGGCCGGTCATATTGTCATTCGGCGCGCCGGAGATCTTCCTCCTCGCGGTGCTGGGAATCCTGTGGGCAGCGCTCGCGGGCCAGGGGCCGGCCGTTCACGCATTGTTCGCCGCGCTGCTCGGGTTGTTCCTGTCGACCTTCGGTTATCAGCGAATCACCGGAGTTCCGCGGTTCTGGTTCGGATTCGACTACCTGCTGGACGGCGTTCGACTCATACCCCTGGTGCTCGGCCTGTTCGCGTTTCCTGAAATCGTCCGCCTGGCGACCGGTCGCGACGTCGCCAGGCACGACGGCAGCCCGGTGATCGACCTCGGTGAGATCGTGGCGGGTTTCGTCGACGTCATGCGCCGACCGCTGCTGTTTCTACGCTCGGCGCTGATCGGCGTCGTGGTCGGCATCGTGCCGGGCGTGGGCGGCGAAACCGCCCCGTTCCTGGCCCATGCCGCCGCCCGGCGGCGTTACGAACGTCGCCACGGGCACGCAGTCGACGGCATCATCGACGGCGTCATAGCGCCGGAGGCGAGCAACAACGCCAAGGAAGGCGGCTCCCTCGTGCCGACCCTGGCGCTCGGTATTCCCGGCAGTGCATCAATGGCGATCCTCATCGGCGGCTTCCTCGTCATGGGACTCGAGCCGGGGCCGGACTTCCTCGAGAACCATCTCGATGTGGCTGCGGGGCTGGGCCTGATCCTCGCCGCGACCAACCTGCTTGGCGCCGCACTCATGATTCCCCTGACCCTCGGCGTGGTGCGCTTTTCCCGTTTGCCGGGACAACTCGTCGCGCCGATGTTGCTGATTCTCGTGGTGATCGGCGCCTACGTGTCGAACCACGAGATCCTGGACGTGGTGTTCGTGTTCGTGTTCGGATTGCTCGGACTGTTCATGGTGCGCCTTGACTACAGCCGACCGCTGCTGGTCCTCGGATTCGTCCTCGGCCCCATCATCGAAACCTATTTCTTTATTTCCCTGCGCGCGTACGGCGTGGAGATTTTCTACCGGCCGCTTTCCGTGGCGTTGATCGTGCTCATCGTCGTTGGCGCGGCCACGTCCATGCCGCTGCGGCGCGCCGGCAAGTGGCGTCGCAACGGAGGTCGCTCGTGATTCATCGGGCACGGGTCTTTCCCGTCTCCGTCGCCGCCGTGACCATCGCGGTCGTGATTTTCGGCGGGATGTCGCTCGGTCACGGCCATCGCATCCTCGCGGTCCCCGCCGGCACGGCGATCGTCATCGCGGTCCTGGCATTCGTGGCATGTCGCCGCGCGGGCAGGAGCGCTGCAGCTACCGGCTCGCCCGCCGCCTGGCGGGAGGCGGCGTGGCTGATGTCGATCCTGCCGATCGTGCTGCTGCTGGGAGTGGTCGCCGGGTCAGCGTTGTACCTGTTCGCCTGCTTGCTGAAACACGGGATCCGGCCCATGCACTGCGCCTCGGCCGGCCTGCTCACCGGACTAGCGGTTCACCTGGTCTTCAACGAACTGCTCGACGCGCGACTCTACGCCGGACTGGCCGGTTGGCCATGAACCGGACGACGGGCAACGAAACGCACACGGGTACCCGACACTGACGACGAGGGACCACCGCTTTGCGGGCGTGAATCGTCGACGTCGAATCGCTCCATCTGAAATCCGCAATCCGTGAACAAAGATGCCAGTTCTGTCTCGCTCGACACCGGGTGGGACACGTAGGTGCTCGTGTAACGATCCACCGCCTCGGCAAGCGACTTTTCGTCCATGTCCACGGGCACGCCGGTTTCGCGCAGGGCCGCCAGGGCCTTCTCCCGGAATGCCACGGCTTGCGCCGCGGTGAAGCCGATTGTCGATGGCGCGCCGGGACGAACCCGGTTGATCGACACCACGCATCCGCCGGGCTTGAGCAGGCGGTACCAGTGCGAGACGAGCGCCCTTCGACGCTCGGCCGGAAAATTGCCGAGAAAGGCATGCGTACAGACAACGTCGAACGGTTCGGAGATGTCAAAATCGAGTATGTTTCCCGCGCGGGTCTGTACCGCGAATCCATGGCGGTCGGCATACCACGCGTTGAGTCGCAGCGGCGTCGGGCAGGCATCGTTGACCACGCATCGCGGCATCCGCAGCCCGGCCCGTAGCGACGCTTCGTGAACCAGTGCCAGCATGGCGTAGTCCGAGGTGCCGCTGACGAGCACCGATTCGATCTCTCGGCCCGCCAGGCGCTTCGCAAGCACATCGAGGTAGAACTCGCTCTCCCGCCAGGGTGTCGACACCAGATGCATCGCGGCGAGATACTGCCAGATGCCATGATACCAACGGCACGACGAGCCACCATATACCGCGGTAACGCAATGGGTCGAGGCCCATCGACGAGCCAGCGGCGCGCTTTCCGGCAATAGCCTACGTATCGCCAGTTGGCCGGGAGGACGATTCATCGCTCGACGCGTACGCGACCGGAACGGCGCGTTCCCGGACCTGTACCGCCATTGAGCGTTTCCGCTAGAATGCCCGCGATCGACGCCGGCTCGTGCAACATGGACAGCAACTGAGCATAGTTTTCATCGGCCATGGCGGACTCCGATCATCTCCCGCGAGGAATCAGACTGACACGCGGGACCCTGTAAATTGTTGGATCTTACACGAGGGACAGCAGTGAGGATTTCACGAATCATCGTCGCATGGCTTTCGCTCATGGCGGCAGGCGCATGCCTTGCCCTCGAATCGCAGCTGACGGCGATAACCTCGATCAGGAACGAGCTGCGCGTCGGCCTCACGG
>JAUIDF010000229.1 GCA_030429125.1 Gammaproteobacteria bacterium | reverse complement strand
CCCTCGTCGGTGTGGGCACCGACGAGCGCGGCGGTCGCGTCGCAACCGGCGACGACGTTGTCGAGGACTCCCTCGAGCACCCACCCGCCGTGAACCGCGGTCGACCGGAGCGAAGGGGCGAACGGACCGCCAACACCTCCCGCGAGGCCGATGGCGATCACGGCATACAATCATGGCCTGGGCGGTGTACCGTGAACGCGTCGGCCTCGGAAAAGTGGTCGGCATCGTGGTCGCCTTCGCCGGCGTTGCACTGATCGCCGGCAGTCCGAGTGTCGACGACCAGTGGTTCGCCGTGATCCTGGTCATCAGTGGCGCCTTCGTCTGGGCAGTGGCGCAGGTGATGGTGAAGTCCCTGCGGCAGACGCAGGGATTCGCCCTGATCGCGTGGCTGGCGGCGGTGGCCGGGCCGATGATGCTCGGCGCTTCGCTCGCCATCGAGGACGGGCAGTGGGAGGCGATCGGCGAGGCGACGTGGGTCGGCTGGGGTACGGTAGTCTATCTCGGCGTCGTCATGACCGCGATCGGCTACGGCATCTTTTATCGCCTGCTGGCCCTGTTCGACGTGTCGGTCGTCATGCCGTACCTGTTGCTGCTGCCGGTCGTCGGCGTGGTCGGGTCGGTGCTGATCCTTGGAGAGTCACTGACGGTTCGGGTGGCGCTCGGAGGCGCGATCGTCATTGCCGGCGTTGCCATGATCGAGATCGTGGGGCAGCGCCAGGCCCGCGCAGCACGCCGCAAGGCGGCTCGGGGCGTGTAGTTGGCGCAATCGTTACAAAACGATACAAACCGCTACGATGGCGAAAAGCAGTTGGAGGCGGATCGGCCTACATTAGGGTCTCCATCAACGGCGGAAACTGCACCGCGGAGGCCATCATGAGCAGGCATCGCATGGGAAGAAAGACCCGGTTCTTTCTCGTTGCATTGATCGTCGTCGGCGTTGCCGGCGGTGCAATTCACTACCGGTTCGGTGGCGGGGTGCAGGCGCATGCCGATCGATTCGTCTCCCGTATCGACGGTGAGCTTCACCTCGACCGCGACCAGCTGGCGGCCCTGCATGCTCTGAAGAGCACACTGCTTTCGTTGCATCGTGATTGGCACCGAGCCGCGGGTGCCGACGCGGAAAGGATGACGGCCCTGCTCGTGGCGCCGTCACTGGACCAGCAAGCGTTGCTCGACCTGGTCGCAGAGCACACGCGAACCGTCAACGAGAAGGCACCGGAAGTCGTTGCTGCGCTGGCCCGGTTCACCGACAGTCTCGATGCCGGCCAGAAAGCGACCATGCGGGATACGATCGGGCAGAAACGCCGCTGGCATCATCGACCCGGTCACGGCAGCTGAGCCGGCACGCCGCTCCCGGGCCCCGCAACACGTCGAGGCCCGCGACGGTTATCATGGCGGTATCGAACGGCGCGCCTGCCCTTGCATGAACCAAGTATTGTTGATCGATGACGACGTGCGACTCGGACCCTTGCTGGCCGAGTACTTCGAGCGGTTCGACATCGCGCTGACATGCGCCGAGGACGCGGACTCGGGCCTCGCGCGCCTCGAGCAGTCGGCGTACGACCTGGTGATTCTCGATGTCATGCTGCCGGATGTGGATGGCTTCGAAGCCTGTCGGCGGATTCGTCGCCGTGGCGATGTGCCGATCATCATGTTGACCGCGCGGGGCGACGTAACGGACCGAGTCGTCGGACTCGAGCTCGGCGCCGATGACTACCTGGCGAAGCCGTTCGAGCCGCGCGAACTGGTCGCGCGCATGCAAAACCTCTGGCGGCGCGTACAGCGCACGGATTCGGCGTCTGGCTTGCTCGACTTCGGCAAACTCGTCATCGACACGACGCGCCGTCGCGTGGGCGTGGGCGGTCAGGATGTCCGGCTGACGACCCGCGAATATGAACTCCTCGTCCTGCTCGCGCGCCATCCGGGCAGGCGGTTCACGCGCGACGAGATCATCGCGGTGTTGCGCGGAACCGATGTCGACATTTATTCGCGCGCGGTGGACATCGCCGTGAGCCGGCTGCGACAAAAGCTGCTGCCGCTCGAGCCGATCCGTACGATCTGGGGCACGGGCTACGAGTTCGTTCCATGAATGCCGCCGGGCAGGATGGGTCGACGATCCGGAGAAAGCGGCGCCACCGGTTGTCGGTGCGCCTGCTGGTCCTGTTCCTGGTGACGGGGATCGCCCTGGTCGCGATCGTCGCTTCGATGTTCAGTGGTGCCTGGCGTTACCGTTTCGAGGGGCTGGTCGTGCCGCACCTCGAACAGTACGTCGCCTACCTGCAAGCCGATATCGGCGTTCCACCCGACATCGCGGCGGCCGAGCGCCTCGCCGCTCGACTGCCGGTGGACATTGCCATCAGCGGTGACGACCTTCGGTGGACGACCCTGGATCGATTCCCGGCGGCGCACGACCTGCGATTCGATCACGGCCACCGTATCGGCGGTCGTCACGTGGAAACGGGTGAGTTCGGCGACGATCGCTATGTCGCACGCGTGAACCACGGCGGTTACCGGGTCATGTTCATTACCGCGCCGGCAGAACGCGGCGGAAAGGGCGCCGCGGCGCGCTGGCTGACGATGGGCCTGGTGGTGCTGGTATTGGCCGCGACGTACCTCTTCATTCGGAGAATGTTGGGTCCGATCGAGCAACTCGAGGCCGTTGCCGCCCGCCTCGGCAATGGGGAACTCGACGCCCGCTCCGGTATTGCCCGGCGCGACGAGCTGGGGGCGTTGTCGGCCTCGTTCGATCGCATGGCGGATGCGATCCAGGAAATGCTGGAGGCGAAACGCGAAATGCTACTGGCGATCAGCCACGAGTTGCGTTCGCCCTTGACCCGGGCCAACCTGTCGGCGGCGATGGTGGATGATCCGGTGCGTCGGCAGGCCTTGAAACGGGACCTCGGAGAAATGGAGCGACTGATCGGTGAGTTGCTCGAGGCTGAGCGGCTGAACCAGGATCACGCGCCCCTGAATCTCGAAGTCGCGTCTCTCGGCCGACTCGTCGTCGAGCTCGTCGGCGAACAGTTCGAAGCGGCGCCGATCCGGCTCGAATTACCGCGCGAGCGGCTCGAACTGACCCTGGACGTCGTTCGCGTCAAGCTGATGCTGCGCAACCTGCTTGCGAACGCGCTGCGCCACAACCGTGACGAACGCGGACCGGTGACGCTCAGCTGTCGAGCCGAGAAGACAGGTGCTCGCATCGTGGTGGCCGACTGCGGCGAAGGGTTCTCCCCGTCGGAACTTGCACGGGCCGGGGAGGCGTTCTGGCGTCGCGACGCCGGGCGCGCGAGAAACCGGGGGGGATTCGGTCTCGGTTTGTACCTGTCGCGACAGATTGCACTGGCACATGGCGGTCGGTTCGGGATCGACAGTCGTCCCGGCGAATCGGCAAGGATCTCGGTCTACCTGCCGCGGGATGCACGTCGTGCGGCAACGCGCTAAACTCGCCCTCGCGTACACGCCGCGGCCATGGAGCGACGCGGAGGTATCCGCGTACCGGCCGGAAAGGACTTTCGCCGCGTCGCATCGAACGGGTACGTACATCGACATGTCGGTTGAGGAACTCTTCCCTGGCATACAGGACTTCCTGGTGCTGACATCCAAGTGCCTGGTGGGGCGTTTCGAGCCGGGCGGTGGGTTCAGGGTGTTCGAGCGCCTGTCCGAGTCCGTGGCGACGCACGCACAAAAGCTGCTCGATGCACACGCCGCGAACCGCGATAGCGCCGATATTCGCCCGGCCATCGTGATTCCGCCGATGCCGGACCGCAAGTGGCGTACCGCCAGCCTCGTCTTCGACGAACAGGTGTTGCACCGGCTCTACCCGAGCGGCGGAAGCATGCGGCCGGAGGAGCTCACGCCGTTCCAGGCACGCAACCGCGAGAGAAGCATCTACCAGGGGATGGAAATCCTGATCGGCTACGAAAACAAGTCCATGCCGGGTGTCGCCTTTTATTGCCCCGTGCTCTACGGGCATGCGGGGAGGTTGCGTCAGTATCCCGACTTTGCGCGAAATCTCGATGGCGGCGTGCCGCCGGACACGCCGATGTTCGAAGTTCTCAACTTCATCGCCCTGCTCAGCCCCTCCGAGCGCCGAAGCGACTGGGCACGCGAACTGGTTCGCCTGATCCAGGACATCAGTATTCAAAGCAGCCGGCGTGCCGGCTCGTCGTTCACCCTGTCGGAATCGTGAGCGGCGGCGGCGCGGTCGGGGTTCGTTCTCACTACGCGTTCGCGGCGACCTTTCGGCCCCTCTTCGCCCTGACGCCGTGGCATCTCGTCGCCATGGAATCACGACGATCCCCCGATGCGCCTTGTCAGCGCAAGAAATGGCTCGAAATCTCGCTCGTCCAGCGTCGTGTCAACAGGCCCTAGCCGTTCTTGCGCGCGGCATAGACCTGGAAGGGGGCGGAGACGAGCAACAGGGCGCCCATCAGGAGAATGGAAAGCGCCGCGGTGCCGGGCAGGTCCGGAAACTCCCACAGGTTCCACAGAGCCGTGGCGACGACGATGTTCGACGTCGTCATCAGCATCAACGGTACGGTCAGGTCGCGGGCGCAGTGTGCGAACACCCAGATCCAGCCGTTCAGGATCTGCGGCCATACCAGGGGAAAGGTCACGAGTCGCAGAGACTTCAGCCACGATGCGCCGCTCATCAATGCAGCGTCCGACAGTTCCTTGTGGATCTGTATCAGGGCACTGGACATCGTGCGGGTACCGAAGGCGAGGTAGATCGTCGTATGCGACAACACCAGTATCCACACCGTACCGTAGAGCGGCGTGCGGATGTACAGGAGCAACACGGCCAGCACCAGTACGATGGGCGGTATCGCCATCGGCAGGAAGGAAAGTACGTCGAGCACCTTGCCAAGCCGATGACTGGAGCGCACCGTGTACCAGCCGATCAGCGATGACAGCACCATGACGAAAGTGGCGCTTGCCACGACCATGATCACGGTGTTGACGATGGCTCGTATCACCACGGGGTTTTCCACGATCCGCGCAAAGGTCGCCAGGGTGAGATTCTGCAGACCGGCGAGGCCCGGCTTCTCGAAGCTGGTGTGCAGACTGATCCACAACAGCATGAGAATCGGCAGGCTCATGATCACGAAATAGCCCGAAACCGCCAGCGTCACCGGAATCTTCCAGCGGCCGAGGACGATGCGTCGGGGCCTGAACGCCTTGCCGGTGACGACACGGAATCGTTCGCCCGATCGGGTCACGTGCAGGTACACCCACATCAGCCCGATCGCCAATACGAGAAGTACGACGCCGAATGCCGCCGACAAGGCGTAATTCGGCATCCCGTTGACCGGCGCGGACAGCAGGTACACCCGCGTACTGAGCACCGGTTCATTGGCCGTGAGGCCGATGATGACCGGCAAATCGAAAGTCTGTACCACGGCCATGAACATGTAGATGCCCACCGACAACAGTCCGGGTGTCAGTAGTGGCAGGGTAACGCGCATGGTGGTGACGACCGGTCCGCCGCCCAGAACACGCGAGGCCTGTTCCAGCTGCGGATCCATGTTTCGAAGCAGCCCGGCGATCATGACGTAGGCGGTGGGTACGACGGCGAAGGACGTAATCAGCACCAGGGTCCAGAACGAGTACACGGTGAACACGTAACCCTTGATGTCGAACAACTCGCGGAACAGGACGTTGAGGGCGCCCTGGCCGGGATTGAGCAGCAGGATCCAGCCGAAACCGACCACCAGTGCCGGCACCGCCATCCAGCAGAACATGAACACCCGGATCACGAACGAACCGGGCATATCGGTTCGCTCGGTGCACCAGGCGATGAAGGTGGCGATGGCGACGCCGATGGCCATGCTCGACAGGGCGTA
>JAUIDF010000001.1 GCA_030429125.1 Gammaproteobacteria bacterium | reverse complement strand
GCCGTCGTTGAAGCAGCGATGAGGCCGACCGCCCATTGCGGGGCTTCGTGGCACAAACGCCGCATCCATGATTACGCTGCCGTTCCGCCCGGCGCAACGACGTAGCCGCGCCGGTCGAAGGGATCAGGAGCAGTCCAGTTCGAGCCGGGTTCCGTCCTGGGCATAGGCGGGATTGCGCAGCAGATCGCCGCAGGACCAGAACACGGTGAGCAGGTTCGGCCGCTCCGGGTTCGAGTCGCCACAGAGATTCTCAGGCACCACGTCCAGCGAACACCCGGTGCGCTCGGCGCAATGCGCGCGCACCTCCGCAACCGCGTCGCAGTTCAGCCCGTCGCGGCCATATTCCGCCCAGTGAACCGTGATACCGACTTCGGCACTCTCCACCGGTTCAGTGGTTGTCGATTCGAGCGCGGCGGTCGAGTCCTCGACGATTGCCGGCGCCGGATCGTCCCGTTCGACGTCGCCACCGGTTTCGCTCACCGAAGGCGCCCCGGTCGAACACGACTGATTCAACGAGACCCATTGCGGCCCGTCGTCGTCGACCGACTGGCACTGCATCCGCAACCCGGCCTGGCAAAGGACTGCGCCGGCGGTAAATCCCGCGTCGTCGTAGCGGCACTCCGCGGATACGGCCGGCTGGGCAAGCGGCAGTGAAATGAAGAGAAACGCCAGCGAGATTGCCGGCGACCTGCCAGGTCGGCGAACCATGCAAATCATCCTCCCGAGGCGAATGCGGCCGAAATCGACCGCACGAGACTGTGCGGCCGACCGGGATCGTACACTAGGATTTCGCCGTCCAAACCTTGCACCAACCCTTACCGTTGACCACCTTGCCGGGAAACAGGTCGCAGCGCGCCCATGCATCGCCTGCGCCGCCCTTGTAGTAAGTGCAATTGGCACACTCCTGCGAGGCGTCGGTTCGCGCCGAGGCCGTACCGTCGTGCACGTATTGCAGTTCCTTGGCGGTCGCATCATCCTCGGAGAGCTGCGGAAGGTCCTGCGCCTTAACTCGTCGCGGCGACAGGCCCATCGCGACGCCGGCGGCGGAGATCGCGTACAAACCGAACCGGAACATCCGGCGCCGGGACATTTCAAGAGAATCGAACATTGTCGGGAGTCCTTGGGATCTGGGTGGATCGGAGAGGTGATGAATTCTCCGATTGCCTGGAAAAAGGTCGACCGCCGGCCCTGCCGGCGGTCGACCACCAGTAGCGATAGGCTACGTTGACGGTTCCGACATCCCTAGAAGGAGATATCGGCGGTGATCGAGAACGACTTCCCGGTCAGCGCCTTCCCGTCGAGTGAATTGCGCTGACTGTTTGCGTACTGGGCGTACAGCAGGAAGTTCTCCGTCGCCTTGTACGCGTAGCGCAGCGACCAGCTGAGCTTCGTGTCGATGTCGTGCTTCACGCCCGAGCTGTCGGTGAACTCGAAATCGAAGTCGCCATAGATCGCGGGCTTGAAGTAGTGGGTGTGCTTGTAACCGATCACGGTCTCAAAGCCCCAGGAGTTGCGCTCGGCGCTGGCGCCGTCGTTGTAGTCCTCGTCGTTGAGGCTCAACCTGGCGACGTACTCGAAACTCCACGGTCCCGCGGCTTTCTCACCGAAGAACTTGTCGACGTTCTGACCACCCCGGCGTATCTCGAGATCGATGGACGTGTGATCGTCGAGTTCCTCGGCCAGGTAGGCGCAGCTGCCCGATACCCGGCGTCCGCTGACGCCCGGACAGGCGCCGCCCATGGTTCTCGTCGCACTGACACCGCCGACGGCGTCCCGATACTGCCACGAACGAGAAGAAGCCTGCGCGCCACTCGACGTGACCATCGGCAATGCATCGTCGCCGGTACGGAAGTACAGGTTGTACCACAGCTCGTCGTCGTTTCGGTTACGCGCCGCATAGCCGATCACGCCGGCGATATTGCTGTCGTCCCAATCGTAGTTGGTATCACCGGTCTCCGCGCCGACGCCCCAGACCCAGCGGTCATCACGCCAACCATAGGCATACAGCCCTCCCCAGTTGGGATGCGAATATCCGCCTACGCCGCCGCGCCCGATTTCACTGGGCAGTCCGGGAAAGGGACTGAATCCGAAGAGCGAAGCAACACCCTGGTTGCTTATCGCAAGACCGGTAAACGTCGAGTCGTCATCGGTATCGAATACGTAACGGAAGTCGAACTCTTCGTACGAAGTATCCGCAATACCCCATTCATTGTCTTCGCTGGTGAATGGCGTAATGTAGAACTCGGTCCAGATGCCGAAGTGGTCGCCGACCGGCCCGGTAAAGGGGAAGAACGCCAAGCGGGACGTCGGGTTGGTAATGACGGGACCGAAGCTGTCCGCGCCCGGCGGTTCGCTGGTATTGGCGATCTGGTACTGAAAACGCGCACTGGTCGACGTCGGCAGCAGCTTGAAGTATTCACCCTTGTCCTCCGGCTTGCCCTGTTCCTGGGAGTCGGACATGCTGTTCTTGAAGCCGCCAGGCAGACGATAACCGAGGGCGTTGAACTTCTTGCCGGTAAAGGTGAAGTTGGGAGTCGGTGCGCCATGCAGGGTATGGCACATGTTACACGTCATGCCGGTCTGCCGGGAGAATCCCGCGACGGCATGAGCGTCCTGTGGCAATGTGACCGCCAGCATAGCCAGCGTGCCGGTAACCATTGCAAGGGTTGCAGTCAATCTTCGCATTATTGCTCTCCTACTTAGTGAACCCGAATCGCCAAGACAATACGTGTCGGGCACTAGTCGTCAGTTTTGCAGGCCGTTCTTCATGTAGTTGACCAGCGCTATCGCTTCACCGCCGCGTATGTAGTGAAACGCCGGCATGCCAACGTAGGCGAGATGATTTCTCTCACCGTAGTTGCGACCGTTCTGGATAACCTGTACGACGATCGGAACCGGTGCATTCTGAACGAATGCATTGCCCTTGAGCGGTGGCCCGAACGGATAGATGCCGGATCCGTCACTGTCATGACAGCCGGCACAGGACGCCTGGTAGCGCCACGCACCGTCGAACAACTCGTCGACCGACTGCGAGAAAGCCGACGAAGAGAACCCGCCGAGCGCCAAAAGACAGGCGCCGGCCACTATCTGCCGTCTCGGTAGCTTCATTTGTTTTCACTCCTCCGAACAACGCATCCATGCGCGGTAAGATCCACATCGCGTAACAGCCTTGCGCTGCCGGCACAGCAAACAGCAACGCGCGGCCCGTTGGAACCACGGTTAACCGGCAAACTACTGCCGGATTACTTGACTCGCGTGGAAGTATTGCAGTTCGTACAGCGGGGTGAATGTCAGAAAACTGACACTGGTCGAGGAGATTTTTTCTGTTCTGGTACGATGGATCGGGAGGTCATCGCGTGCTTCACACCACGCCGGCGGCAAGAGATGCACGTCCCGATCCGCAAACCTGGTCCGCGTATCGGCAACACGATCCGCAATCAGCAACAAAGTCCTTGCAAGGAAGTAACGCGCGATGCGATCGGTGTGACGGCCCGCGTCAGGAAAGCAGCGATTCCAGGCGTTTGCGGTCGACGACGACGATCGACGAGCGCCGCAACCTGAGAACCTGCTCATCCTGCAGTTTGTGCAGGATTCCGTTGATGAACTGGCGCGACGCACCAACCAGCGCGGCCAGCATATCGTTGGTCAGCGGCGCATCGATCACCATGCCGTGTCGCATCGGCCGGCCAAAGCAATCCAGCATCGCGAGCAGGATGGTGGCGACACGCTGTGTCGTGGACTGCGTTTCGTGCGAGAAAATCAGTTCGCCCAGCCACGTCAGACGCTCGAAGGCCATGTTGACGGCGGCCTCCGCGAAATCGGGGTAGGTGCGAACGGCCTCGAAGAACATCTCCCTTTCGATCGTCAGCACGCTTGCCCCGGTCAACGCCATGGCAGTCAGCATTCGCGTGGAACCGGAACTGGTTCCGATGGCGTCGCCGTCGCGCCAGAATCCCGACAGGCCGGTCTTCCCGGTCGGGCTATTGTAGATGCCTGCTACGATCCCCTTCCTGACCACGCCGAAGCCCGTATTGAGATCCCCCTGGTTCCACAGTATTTCACCGCGGTCGAGATACACTTCGTCGCACAGTGCCAGGATGTGTCTTCGCGTTTCCGCGGACAACGAGTCGAGCACATGGAAGTGGCCGTGATACGAAGCAGTCCCGGGAAAGGGAGGGGAATCGGCGCCTGCCGCTTTCCGACCCTGCGCCGGTTCGCTGGAGATTTCCAGGAATCCGGCGCCACCCGGCCGCGTCGCCGGACCGGGATCGTACGAACGCCGATCGATCGTCTCGGGCGTTCCAACTTTGGCTACTGCATCGCGTAGATGGCTGTCGTTGGACAAGGTGCTTCCTCCTGGGCGGTAGCGTCGCGGCCATCCGATACTTGCCTGCGCGCACCGTCGTTGCTCTATTTGCAATACTTCGACTGGTTTCGACTTCTCTCGATCACGGGTTGTTCAATACTGTCGACGTGCTGGCCGGCACGGGATCGGCTCATCGACGAGGCGGACGAAAATGTAGCGCGACCATCCGAACAGGACAAGGGGCGATCGACTCCGTTCGCATCAGGAATATCGAATGCGGACCGGGATGGTGCTCAACGATTCGCCTCTGTCGGCCAGGTGAATCGCCAATTGAACGCCGATGCCTTTCGGCGCAGCAAGCCCGCCCGTCAGGCAAGCCCCCGCTTCTTTCGGGCCAGTCGGGCACCTTGTCCGAGCGCCGCGAGCTTGTGCACGGCGATCGAACGCGGCAAGGGTGCGAGACCGCAGTTGGTGCAGGGCAGCACGCGCTCGACATCCGCGTGCCGACAGGCCTCGTCGATCACCGAGAGCACCTGCTCCGGTGTCTCGACATCGCGTGATGCCACGTCGATCACGCCCACCATGATCTCCTTGTCAGGGAGCAGGCGGATGAGAGACATGGGGACATGAGAGTTGGCGCATTCGAGTGATACCTGGTCAATGCGACTGTCATTGATGACAGGAAACGTCTTTTCATACTGTCGCCACTCGGCACCGAGCGTTTGCTTCCAACGGACATTCTCGTCGATACCATAGCCGTAGCAGATATGTACGGCGGTCTTGCACTTCAGCCCGTCGGCAGCCCGCTCCAGTGCAGCCATACCCCATTCGGCCACATCGTCCATGAATACGTTGAACGCCGGTTCGTCGAACTGGATAACGTCGACGCCAAGCGCTTCGAGCTCGCGTGCCTCGTCGTTGAGCAACGCGGCGAACGCCATGGCCATGTCCGCGCGACGACCGTAATGTGCATCGGCGATGGTGTCGCATATGGTCATCGGCCCCGGCAGGGTGAACTTGAGCTTGCCGCGGACGCGGGCGCGGGTGTAACGCACCTCGTCGTCGTGAACCGGGGCCGGTCGGCGCACCGCGGCGGTAACCGTGGGTACATCCACGATGTAGCGGTTGTCCCGAATGCCCATGGGCGTCATGAGATTCCAGTCGATCCCCTCGACGTGCTGCAGGAACCCGTGGACGAAGTGAACGCGGAATTGCTCGCCATTGGTAGCGATATCTATACCGGCGTCTTCCTGCTCCCTGATCCATACCAGCGCGGCGTCGCGCTGGGCGTCGACCAGGGCATCGCCTTCGAGGCGCCACCCGGCCCAGAGTTTCTCCGGCTCGGCAAGCCAGGCCGGCTTCGGCAGACTGCCGGCGATCGTGGTCGTGAACATGAGATCCTCCGTCGGTGAACGCCGGGTGCGGCTCGCGCCAGTATTACACAACCCGGCAAGGCCCGCGACGCGCGCGGGTCATTGCAACTTGGACGCCGGATGCCTATTGTGTCGGCATGATTCAACCGCCACGGGGCATGCTCGACCACATGAACGAACGATCCGAAACCCGCAACATGGCCCTGTTCTGCGACTTCGAGAACATGGCGCTCGGCGTGCGCGACGCCAAGTACTCGGCCTTCGAGATCCAGAAGGTACTCGAGAGGCTGCTGCTCAAGGGTTCCATCGTGGTGAAGAAGGCCTACTGCGACTGGGATCGTTACAAGGAGTTCAAGCAGGCCATGCACGAGGCGGCCTTCGAGATGATCGAGATACCGCACGTGCGCCTGTCGGGCAAGAACTCGGCCGATATCCGCATGGTGGTCGACGCGCTGGACCTTTGCTACACGAAGTCCCACGTGGACACGTTCGTCATCCTGTCGGGCGACTCCGATTTCTCGCCGCTGGTCAGCAAGCTCCGGGAGAACGATCGCATTGTCATCGGGGTGGGAGTGAAGAACGCCACCTCGGACCTGCTCATCGCGAACTGCGACGAGTTTATTTTCTACGACGACCTGGTGCGCGAATCGGAGAAGCGCAAGAAGCCGGCAAAGCGCAAGGCGACGTCGAAGAAGGCCAGCAAGAAGGCGTCCGGGAACGGCGAGGAAGACAAGAAGCAGGAAGGGCTCGACCTGGTCATCGAGACGATCGAGGCCCTGCTCAAGGAGCGCGGCGAACAGGAGAAGGTCTGGGGATCGATGGTCAAGCAGGCGCTTAAGCGGCGCAAGCCGGGCTTCGACGAGACCTACCACGGCTTTCGCACCTTCGGTCAACTGCTCGAAGAAGCCGAGAACCGCAAGCTGCTGACCCTGCAACACGACGAGAAGTCCGGCGGTTACATCATCAAGAGCCTGGAGTCCGAATAGGCTTGGACACGAAGGGGCATCATCGACATCTCGTCGCGGACGGGTGACGTGGCCGAGGCGTTTGGTTACCGTGCCTTCATCAGCTACAGCCACCGGGATCGCCGCTGGGGCGAGTGGCTGCACAAAACGCTCGAGAACTACCGCGTACCGCGGCGACTGGTCGACACCCAGGGGCGTGACGGTCCCGTACCGCGCCGCCTGACACCGATATTCCGTGACCGCGAAGAGCTGCCGACGGCGTCCGATCTGACCGAGAATATTTCCCGGGCGCTGTCGCAGTCCGCCTGCCTGATCGTGATCTGCTCACCCGACGCCGCGGGTTCGTTGTGGGTCAACGAGGAGATCAAGTCATTCAAGGCCATGGGCCGGGCCGACCGGGTGCTGTGCCTGATCGTCGCCGGCGAACCCAATGCCACGGACAGGGACGACCCGGCGCTGGAGTGCTTTCCCGAGGCGATTCGCTACCGGGTCGACGGGAATCGTGCCGTGACCAGCGAGCGCACGGAGCCCATCGCCGCCGACGCGCGAGCGAACGGTGACGGCCGTGCGGCGGCGCGGCTTAAACTCATCAGCGGAATTCTCGGCGTGAGATACGACAGCCTGCGGCAACGCGAGCGACGGCGTCGGCGCGCGCGACGAGCCGTTGTCGCCGCTGCATCGGCCCTGCTGCTGTTGGTCGCGGGCGGCAGCCTGTTCCTGTTCGAGCAGCAGCAACAGCAGCGCCTGTTTGCCCGCACCATCGCCACGCTCGACGCGTCATACGAGCGCACTCGCGAAGGACATCACGCGCTGGCCGTACAACTGGCCCGCACGGCGCTCGGTGACATCCAGGCGCTCGACCTCGGACGCTTCACGCGGCGACTGGAGGCGCTTCTCGGCGTGCCGATTTCCGCACGCGCCGAACTGGATCGTCGCATGAACGTCGCCGCCCAGGCGCGTTTGACCGAGGCAGTCGCCGCCTACCCGGTCCCCGTCGAGGGTGGCGGTGTGAAGTCGCTGGCGACGCAGGCGCGCCCGGCGCCGGCAAGCGCGGGACCGGTCGTCAGCCTGTCCGGCGACGGCGTGCTCGAGCTCGTCGACCCCCTCGGCGGTACGCGGCGCGAGTTTCACGCACCGCGCGGCCTGCGCTTCGCCAATGCCATCGTCAGTTCGGACGCGGACCGACTGCTCGCGTTTTTCGGCGACGGCGGCGCGCGGCTGTTCGACGCCCGCACCTCGCGCCCGGTACCGCTGTACCTGGAACTGCCCGTCAACCACGGTGCATTCGCACCCGACGGGCGACGACTCGCCCTGGACCAGGGCAGCGACGCCGTGGTCGTGGACTCGCGCGACGGCCGGGTCATGTATACCCTGCCCGGTAGCGGTCACCACGTGGACGGTCTGTCGTTCGACGCCTCGGGCGAGAAGCTGCTGATCGTGGGCGGTGACGGCGTTCGTGTCCATGACCTGCAGACACGGCCAATACGCCTCGAAGGCATCTTCGACAGCACGGCGCAGCTTGCCTTCGGCCGGGACCGCGACGAGTTGTTCAGCCTCGACCGCTTCAGCATCACAGACGCCCTCACGACCCATTCGGTCCGGCTTTGGGACCTTGGTCGCGGCGTCGAGCGGCGCCGACTGGACGCCCCCGGTTATCAACCGGATCGCTTCCAGGTCGCCGCCGACGGAAGCCGCGTATTGACGCTTGCGGCCGGTGACGCGCCGCGCACCTGGGATGCGCGCAGCGGCGAGTTCCTGCAGGCGTTCGAAGACGAAGACGGCCCGGCCACTGCCGCCGTACTCGACCCGTCCGGGCGTCATGTCGCGGTTCGCACGTCGAAGGGGGTCGACGTGCGCGATGTCGTGACCGGCGACCTGCGGCACGCATTGTCGTCGCGAAAACCGGGCGTGACGGCCATGCGTTTCGATGCCGACGGCGCGCGACTGCTGCTCGGCTATGCCGACGGTTCCGCGCGCGGCTTCGACATGGAGACTGGCGCCGCCCTGTTCGAGCTTTCCGGTCATGAAGGCCGGGTGACGGGCGCCGCCTTCGCACCGTTCGGCCGCCGCGTCGCCACCCGCTCGGCGGACGGTACCGCACGCGTCTGGACCCTCGACGGCGCCCTCGTGCTGACACTGCCAGGGCACCGGCGCGACGCCGGCTCGGTCGAATACAGTCCCGACGGCCGCCACCTGCTGACCACCGAGTTCGCCGACTTCAGCACCGGCCTCGACGACAATCGCGTCATCCTGTGGGACGCGAGAACGGGTGAGCCGATCCACGAACTGCCGGGCCACCATGGTATCGTGCGCGCGGCCTTCAACGCCGATGGCACACGCTTCGTCACCAGCGCCGACGCCACGCGCGTCTGGGACACCGAGAGCGGCGAACCGGTCGCCGTTGCGGTCCTGCCGGGCGGCGCGCTGTCACCGGACGGTCGTCGGCTGGCGACGCGCGACGGCGCCGGGATCGCGATCCTCGACCTCGCGCCGACGGGCCTCACGCTGCGCCAGCACGCCGACGCACTGGTGCCGGCGCCACTGTCCGAGGCGAACCGCTCCCGCTACCTGCCCGAGGCGCCGCCCCTGCTGGGCTACTGACCGCCAGGCGCGTGTCAGCGAAAAACGTAAATCGGACTCGACCAGGCGAGGTGGCCGTCCTCCTGGGTGACGCACACGTAGAACGCATTGTCGCCGTCGTCGCGCAGTGTCACGCGCCGGCGAGCGGTGAGCACCCGGTGAGGATTGTCGTCGGGTAGGCGAAACACGCGAATCCGGCGGGCGATACCGCCGGCCTCGAAGACGAGATCGTCGCGGCCGATGTCGGCGATATCGATTCGCGTCCTGACCAGGGCGGTATCGATCTCGAGCTCACCGGCCTCGGGATCGGCGAGCCACGCGTCGAAACCGCCAAAGCCGCCGGTGGTCAACGCCTGCCACTGGACGACGCCGGGCGCGGTCTGCTCGAAGCGCTTGTCGAGGTTGTAGCGGTTGATCGGCGCGAGCCGCTCGAAGGTGTTGCCCTGGAGCGTCGCGCTGCCGTCCCAGGTGGTTTCGCGGCCACGTCCGCGATACTCCGAGCCTTCCCAGATCACGCGAATGCGCCGTCCGAGATCCGCGTCGACGTAGGGCCGCAGCGTTTCGAGCACCTCGAGACCGTTGCGTATCTCGATGCGTTCGATCGGCGCCGAGCCATGTACATCGATACTGAAGGTCACCGCCTCGTCCGCGCTGCGGCAGATGTCCCCCATCATCGCCGACGACGCCTGCCGGCTCGCCGTGTCGCCCAGCAGCGGATCGTCGTCGAAGATCGTCGCGGCCGCATCGAAGTCCACGCGCGTATCGAGCACCATGCGGCAGCCGGTAGTGCCGTAGTGGTGGCGACGACGCAATGAGTCGAGCAGGCCGTCGCGGCTGAACGTCCCGGCCAGCATGCAGGTCAGCCCGCCGTAGGCGCCGAACTTGGTAGCCCCGGGATGACTGGCGCCGGGGCGTCCCTTGTGGCCGTCGGAGTTGGAGACGATGCCGACCCGGTAGCCCTGCCTGAAGGCATCGTGGATGAGCCACTCGAACGTGCCCCACGCCGAATGCACCTCCACCGCGCGCTCCAGGCGGATGTCGTGGGCGATATTGATGTCGGCATAGCGCCCGCCGATGTGGGCGAATACGACGCAGTCCTCGTTCTTCAGGGCATGGAACAGGGCCTCGGCCGAATTGGCGTCGGTATCGATGTCGGACAGGTCGTCCACCAATGCATGAGATGAGCGATGGATCTGCCGGCCCTCGTGGCGGTACAGCACGTTGCGATCGCCGCCGAGTCCGGTGTTGCCCGACCATTCGTAGCCGGGAAAGACGACGAACGAACCATCCACGCTGAACTCGCGCGACAGCTCGTTGAGGTGATGCCAGAACGGCGTCGTGATCTGAAAGTCGTTGCCCTGGTGGCCGACGGCGTCGAGGAAGGCGCGGTCGCGGGCGAAGCGATGGAAGTCCCGCGCCGAATTCGTGCCGATGGTCTCCTCGGACTGCCCGTGCAGGTCGCCCCAGTAGGGCTTGAGATCCATCGACGCCTCGATGCGCAGCGGATTGGACCGTGCACGCACCGTGCCATCATCCGCGCGCAACTCGATGTGCACGTCGCCGGGTTCGTCGACGGACAGGCCCTCGACGATCACCGAGAACTCGCCCGGCGAAAAGGTCACGCGCGCCGGCAGCCCCTGCATCGGGCGGCTGGCGACCAGGGCGAACGATTCGTCGCAACGGTCCGACGGATTGCCCCAGCGGTCCTCGCCCTTCAGGCACAGCCGGAATACCTCGCCCACCTCGCGCGCCGTTGGCAGGATTGCCTTGTACAGCGTCGGCGGCCCGGGCACGATGGCGATCTCGGGCTGAACCGGGAGTTCGACGTAGTTGTAGGTGGCGATGGCATCGACCAGTACGCGGAACTCGAACGTGTCCTCGCAGAAGGTCTGCAAACGCATGCCCGGCGAGCCGCCGCGCGGGTCGCCGAAGCGCACGGTGATAGTGTCCCCCTCGCGCAGGAAGCCCCTCACGACCTTGATGTACAGCGTCTTGTCCCATGGACGGATGTTGCGCTTCATGTCGTATTCCAGATGCAGCACGGCGCCATTGCTGGCCTCGGCGGAGACGTAGTTGGGCGCCGCCGGATCGTCGAACTGCGGGCGCCCCATGTCGCTGGCGAATCGATGCACCACCTTGATCGAGCCGGTATCGTCGATGCCGAAATACCCCGCGGTATAGGTCAGCTCGAAGGACTGGTAGGCGCCGGCCTCGAAGCGGCCTCGCGGAGATACGACGGCGGTGCCCATGCGTTCGGGCAGGTACTTTGAATGCGGCATGCTGTGTATTCTGTCGGTATTCTGTTGCGTGTCGCGGCGTTCGCGCCGCGCCCGCTACTTTAACCGCTTTAAGCGGATATCGCCCGCCTCGCGGCCACGCATCGTGGGATAATCCACGCATGCATTCACCCGACAACGACGACGAGTCCCTGCGCTATCGTGACCTCGGCCCCGACCAGGTCCTGGACGCCGTGGAGAGTGCCGGCTGGCGGTGCGACGGCCGCCTGCTGGCGCTGAACAGCTACGAGAATCGCGTCTACCAGGTCGGCCTCGAGGAGGCTCCGCCGATCATCGCCAAGTTCTATCGGCCTCACCGCTGGAGCGACGACGCCATCGTCGAGGAGCACGCCTTTTCGCAAGAACTCGCCGATGCCGAGGTACCGGTGGTGGCCCCGCTGGCCGACGGGGACGGCGTCACGCTCCGTCGGCACGCGGCGTACCGGTTCGCCCTGTTCCCACGCGCCGGCGGGCGCGCGCCCGAGCCCGACGACCTCGATCAGCTGGAGATCATCGGCCGCTTCATCGGCCGCCTGCACGCCGTCGGCGCGGTGCGCGCGTTCGACCACCGACCGACCCTGGACGCAGCCAGCTTCGGGGACGATGCCTGCCGCTTCGTGCTCGCCTGCCCGCTGCTGCCGCCGGAGCTCGAAACGCCCTATCGCACGCTCGCCGAGGACCTGCTGCAACGGGTCCGGTGGTGTTACGAACGCGCCGGCGACGTGCAGCTGATCCGCACCCACGGCGACATGCACATCGGCAACATCCTGTGGACCGAAGCCGGACCGCACCTCGTCGACCTCGACGACGCGCGCATGGCGCCGGCGATACAGGACCTGTGGATGCTGCTGTCGGGCGATCGCGCCGACCGCACCGCGGCCCTCGACGCCCTGCTCACCGGGTACACGGATTTCTGCGAGTTCCCGATGCGCCAACTGCACCTGGTGGAAGCGCTTCGCACGCTGAGGCTGCTGCACTACAACGCGTGGCTGGCTCGACGCTGGAGCGATCCCGCGTTCCCCCGCGCCTTCCCCTGGTTCAATACCCAGCGCGCGTGGCAACAGCACATCCTCGACCTGCGCGAACAGGCGGCCGCCATGGACGAGCCGCCGCTCGAAGCCGGGAACTAGCCCGGTCCCTTTGCCGGCCCGGGAAGCGGCCGACACCGACGAACTGTCCGCACCAGGCGATGCGATATGAGTGAGAAACGAGAGTTCACCGTGATCATGCCGACCACGGGCGACAAGGCGCCCGTGATCGGCCATGCCATCCGCAGCGTCCTGTCCCAGACCCTGGCTGACTTCGAGCTGTTCGTCGTCGGCGACGGCGCCGGACAGGAAACGCGCGCCGTGGTGGACCGGTTTTCAGCGAACGACGAGCGCGTGCGGTTCATCGGGTTCGCCAAGCACGTCCAGCGCGGCGAGCCGCACCGGCACGACCTGATCGCGACCCGCGCCACGGGTCGTCACATCGCCTACATCTGTGACCGCGACCTGTGGTGCGTCGATCACCTCCAGACGCTGCGTACCACGCTTCAGCGCTGCGATTTCGCGCACTCGATGGTGCTCGTAATCGGCCACGACGATGTCGTGAACTGCCAGCCGCCGCTGGTGCTGGGCCGGCACGCGGCCGACGAGAACGAAATCCGTGATCTCTGGTGCCAGGCCGATCCCTATCCACCATCGTACGAACGCGGGGAACACGTGCGGGGCATTCCCCTGAGTGCGGCAGCACACGCCCGCGAGGCCTACCTGCAATCGGGCGCGCACTGGGACACGACGCCGCCCGGCTGGCCCACGGATCACTACATGTGGCGCAAACTGTGGTCGAGCGGGCGCATGAGGATGGCATCGACGGTGCAGCCTACCGTGATCTACTTCCCGACCTCACTGTGGCATCGCGATCTCGCCGCCCAGGGCGAGGCGCTGTCCAGGTGGATCGGTCGGGCCACCGACGAAACCTGGATTCCACGCCGAACCGAACTCGCGTTTCGCGTCATGGCCTGGCACTTTGCGCGTTCGTCGCACCACCTCACCCGTCTGCTGCACGAAGCCGACCGGGATCGCGCCGGTTGAACGAGCCCTCAGCGTGACGCCAGCGCGTCGGGGCACGGCGCGCAGGTCCGCGTCCGTCCCGGTTGCAGCGGCGATCAGGCGGGCGCGGATGGGAAGCAGTCGGGCGTGACCGACGGCAGCAGCGCCGTCAAGGCCTCGCCGATGCGTTCGCACGAGTCTGCAACGAGGCCGGCGTCGAGCCGCATGCACCTGATCGCCTCGGCATGATGCAGCCCGATGACCATCGCCAGGTGGTGACGATAGAAATGCACGGCGAAGGCGATCTGGCGGCCGGGATCCCCTTCCGGAAACTCGAACCGCTTCGAATACGCCGGGTGGCCATCGTAGGTGACGCCGAGATGATAGTGCCCGTGCAGGTTCGCAAGCACCCCGCTGCAATCGAACTTCAGGAGCTCGACACCGGACGCATCCACGGCGAAGCCGACGAACGACGACTCGCCCTGCGACTTCAGGAACACCACGACGCGGAGTCCGTCCTGCACCGGCACCACGATCTGGCGATCGCGGCGAACCGTTGCCGACGGCTTTGCGTCCACAAGACGAACCGTATCAGGATTCGCCATAACGAAAGCCCGGCGTGCGTCTGTCGATGTCGGCCAGCAATTCGGCGAGGCGCGGAAACCCGCGGGCGCGCGAAGAGACCCGGTTCGGCGTCGAGGGCCACGGCAGGTCGAGCGCCGGGTCGTTCCACGCGCAGCCGAAATTGTCGTCGTCGCGATAATCGTCGTAGTCTTCCGACGTCGCCTGGATGTGGACCGAATCCCGGGTGAACAGCCAGCCGTGCAGCAGGCCGCGAGGAAAAACGAGGCTGACGTCGGTGTCTGCACCGAACTCGTAGAGACTCGACAGTCCCTGCGTCGGCGAGCCCGGCCTGACGTCGTGCAGGCCCACGAACACGTGGCCGTCGAGCAGATGGAAGTACTCGTCGTGCCGCAGGTGAACGTGCATGCCGCGCAACGTGTCGCGCCGCGACCGCACCACGCTCCACTGCGACGGCGCCAGAAACGGCTCGAACGACGCGTTGTAGATCTCGGTGAAACTCCCGCGGCGATCGCGATGCGGCACGAGAGCGACCGTGTTGACACCGGCCAGCACGCTGCCGTGAACCAGATGCGCGGTTGCCGCCTCGCGCGGGACGATGACGGGGTTATCCAATGTATGTCCTGATCATTTCAACCTGCCTGACGATCTCCAGGCCCTCTTCGGCGCCACAGGTCGGCCGCTCACCACCGGCCAGGTAGTCGAGGCAGGCCCTTAACTCGACTTCAAGCGCGGGCGTCGTATCGATGGGTATCGTATCGATCGCCGGTGAGCGTTCGTTGCCGCGCAGAATCCGAAGCCCTTCGGCCTCTCCATGTTCGAGTACGACGACCGCCGATTCCAGGTGCAACCTGACCTGTCGGTTCTTGCCCTCGTACCGGTTCGACACGTCGGCGACAAACCAAGGTTCGGAACCATAACATGCCAGGACGCCGTTGACGCCACCCGGCGAACGCTCGGCGACGGCATGTCGAAGCTCCGGAATCCTTCCAAGAAGAGCGAGGCAGATCGTCAGGTCATGGGGAAGCAGGGTCCACTCGGCGCCGACATCGGTACGTGGGCTCGTCCAGTTGGTTCTGAACGTGCGCACACCCTTGACGGCGCCGAAATCGCCGCGCGTCGCCAACGACGCCATGGCAACGATCCCCGGGTGATAACGCCACACATGCAGGGGAAACAATCGCTCGCCTGCCCGGTCCACGAGCGCGCGGGCATCGGTGCCGGAGAGGGTAAACGGCTTTTCCACGAACAGCGGAACGCCCCGGTCGCACAGCTTCGATACGACGTCGAAATGAGTCGACGCCGGCGTCGCCACGATCGCCGCGTCGAAGCCCAGTCGGGGAGAGTCGCTCGGATGCCATGGTGCACCGTGGGCATCCGCGCATGCGCCAGCGCCGCCATCCGGATCGATCACGATGACGCGGCAGTCCAGCCGCCCGAGAGTCTCGAGAATGACGCGACCCCAGGTGCCGCAGCCGAACAATGCAATGGTCGGGACAGTCAAGATGATTCGCTTTCGGATGTCGTCGGGCAGGCCGTTCGCGGCGATGCCAGTATACTACCGCGACTCGTCCTCGACCTATCGACGGCACGGCGGCGACGAACCGGTGCGCGGACCAGCATTCGCACCGGATGGACAACGGTCTCGCGAGGAGCGTCCCGGACTTGAAAACTTTCGAACTGCGGGATCTCAAGCTCGCCCTGGCCCTGGCCGGCCTGTATCCGGTCGCCTGGCTGTTGCCGGAACGATTCTGGCCGGGCTTTTGCCGAATCGTCACCGCTTACAAGCGGGTCGCACCATGGGAGCGACTTCCAGACGCCGCCGTGGTCAAGGCCGTTCTCACCCCGGAGGTCGGTGCCGAGCGCCCCCGCATCGCGACGGGTGGGCTCGAACACCTCGACGCGGCGCTTGAGAGGGGCCGCGGCGCGATACTGTGGATGACCCATTTCATTCACAACGGATTGGTCGGCAAGATGGCGCTGCATGCACACGGCTACCGCGTGCTTCACCTCAGTCGTCCGGAGCATGGATTTTCCAAGACGCGTGTCGGTATCCGCACCATCAACCGCGTCCGGGTACGTGCCGAAGACCCGTTCCTTGCCGAACGCATCGTCATCGACCGGGACCACAGCCTGGGGTACATGCAACGACTGCTTGAGGCGCTGTCGCGCAACGGCATCGTTTCGATCACCGCCGGCGCCTGGGAAGGGCGCCGCGTCGTCGAGGCCGGCATCCTGGGCCGGCGCGTCGCACTCGCCAACGGCGCGCCGGCCATCGCCCATCGCACCGGCGCGGCGCTGCTACCCGTGGTCGGCTGCCGGCTGCCGGGCAACGAGGGCTTTCGGGTCGAAATCCTGCCGCCCCTGCCGATCGATTCGCGGGCCGGGCGGGACACCGAGGCAAGCCGTGCCACCGGCGAGTTCCTCGAACGGACGGAACCCTGGGTGCGCGAATTCCCGGCGCAGTGGCGAAGCTGGAACAAGCTCTACTGACGGCCCGTCGTGGCCAAGGCGGGCGCCGCCACGCCGTGAATGCGCCCGGCCATTCATCGCCGCGCACCGAGCCCGACTACGCCGATGCGGGTACCGCGGCGACTCGACGGATATCGGGCAAGCGCACGTTCCGGGCCGAACGGTCCGCGGCCGCACAGTAGTCCGCCACGGCGCACCAGATCTCCCGCAAACCCGGGTCCAGGCGTCCCGCCGCCGCGAGGTCGCGCAGTCTATCCAGCACCCGGGGGGTTTCTTCGGCCGGGAACACCGGATGCTGGCGCACGACGGCCGCGAGGAATCCGGCTATCCGCACCGCCGCATCGGCGACCGCGAGGGACGCGTAGCGACAGCGCGGTGCCGGATCGACATCCAGTGGATCGTGCACCAGTGCGGATCTGCTGCGATCCGAGTAGCCGGCGCCGACCTCACTCAGCATCTCGGCCGAAGCGGACCACGACTGTGCCACGCGCTCACACATCGCCTTCCAGTGAAACGCCCCACCGTTGACGCGCCCGGGGTTGAGCTGGATTGCCAACTGGCCGGTCAGCGCCTTGGCCACGAACTGCTCCGCGGAGCGAACCGGGAAATGGGCAAGACGCACGCCGTCGACAACGGCGTGAAGAATGGAGTTGTCCGGTGTGGCGAGCCCGTGATTGCCCTCGCGCAGGACCACGTCATCGCGTGACATCTCGTCGACGCGGATGACGACCTTGCCGAGGTCCTGGCGCTCGTGCTGCCGCCGGTGGCCGATGCGACGAACGGGGTCGAGGATCGAAGGGTCGTCACCGGGCACGGGAACATGCGTTCGCCAGAGCAACAGGGGCGCGGACCCGTCGGGGACTGCCCGGATCGATTGCAGGAAGTGATCGCGCGAGCCGCTATCGATAATCTCGTCGGCGTCCAGCGGCACGATGTACTCGGTCTGAAGGCAGCGGGTACAGACCCTGGCCAGGTGCGTCAGGCGGGTCGCCTGGAAATGACCCACGCGATCGTCGGCGATGACGACCAGCGGCAGCGACTCGGCGCGGAGCCGCTCCAGGATGTCGCGCGTGCTGTCCGCACTGGCGTTGTCGATCACGATCAGCGCATCGAGATAACGCAGGTTGTATCGAACGAAGTACTCGATGATGTCCGATTCGTCCTTCACCACCGCGATGCCGACGACACGAAACGAGCCCCCGGCAAGCGGGGAGCGCGAAACCGCTTCCAGGTAGTCGTCAGCCAGGGCAATGTTCGTCATGGGCAATGTTAGAATCCGGCGATACTGTTTGTTTTCAATGACCTGACGCGAACGGCACGGTCCGGGACGACCTCGCGCGTCGCCGACTGCGACCCCCGGCAATGGCAACTCCCCGACACGCCATCGTGAGCTTTTTCAACGATCGGTACTTCGATTACTTTCGCGCCTGCTATCACAGCCTGAAGCGGAACTATCCCGCACACCCCCCGCTGCTGGTCGCCTATGACGGACACTCACCCGACGTCGAAGCATTCCTTGACAGGACCGGCATCACCCGGATCTCGCCTGACCGACCGCCGCGGCACGACGCCATCGACCCGAATCGAATCAAGAGCCCCATCGTCTTCGACCGCTTCTCCCTGTGGACGGACTATTTCGATGACTACGACAACCTGCTGCACCTGGATGTCGACACTCTCGTTCTCGGCTCCCTGGATGAGATCATATCAAGCCCTGGGTTCTTCATCATCGCCAACCACGAACCGTGGCCGACGACGCGAGTCTTCGTCGAAGGCGCCAGCGAGGACGCCGACCTGCATGCCCTGCTTCGCGAGGACGGGCTCGACTACCCGCATGACATGGACGACATGGCCAATGCCGGCGTTTTCGTTCTTCCGCGACGCTTTCGCAACAGCGAAGAACACGCCCTGATCGAACGCCTGACCATGCGTTACGGGCCGTACCTCGCCTACGCCGACCAGAGCGTCATCTCGCTGTGGTGCCTGTTGCGCGGTATACCGTACTCGCGCGACTACCGGTTCAACTGCCAGACACCGCTGCTGGGCGACGAATCGCTCCGGCTCGACCTCGACGAGGTGCGCCTGCTCCATTTCAGCAACCACAAACCCGACACCGAGGCCTTCCTGAAGTGGAAACGGCTGAACGGGCTCAACGAGAAGCTCAGAACAATGTACCGGTCGTACCGGTACGCCGACGAACACGGATCGAACGCGGCTCAGCCGGAGCCGAAGGCCTCTCCGGGGCGCTGCCTGAAGATCGTGCAATGAGCATCGACCGTCGCCGATGGCGGCGGTTCCTTGGCGTAGTAATAGAGCGCCAGGGACTTGCGTGTTCGACCCGCCGGGCAGTTCAGCGGATCCGGATGCCCGTGAAAGGAACTGTCCGTGGTGGTGAAGATCACGGTGCGGTTGAAAACGGGCGACACCGTCGCCTCGCACGCCGACATGTCGCGATTCCAGAGCTGCAGGTGGCCGCCGTAGCGCGGCTCCCACGAGCGGTTGAGATAGACGATCAGGTTGACACGACGGTATAGCTGCAACTGCCGATGCCAGTTGAAATCGGCGTGAATCTTCAGGAAACCGCCCGGTTCGATCTGGTGCAATCCGCCACCGTGATAGGCCGGGTCCGGCACCAGCGCTCCGATTCCCGTCACCGACTCGACGAATTTCACGAAGCCGGGTTCGTTCAGTCGGCACAGAAAGTCACGCGTCGCCGCCCCCAGTCCTTCGGTCGCACGGGTACCCAGTTTCTGCTCGCGCGGGTTGTCGAACCGGAACCAGTCGCATTGCCCGGGTTGCGGAAATTCGTCTAGAATGGCGTCGAGCACGACCTCCGGAAACAGGCCGTCAATAACCGCGTGCGGAAAGGGACGGGCGGCGTTGTATGCGTCCCTGAGCGACGCAGCGCGCTGGAGCAGATCACCTTCTTCCGGGTAAAAGCGTGGCACGGTCACGTCTTGAGCGTCCTCGATATTCGCTACGGTCGATCACCCAGTGGCATCGTCCGTGACCCGGGATCGTGGAATTGGCCAATACTACACAACCAGCCACCAGGGATCATCCTTCAGCCACCCGCTGCCGCGTCGTGACACACCAGCTTCCCGTTTCCGTCGTCGTCACCACGTACGGCATCGATACACGCTATACGCAGCGCTGCCTGGAGAAGATCGCCAGGTGGAAGTGCCGCCACCACGAACTCATCGTCGTCGTCCATGACGCGTCGCCGACGTTGAACCTGTATCTCGAGTACCTGGCCATGTCGGGCGTCATCGACCGCCTGGTCAGGGCGCCGTCCGGACACGGGCACGTCGCCGGCGTCAATCTCGGCTTCAGCCTGGCCCGGCACGAGTTTCTCTTCAACATCAACACCGACGTTCGGGTGGGCCGGGGGCTGGTGGACACCTGTGCCGAGCGACTGTTCCATGCGCCCAACGTCGGCCTCGTGGGCTGGCACTACAACTGGGGTGGTGGACACGACGCCACGCGCTGGCGCAACGACGGACTCGAGTTCACGCTGCGCACGCGCGAGTCGAACGTCGCCCGAAAAGGCTACCTGGACAAGGTGCACGCGCTCAACGTCCAGCGCGCACCCTGGAACACCGGTCGGGTGCTGACGGCAGCGGGCGATCGCCGGATCCTTTGCGCCAACACCTCGTTTTTCGGCATTAGAAGGAGCGTGTGGAACCGCATCGGCGGCTTCGACGTGCGGCGCTATCCCCACTACTTCAGCGACGACTTCCTGTGCTACGGCGTGCTGGAACTCGGTCTCGACATCGAGAACCTGCCGCCCGACGTGCGCTGCTCGCAACAGCCGGAACGGTTCGAGTCGCGGAGCGACTACAAGTACGACGGCATCGTGGACGCGGAGAAATTCCTCGACGCGCTGGCCCCGCACCCCGGCCGCCCGCCGTACCGACGGGCGCTCGACGTCGTGCAATGCATGAGCGAGCTCGGCGCGCGCGTTGCCCTCGCCGATCCCGGCTCCGCGCGCGGCAGGCAACTGGCGGACTCGGGACGATTGATCAGCCTGTTCCCGCCGCAGCGCGTCCCCGGACAGGACCCCCGCGCCCGCTGGATCGTGGTCGCCTGACGGCTTCGCCGGTGTCGGGAGACGACCAAGAAAGCGATCGCCCACCGCACGTAGCGGGGGGCGCTGGGCGAACATCGCTCGAAGGAGTGAGCATTCTGCTGTCGATCCGGATCGACTCCCCCGAGCGCCTGCGCAACCTGCACCTGGTACTGGACTACTACGAGACGTTCTTCGTCGACTACGACGTGGTCATCGTCGAACAGGACCTCGAACGCCGCGTCCCTGCGCGGGCCACGAAGGCTGCGAATGTCCACTATCATTTCATTCGATCCGGGGACGTTCACTGGAAGACGCGAAACTTCAATTACGCGGCACGCATGGCTGCCGGCGAGTGGCTGCTGATGGCCGACTGCGACGTATTCATGCATCCCGCCGCCATGGCGCTGGCGTATCGCCGGGTCATCGACGGCGAGAATTTCGTGCAGCCCTTCAACGGCGTGCTGGTCGAGATCGACGAGGCGTTCATCGACGGCGAATTGCACTTCCCCGGTGTAATCGACGAACTCGCCTTCTTCCCCCCCACGTACCAGCAACACGGCAACCGGTACAGCCACCGGCACATGCGGCCGATTTACGGCAACCACCAGTACCTGGCCACGGGCGGCGGCACGCTGTGCCGGCGACGCGCCTTCAACGAGATCGGCGGCTGGAACGAGAACTTCGTCTCCTACGGATTCGAAGACATGGAATTCGCCGAACGGGTCGCCAAGCTCGATGCCGGCCTCGCGCGGGTGTCGCGGTTCAACGCGTATCACCTTGCACACCCGCGTCTCAGCGACAGCGTCTACAACGAGTACTACCGCTCCAACGAAGCCGAGTACCTGCGCGTGCAGGCCATGGATCCGGAGGCACTGCGCGACTACGCCAACCGGGGATTTCGCGCGGTGCGCTTCAGCCACGACGCGCCCGTCACGCTGGCGGCGAACGATCGCCGCTGGGGCTGGGAGCGGGTCGACCCGAAGACCGTTGCGCTGCCTTCTGTTTCCGTGGTGTTGCCGGTCAGCGCCCGCACCGCCGGCGACGGACGCCGCGCACCCCGGGAAATCGCGGCCTATCTCGAGAAGCATTTTCGCGACTACGAGGTGCTGGTGGTCGAGGCCGGAAGTCACGCTTTTCGCTTCATCGGCAGCAAGAAGTACCTGCGCTACGTCCACCTGGATTCGGTCGATGCCGGCGACCGACGCGCCATCGCGCGCGCCGCACTGTCCTTCACCCGCCGTCCCCTCGCCGCACTGGTCGACGTTGCCGACGCGGCCAGTATCGACAGCTTCTTCTCGACGTTCGACCGGTTGCGCGCCGGGGCGAAGCCCGACGAGCTGGTGCCGGCCACGTCCCGGCTGGCGTCGGCGTACGTTGGGACAGGGCCTGAACACGACCAGGCAAGGACCGCCACCTGACACGGCGCGGTCCGGGGATCATTCGGTCGCGCCGCGTGCCGTGCCTGCCGCCTGCCGAAGCGCCATCTCCAACCGGGCCCGGAATCGACCGCACCCCGTCGTCGACGCCGGCCATTTCTGCACTTCGTCGAGACAGCGGCTCGCCGTGGCCCGATCCAGGCGCGGGACGGCACCCAGGACATCGAGGCGCAGGCCCTCGATTCGCTGATCGGCCGAGTCCTCGATCCACGGCCAGCGATGGGGCTGCGCCATCCGCCGCAGCGTCGAGGCGAGATGCAGCCGCGAGGCGGGCCGCGCGAGAACGGCAAGCAGGTCGAGAAGCGTCACGAGCCCGGAACAGGCGTCGCCGCGATGGTTCGCCACGGATTGCCGAACCGGCAACAGCCGACGCGTGGTCAGCGAACGCTTGGATCCGACGACCTTGGTACCGCGCAGGCCCAGGCGAAAGAACAGGTGGGAATCCTCCGCACGGTGCAGCAGCGGGTGGAATCCGCCCTCGGCCAGGAGAAGCCAGCGCGGCGCCATGACCGTACTGGTCAGGAACGGATAGCGCCCCGCGGCCACCACCGCCATCAGGTCGAGCGTCGGGCAGCCCGGCAGGCCGGTGGCCGGCATTTCGAAGTCCTCGTAGACCTTCGAAATCCGTCCCTCGCCGTCTTCGGCGATTCGCACCGCGGAAAACACGAGCCCGGCATCGGCAACGGCGGCGAAGGCGGCCACCTTGGCGGCGATGGCGTCGGCATCGAGCAGGTCGTCGGAGTCGAGAAAATGCACGAATTCGCCGCGCGCGGCGGCGATGCCGCGATTTCGGGCCACGGCCGGTCCCGCATGTGGCTGCCGGATCAGGTGGACCGGTTCGCTGCAGCGCGACAGCGCGGCGCCGGTATCCTGCGTCGAACCATCGTCGACGACGATGACCTCCAGCGGCGGCAGCGTTTGCCGAAGCACGCTGTGCACCGCCTCCACGACCTCCCGGGCCCGGTCACGCACCGGAATCACGACGCTTACGGTGGCGGCGAAGCGTCCGTCGCCGGGTGCCAGCAGGCGTGCGCAGGCGCGGGCGTGGTACTGCGCCGCCGCGAGTCGTGCAGGCGACGCCGCCGCCCGGTCCCGCAACCATCGGCGCAGCCGTCGCGCATGCCACTCGACCGGGCACGGCGGACCGGGCCGGGCGACGAGGTCCGCGGTCCGCGGTGGCGCCGCGGCAGTCGGTAGAGCGTGAACGCTGCCGGGCGACGGCAGCACACCGTCGATGGCCAGCGCTTCGAGCCATCGGGGAACCGCTGCAGTTGCCCGTTCGCCCCGATCCCGACCGGCGCGGACACCGGCCGGCGGGTCGATCACCGCATCGGCGATGGTCCGGGACAAGTCCGGCAGAAAGCCGCCGGCATCGACGAAGAGGTCGGGCTGCGCGGCGCGCAAGGCGTCGATGGCGCGTGCGAACGTCGCCAGCAACGAGGCCGTCGCCGCCACGTCCGACCACGGCTGCCGGGCGATGTCCCGCACGCACTCCGACAGGACGGAGCGCATGCGCACGGCATCGTCGTGCGTCGAGGTTGCCAGCCAGGGCCATCGCCTGGTGTACGACAGCTGTCGCAAGACGTTGCCGACCAGGTGCCAATGACACGGCCGCTCAAGCAGGTCGAGGACATGGCGTGCCAGGATACCGGCCTCGGCGCCGGTCGCATATACCGGGTCGTCGGACAGGCTGCCGGCGACGACGCGCCGTTCGTTGAGCCGGCGCTTCAATCCCACCGCCTTGACACCTTCGAGACCCAGCCGAAACCAGAAGCGATTGTCCTCGCCCTTCACCAGCGACTCGTCGAACCCCCCGGCCTCAAGCACCACCCATCGCGGCAGGCACACGCCCACCATGGGGAACGGGTAGGAAATGGACGCCGCGCGAAGCAGGTCGGTCGTCGGGCAGTCGTCGCCACCATCGGGAAACGGCCACTCGCCGCCGCGGCCGAGCGCCTGCACACGCTGCCGCGGCGGCGCATGGCACAGGCCGGCATCCGGCACCGCGCAGAAGCCCCGAAGCCATTGCCGGGCGGCGTCGGCATCGAGCAGGTTATCCGAATCGAGAAAGCACAGGAAATCGCCGCTTGCCAGCTCGATGCCGCGGTTGCGCGCGTGGGCAACGCCGTGATTCCGCTGGCGCCGCCACACGATGCGGCCGGCATAAGGCGCAAGTGCAACGTCGATGTCGTCGGTGGACCCGTCGTCCACCACCACGACCTGCACCGCCACCGCGGTTTGCGCCAATGCGCTCTCGATCGCCTCGACCACCATGCCCGCGCGGTTGTACACGGGAATGATCACGCTCAGGGTCAGCGCCTGCCGGGTCGCCGGTGGCGATGCCAGTACCAGCAGCCAGTTGGCATGAAAGGCACGCCTGGCCCGCTGCACCACGTCGTCTTCCGTGCGCAGCGCTTCGATCAGCCGCTCGCGATGCCACTGCCAGGCGGTGCAGGGTGCCGGTCTCGCGACGATGTCGTCGGGCAACGGCATGACACCGCCGGTCGGCCCCGGCAACCGCGCAATGACGTCGAGAACGTCGGGGTGGACGACGACCGGGACCGGCTGCGACAGACCCTCCAGGGCCTTGCGGACGACTGCGGGCAGTTGACGAGTCATTCGCGGGCGTCGGGGTGGAAAGACGGAATCGGAGTGAAGCATGGACGCCTTGCCGGCGGCCATATCGTCAAGGCGGATGCGACGCCCTGCCTGGCGCCCGGCGCGCGAGCCGCCCGTTCATGGCGTCATTATGCATGCTGGTTGCAGGCGGGGAAACCGGCGACGGGGTCGCCCTTCCCCGTGCGCCGCGACGAGAAGGCACCGGCACCGCCGGCGGCAATGCGGGTGACTGTTGGGCGATGCGCCCGCTATACGTCCCGCTCCATCGACACCCGCCTGAGCCATCCGCGCGCGAAGCGCTCCTGCCCGGGATTGGCGCGCATGATCTCGACGTAGCGATGTCCCTGCAGAATGTTGATCAGCTGCAACAGGAATGCGCTGCCGCCGTCCTCGGATAGCCGGGCGTGCACCGCGTCCAGGGTTTTGCGACCCAGCCAGCCGTCGACGACGAGACCGCCGGGTGCGCCCCGGTCGAGCAGGTTGACCGACTCCTGCAGGAATCGCACGGCGGTGCGAAGCCCCATGTTGACGCCGGTGTCGAACAGCTCCGTGGCCAGCGCCTGGTCGGTGATGTGATCGCCAAGCAGGCGATCCCAGTAGTGGTCCTTGTAGAACTTGCGTACCTGCCGCTGGAGAATGCCGTCTTCTTCCAGGACATCCGGAAAACCGTCGCGCTCGCGCGCCGCGTCGATACGCCGGAATCCTCCCCAGTCGCCATGGTGCACACGCGCGATCCCCTTGTAGGTCTCTCCGCCGGCGTCTGCAGGATCGTCGACGTATCCGCCCTCGTGACCGAGCACGTGGGCGAAGGCCTGTGTGAACTCGGCCATCGCGCTCAGGCCGCCGACGACGGCGCGAAGACGAGGTCCTCGTCGCGAAACGGGACCGGCGGCGCGCCGCCCAGGACGCCGGCCAGCACGTCGTTGAGCGTGGACGGATCGTTGTCGAAACCGCCGTGCGTCGTGGACGCGGTCCTGGCATTCGGACCCGGGGCACCGTCGCTGTAGACGAAATCGACCGCCCGGCCCACCCGCCGATCGAGTGCGACACTGTAGTGCTGCATGCCGAGCAGTGCCTCGGGAATCCTCTCCTCGAAGGCGCGCGACACCAGGTAGAGCAGCGACTTGCGATACAGCTTCGCCACGCTGTCGCGTTGCTCCAGATCGTCGTCGAGGGAGTAGACGCACATCCGGTCGACACCGAAGAACGCCCGATCCGTTTCCAGCAACGGGTGGTAATGGCTCCGGTACAGGGCCACCGTGGCGGCCGGCGCGAACAGCGAAACGCTGCGTACGCGCATGCCCGGCGCCAGCGCTTCCAGCGCCGCCAGCAGGTAGGCCAGCAGGATGGCGCCGGTGCTGTGGCCGACGAGATGGACTTCCTTGCGATGCGCTGCACCCAGCAGGTGGCCGACCATTGTTTCGAGGGTGCGCCAGCCGGCGCGTCCGGGCTCGAAGGGGCGCTCGGCGCCGCGCTTCATCTCGCGCCATATGGCCCGGCCCGCGGTGCGCAGCGAGCGCTCGAGAAAGGGGTCGGTCCAGTCGGTAACGTCGCCGACGCGTTCGCTGGCGACGCCGACACGGCGCAGCACGAGGTCCTTGATCTCCTCGCCGAGACCGGTGTCGTACATGAAGTGATAGGGATACACGCGGTTGGCCTTGAACACCGGCGCCATCGCCTTGATGCGTCGCGCCGAGTCGGCGGGCGAGTTCAGACCGCCGTGCGCGTACAGGACGAGATGATCGTAGTCGGCGCTGTCGGCGAGCAGGCGGGCGGTCTCCTCGACGTCGTTCGCATCGCTCCAGTAACGACCGTGGGCATGAAATTCGCCGTCATCGATATGGACGAAGTGGCCCGCGATCTCGCCTCGCAACGGCGTCGGCGCCGCGGCTGCCTCGCCCGCGTCGCCGCGCGGCTTCTCCCGGGTCGATACCTGCCACACGCCCTTCGCCGACAGGCTCAGCCTGAATGCCCAGGCGTCGCGAACATTCTCGAACCAGTCCTCGTAGGTCCAGATCGCGGTGCCCTGCCGTCCCCAGTCCTCCCCCCAGGAGTTCTGGACGATGAAGCCGCGCTCGTCGTAGCCGACCAATGCAAAGGCATGGCCGGCCGCCTGCGGTGTCTGCCGCCGGTGAACGATGACGCCGTCGGCGGCCCGCACCGCGGCCGCCCCCCAACCGTCGTGCACGTTGGCGGAGACGAAAATGGCGCCGGCCTCGCCGAGCGCGGCATGAAAATCGGCGAGCCGATGCCGCAGCCGGTAGTAGGCACCGATGCGCGTCTCGCGGGCACCCTTGGCGCGAGCCACGGTCAATGCCCCCGGTTCGCCCTCGACGTAGGGCCAGTCGGCGTCGCGGCAGACACCCATGGCATACCAGCCCTTGATGGCGCCGCGACAGGAGGAGCCACTGTAGTCGTTGCCCGGCCATTCGTCGTGATGCCGCGACATCTCGTAGAGCATTCGCGGGCTGACCCGGTAGCGCTTGCCGCGCGTGCTGTTGAGCAGGTTGATGACCGCCGCGAGGGCGAAACCGGTGCAGGCGCCTTCGCGCTGCTGATCGAGAATCTTCAGCTTGTGGCGCGGCGAAAGGGCGTCCCGGATCCGCACCAGGGGGGGCTCGTACACGAAGTCGCGAAAATCGGCGACGTCCGCGAACACGTCGAGCACGTGACCGTCGATGCTGCGCTCGGCGGTGTTTTTTCGTACGGCATCCATGGTCGTCCTCCCCGTCGGCGATGCGACGTCCGGTTCTCCTCCTTGCGGCCCGCGTACGCGGTACGTGGCGGGCACGGGCGAAAGCATCGACCGGCGGGTCGATGGCGTCAAGTTTTCCGGACGAGCGGCGCCCCCTGGCCGCCGGACGCGGGAGCACGACTGGCGTAGACGTGACCCAGCGAAGGATCGAACCGGTCGGGAACCACCTCGACGGCGAAGCCGTGATCGCCCAGGAACCGGCTGGTCGACACCGAGCGCCGCTCGGCGCCCGTATCGTGGTACTCCAGGGCGACGCGCCGGGTGACGGCGAGTTGCGCCGGGGACAGGCTTTCGAGCACGTCGAACTCGGCGCCCTCGCAATCGATTTTCAGCAGGTCGATCGCGGGCAGGTTCAGGCGGTCGAGACGGAACGCATCGGTACCGACGGCTGCACGGTGTGTCTCGACACGGGTGCAGTCGTTGTCGTCGATGGTTCGCTTGAGCAGCGCGTATCGGGCGGGATCCGGCTCGAAGCACAGCACGCGGGCGCGAGGGTGGCGTCGCGCCGCCTCGACGGCGAACTCACCCACGCCGGCGCCGACATCGACGATGCAGTGTGGATCGACCAGCTCGCCGAGGCGGTATTCGTCGTCGATGCAGACCTCCTTGAACACCAGCACATCGAGCGCACTCGACATCCAGACGCGACGACCGTCGAGGTCGAGGGCAACGGCACGCCCGAGCACCAGGCACGGCAGCCGGTGGGGATTGTCGAGCGTGCCGAGTACCGCGAGCAGGGAGCGGACGTAGTACCCCGTCTTGCGCAGTTTCACTTGCGCGAGAGAAGAACGAGATTGACCGCGGGCGAGCACGTCGCATCGAATTCCAACGCGCCGCACGGCAGCGCGCACAGGCGCGCCAACAACCGCCTGGCGCGGCCGGGCGGCGCCGGGTCGAAGCGATCGAATGCCGACCAGCCGAGACGATCGACGAGGTTCTTGCCGAGGCCGTAGAACACGAGGTGGGCGAAGGGCCATGAGCGCCGGACCACGGCGCGATAGCGGTCCGGCCGGAACAGCCGGCCCACGAGCCGTGCCAGTTCCGGCGCGGAATACAGCCGTTCGTGATCCGCCCAGATGCCGGCCAGCCAGTGCATGCGTGCCGGCACGTGTCGACCGGCGACGCGCATCAGGACCCAGTTGATCGGGTCCCAGGAAAACGGGAAGTCCCGGCACGGCACGCTGACGGCCAGCGTACCGCCCGGTGCGAGCACGCGCCTGAGTTCGATCAGCGCCCGATCGTCGTCCGGCAGGTGCTCGAGCACCTCGCTGCAGACAATGAAATCGAAGCTGTCGTCGTCGAACGGCAGGCGGCAGATATCGCCGCGCATGATCGAGACGTTCGACCGCCCACGCAGCGCGCCTTGCGCGCGCGCGACACAGTCGGCGTCGCGATCAATGCCGATGATGGTACCCCGGCGGCAAAGCAGGCTCGCCATGCGCAGGTAAAAGCCGCGCCCGCATCCTGCATCGAGTATTCGTAGCGGCTGCTCGCGGGCGACGGCGTCGAGTATCAGGCGGGCGCGCGCGGCGAAGGCCGGATCGATCTCGCCGGCGAGGTAGCATTCAATCGAAGGCGGGCTGTCCATGGCGTTCGAAGAATCGCTCGACGTTGTCGTACATCGACAGGTACTGCGCACGGTCGTGTAGCACGCGCAGGATGCCGTCGGCGAGGGCTGCCGGATCACCGGCACGTACGAGCTCGCCGAACCCGGTTTCCCGCACCAGCATTCTCGCGCCCGGCACGTCGGTTGCCACCACGGGCACACCGAGCAGCGCGGCCTCGGCCTGGGTCAAGGCGAAGCATTCGGTGCGCGAGCTCAGCACGAAGACGTCGAGTCCCCGGTAGAAATCGCGCAGCGCGTCGCCATGCAACAGTCCGAGGAAGTCGACATGGGCGGCGACGCGCCCGAGGCGCTCGCCGAGGCGGGCGAAGGTGTCCTCGTAGGGCAGCTCGGTGGCGCCGGCGAACACGAAGCGGGCGCCGGGAATCCGTTCGATCACGCGGGGAATCGCATCGAGCAGGACATCGAGGCCCTTCTCGTCGGCGAACCGGCCGGCGAACCCGATGCGCGGGGCAGCCGGCGATGGCGCCGGACGATTCGTGCGGGGCGGTTCGCTTTCGACCAACGGGCGCGGCACGAAGGGTCGGCACTTGGCGGTGAAGTGCCGCATCACGCGTGAGTGACGGGCATAGTCGGCCGTATAGGTGGATACGACGTGCGCCAGCGCCATGGCCGGCAGGGTGAAGGCATCGAAGCACCGCTCCAGCACCACCGCGGACAGCGGCAGGCGCCGGCGCCGCGGCAATACGAGATCGCCCTGGTGAAAGATGACGAGGCGGCGGCGAAACAGCCGCGCCATCATCGCGCAGGGAAGTACATTGCTGAAGGGTGAATTGATGATGACCACGTCACAGCGCCGCATCGAGCGCCAGGCGGCCGGCAGGATGCGCCAGGCATAGTGCGTACGACTGATGCGGAACGCGTGAGGCACCCGGCGTACTTCGATGTTGTCGAGGCATTCGGCCGGCGCAAGCTCATCGGCATGGCGCGTGGTCAGCACGGTCACCTCGTGACCGCCGGCCGACAGCGTGCGGGCAAGCGACAGGAACGACGTCGAGAGCCCGGTCCAGTGGGGATGAAAGTATTCCGTGAGGAGCAGATATCGTCGTCGCGCGATACCGGAATGTTCCACGCGCCCACGATGCAGGAATCCGGTCGGCGCGCCATCGACGGTTCGGCCGTCGACGTCGGTCAGGGTCGCGGGAAGAACCGTCGCGGATCGACGGGCGGCGAAACCGGACTGGCGACGCGACAACCGGACAGCGCCCGCCGGACGGCCGCCCCGACTAGGGCCTGTTCACACTACGCTGAGCGAGTGAGATTTCGTGCACTTTTTCGCATCCGACAAGGCGCATCGAGGAGTCATGGTGGTTCCATGGCGACGAGATGCAACGCCGTCGGGGCGAAAATGGGCCGAAAGATCGCCGCGAACGCATAGTGTGAACAGGCCCTAGTCCGGCGTCGACGTGGGCTCGACGGAAGCCGGCACGCAGATGCCGTTGACGGCTCCGTTGTAGGCGAGGTTGCCACCGTCGCCGATGACGATGCCGTTGACGGCGGTCGGAAACGGCAGGGTGTTGGGGAACACCCCGACAATGTAGGGTCCGGTGACGTTGATGTCGAAGGCGGCGCCAACGGGATTGGCGAGGTTGCCGAAGAACGATCCGTTGGCGAACGTGTTGATCTGTGCGTCGACACGATCCAGCAGGAAGGTGAGAACGATGCACGCGTTTTCCAGGTTACCGATCGGCGCGAGTTCGCTGGGCGCCTCTTCAGCATGCGCGGGCGCCAGCAGCGACTCGAGCACCGAGCCATTGCGGCGAACCCGGTTCATGCCGATGGCGCCGGTCAACGGCGCCGCGAACGTGACACTCTCGGTGGTGGTCTGGGCGTGCACGGGTAGCGTCACCGACTCGATGATCGGCTGGGTCCACTTCGATGGCACCAAGGCCGCGCCGGTGGCCACGCCGCCGCCGGCGGCCACGACCTTGATCAGCCGTCGCCGGCCGACCCGACCGGAGGAGGACGTGGAATGCTCGCGCGGATCGCCGGACGACTTCTTCATGCTCGTTCCCCTGACACGCTCAAGGTGTCGTCGATTGATACCCGGATGCGCGGCCGACAATAATGTCCCGCCGGTTGCACGACGCGCGCCGTTACTGGGGGAGTAGTATACCCCAAACCTCGAAATCCACTCTGACCCGACACACCTTGACCACGACCGTCGACTACCTCGTCATCGGCGCCGGACCCACGGGACTGGGGGCAGCGCAGCGACTGGCCGAGGCCGGCGCCGACTTCCGCTTGCTGGAGCGCCAACCGGTACCCGGCGGACTCGCCGCGAGCTTCGGGCACGACGGCTTCACCTGGGACGTCGGCGGCCACGTCATCTTTTCGCACTACCCGGCCTACGACGCGATGCTCGCTGCCGTCATCGACGCCGACGACTGGGTGCATCATCCGCGGCGGGCCTACGTCCACTGCGCCGGTGCCTGGGTCCCCTACCCGTTCCAGAATCACCTCGACGCCCTGCCCGCGGCGGCGGCCCGGCGATGCCGGGACGGACTGGCGGCGCTCGTTGCCGCCGGCATCGCGCCGGACCGTTCGTCCTTCGACGCCTACATCCGAACAACATTTGGCGACGGCATCGCGGAACTGTTCATGCAGCCCTACAACCGCAAGGTATGGTCGCATCCCCTGGAGCGGATGAGCACGCAATGGCTGGGTGAACGCGTGGCGCCGCCGTCGTCCGACGAGTCGCGTCCGGCGCGCTCACCGAAGACCTGGGGCCCGAACAGCGAATTCCGCTTTCCGTGCCGTGGCGGGACCGGCGCCATCTGGCGATCGCTGGCATCGCGACTGCCGCCGTCGCGGCTCGAGTTCGGCGCCGCCGTGGTGCGGGTGCGGGCCGCCGAGCGCGTGGCGGAAACGGCCGACGGCCGCCGGTTCCGCTACCGCCACCTGCTGAGCACCATGCCCTTGACCCACCTGGTGCGCCAATGCGGCTTCGCCGGACTGTCCGACCTGGCCGGCAAACTGGCGCATGCCGCCGTCGACGTCATCGGCATTGGCTTCGAGGGCGCGCCGCCCGCGCCGATCGGCGAGCACAGCTGGATGTACTTCCCCGACCACGACTGCCCGTTCTATCGCGCCACGGTGTTCAGCAACTACAGCGATCACAACGCGCCCCCGGGCTGCTGGTCGCTGCTGCTGGAGGTCTCCCACTCCGCGCACCGGCCACGCGACACCCACCGGCTCGCCGCCGACTGTCTCGACGCCTGCCGCCGGCTGGGCCTCGCGGGCGACGCGGTACGCAGCAGCTGGCACTATCGCGCCGAGCACGGCTACCCGGTGCCAACCCTGGATCGCGACCACATCCTCGACGCCGCTCGCGGCGAGCTGGAGCCGCTCGGCATCTTCAGCCGCGGCCGGTTCGGGGCCTGGAAGTACGAGGTGGGCAACATGGATCACAGCTACATGCAGGGGCGCGAGGTGGTCGAGAGGTGGCTGCTCGGCAGCGCCGAGACGACCATCGATCACCCGGCCCTCGTCAACGGCCGCTAGGCATCGCAACTCGATTCCGCGCGAGGAACACCGGCTGCAGCAGCGACGCCTCGAGCGGGGCGCGCGCCGCGACCTCGTAGATCACCACCGCGTCCTGCCGCAAGCGCTCGACCAGTTCGCCGCGCGCGACGAGCCGGTCGAAGAGCGCCAGCGCATTTGCATCGTAGTGTGCACGCTCCCAACCACCGACGACGATATAGGCGACGTGATACCGTGCCAGGATGCGACGCACCGTCTGCGCATCCCCCGAGCCGTAGAGCCGCTCGACATCCGCCGCCCGCCGATCCACCACGGGGCGCGGCAGGATCGACTTCTGCTGTCGCTGATGGCCCAGCCAGCCGAGCAGCGTGGGCCGACCGGTGTGGACCGCGATCCGTCCACCCCAGGTGTAGGCCGCGGTCGACGCCCCCTCGGCGACGACGTCGACCGGCCCGGCGTTCGCCCGCAGCCAGCGGATGGCGGCGAGATCGCCGTCCGGCAACTGGATCCTGCCCGCTTCGCGGGCGTGCGGCCGGCGCAGGTAGGCGGTCCCGTCCAGCTGCCAGCCGGCATCGAGCACGGGGCGTCCGGCCCACTTCGCCGGCACCGCGAACAGCGGGTAGGACAGCGCACCGGCCAGGAGAAGCAGTACCGATGCGCGAACCGGAAGGCGGACCGCCGCGCGCCGCCGCCCCGCGAGGTACCACAGCCTCGGCACGAGCACGGCGGCGGAGATGCCGAGCAGCACCCATGCGTGATAGGTGAACTTGAACACGGTGTTCATGCGGCCGACGTCGCCCTGCACGTGCACGAACTCGACCGCCAGGACCAGGCCGAGACCGGTGCCCACGAGGCACGCCAACGGTGCGTCGAAATCGCCGCGGCGCCACGATTGCCACGTGACCAGCAGTAGCGGCAGAACGATCAGCGCCGTCGGCGCGCTCAGTAACACGAGCGCGCTGGCCGGCACCACCACCGCGCCGGCAACGAAGTATCGGGCAACGTCGCCGAGCCCGCTCGCCGAGGCCGGCACCCGGCGGCGCCCCAGCAGCCAGGCCGCGGCCAGTGGAAACAGGAAAGGGGCGAGCATCGCCAGGAAACCGGGCAGCGTGGTGCGCGAGCCGCGCCACCAGGCAAGGCGACCGTAGTCGGTGGCGAAGTGTGCGACATACGGCGTCGCGACCATTGCCGCGACGCCGATCGCCAGCGCGACGATGGCCAGCGCCACGAACGTCTTGCGTCGCGGCGTGCCCGGATCCCGCGCCACGGCGCTGGCCACCAGCATGACGACCAGCGCCAGGGCCACCGGCGCATCCCAGGCATTGGTCATGTAGAGCACCGCGATCAACGCGCCGACCACCGCCGCGCGAGCCCCGTCGACGACAGGGTTCGACAAGCCGGTGCGCAGGCCCGTCCAGGCCAGCGCCAGGCCGACCGTGAGCAGCAGCACGGGCAGCGACAGAAAGTGTGCATGCAGATCGCCGTAGAGCATCGTGAAGAACGGGAACTCGGTGATCGGCGCCGGCTCGCCGGGCGCGGCGGCAACGGCGCGGCTCGCATTCCAGAAGACGCAGGGATCGACGGAAAGCACCCGGCATTCGCCGCGGAGCTGCATCACCGCGTGTACCAGGTTGCCGGCACAACCGGTCAGCAGGGCGGCCAGCACGCCGCCGGCAAGCGGACGATAGCCGGACCGGCGGCTGGCCAGCCGCGCCGAGAGATGAAAGCCGATGCCGAACGCGACCTGGCACAGGAGCGCGAACCACAGCGCCATGGCGAGGTTGTAGGCGACCGCCGGCGGTACCGCCGTCAACTTCGTCAGCACCGACACCATGACGAAGCCGAAGTAGTAGTAGTTGAGAACGCCGAGGGCGAACCACGGATCGTGGGGCGGGAGCGCGGGGCTTTGCAGCACGGCATTGAAGTAGGCGAAGTCCATCGGCTTCTCGCCGCCGAATACGGGGTGCCACAGTTCCGGTGTGCCCGCCCGCACCACCAGTGCCACGGCGAAGGCGACGACGAACACCGCCTCCGGGATCAGCCAGGTGCGTCGCGCAATCGGCACGCGCGCCCGCCGCCACGACAGGACCGACACGAGAGCGAGCAGCGCGACGGCCGCGTACGCGCCACGCGCCGTGTTTGCCCCCCATCCCGTGTTTGCCGCCCACCACACGCCCAGGGAGACGGCGACGATGGCGAAAACGCGCGCCAGCGAGGCGCCGCCGTCGGCGAGCCCGGGGGCGAGTCGCGCGACCACCGGCATGGCCAGCCAGCCCAGGATCAGGGAAGCGGCGAGCCACGCGAGGACGTGTCGCGGCATGCCGCCGTCACCGCCGTCGCCGCCGTCGCCCGCAGGCGCGGCACGCGTCTCGCGCGCTCGCCATTGCGCGGGGGTGAACAACAGGCCGTCGGGCGCGGCGGTTTCCGCGCGCGGACGAAAGCCGTGGTAGGCGGACTCGACATCCACGGCCGACAGCACCTGCGACACCAGCGACGCCGAGAAGTCGGCACGTTTTCGATAGACGATCACCCGCGGATGATCGTAGACACTGAACGCCTCCTCGGCCGGCGGCAGCGGCACGACCACGTCGCCGGCGCGCAGAGCGGGCGGCAGCGGCCATTCCTGGTCGGGAAACACGAACGGCCCGAGACGCGGCCAGGCGGCGAAATCCGCGACCGGCTCGAACCCCAGCGCGCCACTCGTCAGCGCCGCGTAGTAGCGGCCGGTCATGGGATAGCGCATCGGCTGGCGCGGAATCGAGGCAACGAGCCGGTTGCTGGACAGCACCAGGTAGTCGATCGACGCGAGCTGGTCGACGAGGCGCTGGCGCTTGGCGGCCGTGTCCTCGGCATACAGGTCCAGGGCGACCCGTTCGAAGCTGTCGCCACTGTCGCCACCGACGGGCAACGGGTCGTCCCAGTACTCGTAGCCGATTACCGCGCCCGGGTCGAACCGGGCGCTGATCCAGTCCGAGGCCGCCAGGCGCGGATGCGGCGGGGCGTAGACGGCGAGGAACGCGAACGTCCAGGCCAGGGACAGGCCGATCACGCCGAGCACCGCGCCGCGGCGAGCCCACGCCGACACGCGCCCCTGGCGCCACCAGCGCGACAGCGCCCAGGCCGCGAAGACGACCAGGAAAAAGACCATGGGCAGCAGGTAGCGCAGGGTCGAAACCCATTGACCCCCCTGCCACGCGAAGAACACGGCAACCCATAGCCACGCAAGCGCCAGGCCGCGAGCCGCCGGATCGTGAAATCCCCTCGGGCCCATCGCGGGCATACGCCGCACGGCGGCCACACCCCAGGCAAGCCAGCCGCCCAGCGCCACCGCTGCCAGCGGCAGGCCCATGCCCCACGTCACCAGAGTGTGCAGCGGAAACAGCCAGGGGACGCGGCCGGTCCACTGCACGCCCGGCGGATAATCCACCGACCCGCTGACCAGCGCACGCGCCACGCGGAGGTCTTCGAGCCAGCGTTGGTCGAGACCGACCCATCCGTCGAAGGCGCTGGGCGACAGCACTCTCACCGCCACGTACAGGCCCACCGACATCGCCGCGATGCCAATCGTGGCGCGGACCGAACGAGCGGCCGGTTCGGCCATGGCCACCGCGATGACGGCGGCGGCCGGCACGACGGCGAACGTAAGCAGGGTGATCTTGCAAGCGGCCGCCGCCCCGAGGGCGAACCCGGCCAGCAGCATGGCCGGCCAGTCCCGCGGCAGGCGGCGGCAGTACAGCACGCAAACAAACGACGCCAGCACGAAGGCGGTCGCCGCTGCGTCGACGGTGAAGAAGTTCGACGACTGGATCGACAGGACGCATCCCGCCGCCAGCCAGGTGGCGATGACGCCGGCCGCCGCGCCGGCGAGCCGCCACGCGATCAGCCCGGTCAGCACCACGCTCAACAGCGCGAACAGCGACGACAGGGCGCGACCGAGCCGGGTGATGCCGTCGATGTCGGTCCACGACACCGGGCTGCCGGTGGCGTCGACACAGGCAGCGCGCCCAAGCGGCGCGGGCACCGACATTGACTGCCCGCAGAGATCGGCTAAGCTTTCCGCGGCCAGCCGCGCCAGGGTGACCGGCAGGTCGCCGTAGACGAACAGGTCGACGCCGCGTTCGCGGGGGTTCAGCGGCGAGACATCGGCATCGAGGTAGTCGGACCAGGCGGGGGGAATCTCGACCGCCGCCACCACCCGCGCCAGGTGACGTTCGTCCGGATGCAGGTTGGCGAGGCCGTCCCAGTCGTTGAACGCGAAACGCACCGCCGCCGCCCAGGCGACGGCGCCGAGGACGAGTACCATGAGGGCGACACGCGCGCAGTGATGCTGGCTCTTCAAGGGCAGGGGCTCCCCGCGTCGTGCCCGGCGATGGCGCGACAGGTGGAACGGATTCCCCGCTCGCGGGTCCTGCTACCGCTTGAGGGCGATCGGTGACGATTTCATTCTACCTGCCGCTGTGGTACCTGGCGACGTGGCTGGCGGCGCCGGCACTATATCCGCTGCTGCGCCGCCTCGACCTGGAGCCCGCGCTCGCCTGGACCGGATCGCGCACGATCTCCCTCGTGGTCGCGGCGACCGCCGCCTGGGGCGCTGCCCATCTCGGCATGTCGCCGTGGCCGCTGGCCGGCATTGCCCTGCTCGCGGCCGGCCTGCTCCTGTCCGTCAAGCACCTGCGGCTCGATGCGCCCTTCGCCGGTCGCATCGCCCGGGCCGAGCTCGTATTCCTCGCCGCCTTCGCCGCGATCCTCCTGCTGCGACTTCAAACGCCCGAGATCCGGGGCACCGAGAAGCCGCTCGATTTCGGCATACTCAACACCCTGCTCGGCGCACGCGCATTCCCGCCGCCCGATTTCTGGCTGGCCGGCGAGACGCTCAACTACTACTACTTCGGGCTGATGCCGTGGGTGATTCCCGCGCGTCTCACCGGCATCCCCACGGAGTACGTCTACAACCTGGCGGTCGCCTCGGTCGGCGCGTCGGTCTTCTCGATGGCGTGGGCTGTCGCATCGCGGCTCGGCGCCGCCGCCCCCATGGCGCTGCTCGGCGCTTTTCTTTGCACCTTCTCCGGCACCCTGGACGGCGTGCGCCAGTTGGCCGTGACACGCGACCCGGGGGGCATCGATACCTGGGCATCCTCCCGACAGGTCACCGGGACGATCACCGAGTACCCGCTGTTCACCACGTGGCTCGGCGACTTGCACGCGCACTTCACCTCGGCGCCCATGCTGCTGGCCGCGCTGCTCCTCGCCCTGGTCGCGTTCGGGTCCGGAACCCCACGCTACGGCCTGGCGCTGCTCGCGGTGCTGACCGCCGCCGCCGCCATGGCCAATCCCTGGCTGGCACCGACGCTGGCGGCGCTGGTGGCGATACTGGCGGCGTGCGCCGCCGTGCGCGGGCGTGAAGATCGGCATGGCGCGCTCTTCGCGACGGCGTCGGCCGCCCTGGCGCTGGCGGCCGCTGCATGGCTCGCCTACCCGTTCTTCTCGCGATTCGAGCCGCCGGCGAACGGTCTCGAGTTCGCGCGGACGCAGACGACGCCCGGGGCGCTGTTCCTCTATGCCGGTATCGTGCTGGTCCCGCTGGCCGCCGGCCTGTTTCGACTGGCGGCCCGTGCGGCCGACGACCGCCGCCTCGGCGTGACCGGGCTGTGGGGCGCCTCGGCGCTCGCGGTCGCGGTCGCCGCCGCCAGCGGCCGTCCGCTGCTGGTGGTACTGCTGGCCCTCGCCGCGCTCGCCGCCTGGACCGCGTCGTGCGCCCGCGATCCGGCCCCGCGGTGCGCCGTGTGGATCGCGGTACTGGGCCTCGGCCTGTTCGCGGTGCCCGAGATCGTGATCGTAAGAGACGACTACGGCGACGCCTTTCGCCGCGCCAACACCGTGTTCAAGACCTACGTGCAGGGCTGGATGCTCATTGCCGTGGCGCTGCCGGCCATTGTCTGCAACGCCTTTCCGTCGAACGCCGCGAGGCGTGTCGTCTGCGCCGCGCTCCTGGTCGCTTCCCTGCCGCATGCCCTGGCGCTGGTCGGCGCCGGCCTCGACCGCGAACCCGGGCTCGACGGCCTGCGCTGGATGGCGGCCGGCGACCGCGCCGTGGTCGCCTTCGTGCGTGACCGGGCCCCGCGCGGCGCGCTGCTCGAGGCGCCCGGCCGCGCCTACGAGGATGCCGGCCGCATTGCCGCCGCCACCGGTACGCCCGGCTACCTCGGCTGGCGCCGGCACGAACGCTTCTGGCGCGGTGCCGGCGTCGAACCGGAACTCGAACGGCGTTGGCGCGTGGCCGATGACCTATACTCCGCGGGCGACGTCGACCGGGTACGACGGCTGGCCGCGCGCGAGAACATCGCGCTCGTCGTCATCGGCAGCGTCGAGCGCAGCCGCTACCCGGCCATGGCGCTGGACGCGATCGAGGCGGCGGGCGACGTCGTGCTGTCGTCGAACGAGGCGAGGGTGGTGCAATTCTGAGTATCGACAAACTGGCACGCTCGCCCGGGTTCTGGCCCTGGGCGGCGCTGTTCGCGTTGTCGTGCGTGCTGCACCTCGCGGGTCTCGCGGAGCGACCCTTGCACGCCGACGAGGCCATCCACGCCAAGCTGTCCCTCGACCTCCTGCTCGAGGGACGCTACGCCTACGATCCCGCCTACCACGGTCCGCTTCTCTACTACCTGACTGCGCTCGGCTTTCTGCTGTTCGGCGACGGCGACTTCGTGGCCCGGCTGCCGGCCGCGCTGACCGGGGTGTCGTTCCTGTGGCTGGCATGGCGACTGAAACGCCCGCTCGGCATGAAGGCGGCGTGGTGGAGCGGCCTGCTGGTCACCATCTCGCCGATGTTCCTCTACTACGGCCGCTTCCTGGCCATGGACCTGCTGGTGATGTTCGCGGCCAGCGCCAGCCTGCTGTCGCTCTACCTGGCATTGCGCGACGATAGTGCCAGCGCCTGGCCGTGGGCGGGGTTCTGGGCGGCGCTCGCCTTCGGCGCCAAGGAGAATGCCTTCGTGACGGTATTTCTCGCCGTCGCGACCTGGCTGATGGTGGCGGCCGCCTGCCGTTGGCCGCTGCGGCCGGGTCGGCTGCTCACCGCCGCCTGGCGCCTGCGCGTGCCCATCGCGCAGGCGCTGTCGGTCTTCGTCGTGGTCGTGCTGCTGCTCTACACGTTCTTTCTGTCGCGTCCCGGAGACTGGACGTTCGCCATCGACGCGGTGCGCTACTGGACCGGTCAGCATGACGCCGCGCGCATCGACGGCCCGTGGTGGTATCACCTGTTCCGGATCGGCGTGTACGAGTTTCTGATCATGGGCGCCGCGCTGGCGTGGATCGTCCGCCGACGGGAAGTCCGTGCGTTCGAAATCGCGCTGATCTGCTTCGGCCTGTCGTCCATCGTGATGTACGCCTGGCTCGGCGAGAAGACGCCCTGGCTGGCGGTTCACCAGGTGTGGGCCTTCGTGCCGCTGGCCGGCGCGCAACTGGCGCGCACCTTCGGGCCGCGCGGGCGATGGTTCAGTCGCACCATCGCGACCACGGCGCTGGTCCTGACCGCGGCCGTCGCCTTCCGCGCGGTCTTCCTGCACCACCACGAATACCCGCGCAACGACCGGGTCGAGGCGCTGCACTATGCCACCACGGTCGACGGCTTCGACGCCGTGATCGACGCGTCGCCGTTCATCGGTCCGGGCGTCGATCGCTATGCCTCGGTGTCGGGCGGCGCCAGCTGGCCCCTCGCCTGGTACTGGCGACACCTCCCGGTGCGATTCGGCGACCCCGTGGCGGACCCCTCGCCGGTCCTCGCGGTTGCCGATGCGGCCGACCGCGAGACGGTGTCGCAAGTGCTCGGCGACGGCTACCAGTGGCGCGAGGTGCCCGTGCGGCTGTGGTGGCATGCGCACGAGCGCACACCGTCCATGGGCGAATTGGTGCGTTATCTTCTGTGGCGCGAACCGTGGACCGAACCGATCGTGAAGTCCGCGGTTGTCGCCGTTCGCCAATCGCCATGAGGATCGGGCGTGACACCATCGACGCGCTGCTGTGGGCGCTGCGTCCTCACCACTGGTCGAAGAACCTGCTGGTGTTCGTACCGTTGCTGGCAGCGCACCGTCTCCACGAGCCCGGCGCCTGGCTCGACGCGACGGTGGTGTTTATCGGCTTCAGCCTGTGCGCGTCCGGCGTGTACCTGTTCAACGACTGGAAGGATCGCGAGGACGACGCACGCCACCCCGCCAAGCGCCGCCGCGCCATTGCCTCTGGGCACATGACGACCCGCGTGGCGCTCGGCGGCGCCGCCCTGCTGCCGCTGGTGGCGGTCACCGCGACAGCGGCGATGGGCTCGCGCGCCTGGCCCGTGCTTGTCGTGTACGTACTGGCCGCAACGGTCTACACTACCTGGGCGAAGCAGCGTTATCTCGTCGACATCGTGACACTGACGAGCCTGTACCTGCTGCGCCTCGTCGGCGGCGCGGTGGCCACCGGCGTCGATCCGTCACCCTGGCTGCTGTCGCTGGCCGGATCGTTGCTGCTGACCGTCGCCCTGGCGAAACGCCTGGCCGAGATTGCCGAGGTCTGCCGGCCGGGTACGGACGATCGGGTGCCGGGCCGACCCTACGACGATTCGGACCGGAACAGGCTGTTCCGCTTCGGCTGCGCCAGTACCGGCCTCGCCACGGCGGTGCTCATCGCCTATGCCTTTTCGCCCAGCGCCGATCGCTTCTATTCCTCCGCCTGGCCGTTGTGGCTGCTGGCGGCAATGCTCGGCTACTGGCTGTTGCGCCTGATCTCGCTCGCACGACGAGGCGACTTGCACATCGACCCGGTCGTATTCGCGGCAAGCGACCGGCTGACCCTGGCACTTGCCGCCGCATCGTGCGTTGTGATCGCATGGGCGGCCCGGTAGAACAGGTCACCTTATGAACGACAAACCAGGGGACAGGCCGGACGTGTCTCGCACCTCGACCGTGTTCCGGCTGACACCGCCCCGACAATCGCCGGCCATCGCCTTCGACGCGCCCGCCCGCGACGATACGCGAGTGCAGTTCTACGGCTTTCCGGGCGGCCGGGACTCCTACGCCAACGTGTCGCGCGCCGTGGCCTCGGCACTGGCCGAGACAATCGGCGCCGTGTCGGTGTGCGACTACGCGGGCGGCGCCCTCGACGGCACGCCGCTATCGCCGCAGGAAGGCCTGAACCGCCGCGCGCACGTGGGCGTCTTCCTCGGCTTCCCGACGCACGCGCCCGAGTGGTTCTTCCAACACGGTGTGACCGTGGGCCTGTTCGCCTGCGAGACCGATCGCATCCTTCCCCACTGGGTACAGGCCTGCAACCGTTTCGACCTCGTCTGCGTACCCTCCTCGTTCTGCCGCCGCGCCTTCATCGATTCGGGGGTGAACGCACCGGTGATGATCGTGCCGCACGGGGTCTCGCCGGCCTTCGCGCCCGATCCGCCTGCGCGCGAGCGGGATCGTTTCGTGTTCTTCAATGCCTTTCGCCACCAGGTTGCCCAGCGCAAGGGCTACGCGGAATTGCTGCGGTGTTTTCGCGCCGCGTTCGCGGGCCGCGACGACGTGATGCTGCGACTCGCGGTGACCGACCATCGCTGGCTGCCGCCACCCGACGCGGCGATTGCCGCGCAGATCGAGTTCGTGTCGACCGGCGGCCTCGACGAGGCGATCGTGGCACGGCGCTACGCCGCGGCGCATTGCACCGTGCACCCGTCGCTGGGCGAGGGCTTCGGGCTGGTGCCGCTCGAGTCGATCGCCTGCGCAACGCCGGTCATCGCGCCGGCGCATACGGGACTGGCCGACTACCTCGACGACGGCAATGCGATGATCCTGAATACCGGGGAGATGCTGCGCGCGGCGCGCGTCGACCATTTCTGCGGGCACATGCGGGCCATCGACGAGGATCATCTGGTCGACCGGATGCGTCACGCGGTGGCACAGTGGGACGTCGAGCACGAACGGGTCGAGGCGGCGTCGGCATCGATTCGCACCCGCTATGCATGGGCGCGTGCGCTGGCGCCGTTTCTCGCGCGGATCGACACCGCCCTTCAATGCCGCGACCAGCACACCTTCGCCGAAGCGTGCCGCGACCTCGTGGACGAGAGCGCCATCCGCGCCGCCTACGAAGCGGCAGGCCGCCGGGCGACATCGCGCCCCGCGACCGCGGTGCCCGAGGCGGAACCGCCCGCGTTCACGAGCATCGTCTACTGCGGCTGGGACAATCCGCGCGACAGCATCGGCCGACACCTGCGCCTGCTCGACGGACTGGTGTTCGATTCACCCGCCATTCGCTACAAGAGCCTCGACGAGCTGCCGTCCGCCTTCGATGCCCGCGTGCTTCAACCGGTCGCCCCCGACGCCCACGAACAGCGCCCCGACCTCTTCCAGGGCGGCCTGTACCTCGACGTGGTCGGGCTGCACCCGAATCAAAAGGCCATCGAGCGTCAACTCGAACGCATCGCCCGCGCGCGCAAGCGGCTCGACGCGACCGTCGCCATGTACCTGATGTGGGAGTCCGACCGGCTGTGGGCGCCGATGTGGCCGCTGCTGCGCGCCTGCGACCTCGTCATCGTCACCACGGACCTGCTGCGCGACGAGCTCGAACGACACGGCGTGCCCCACGTGGTGCTGCCGCATCCCTACGAGTACGTCGTCGAGCGACCGGCGGCCGATGCGGACCCATACCGCGAACCCCTGGTGATCGGTTCGTCGGCCGGCTTCTGGCCACGCAGATCTGGGAAAGGACGAACACCCCCGGCAAGTTTGCGATCCTGTCGCGCCTGCCGCCGACCCACACGCTGGGCACGTCCGACAGTTACGGTGTGATCAACGACATCTCGCTCAACGCCACGCTGGTG
>JAUIDF010000228.1 GCA_030429125.1 Gammaproteobacteria bacterium | reverse complement strand
CGGTGTCGAGGGCGATACGGTCAATCTTCGACTCGACGAATCGCTCGCGCACCTGCTCAAGCCGGCGCGCATCGAGGCGCTCGACGCCGCGGCGTCGGTCCGTTTCGGCGCGTCGATCCGGCTCAAGGCCCGCATTGGCGAGGGCGGGACCGAATCCATGACGCCGGCGGTGAGACGGGCGCGGCGACTGGAAGCAGAACACCAGGCGGCGGTGGACGGGTTGACCAACGACCCGGAGCTGTCCATTTTCATCAATCAATTCGATGCCGAGCTCGCACCCGAATCGGTGCAGAGCGGCAAACAGCGAGGCAAGTAATCATGCGCGGTGGATTCGGAAACATCATGAAGCAGGCCCAGGAGATGCAGGAGAAGATGAAGCGCATCCAGGAGGAACTCGCTTCACTGGAGATTACCGGCAAGGCCGGCGGCGGCCTGGTGGAGGTTGTCATGACGTGCCGGCACGACGTGCGTTCGGTCACCATCGACCCCGCGCTCATGGAAGACGACAAGGAAGTCCTCGAGGATCTCGTCGCGGCGGCCATGAACGACGCCGTTCGCAAGGCCGAGTCCACCATCCAGGAAAAGATGGGTTCGGTCACCGGCGGCCTGAATATTCCCGGCCTGAACCTGCCGCTGTAGTGTCCGGTTTCGCACCACTCGTTGCAGCTCGCGTGGCTGCCGTCGATGCCGTGATGCCTTCCGTCTTCATGGCCCGACGTGGCACGCTCGCGCGCCTTGCCGCCAGTCCCCGGGAATACCCGGTCCGGGTTCACTCGATGCACGGGACGGCTCGCTAGGATGCCCGCGGGATCGGCTATCGACGAGCTGCGCGACGCGCTCAAGCGCCTGCCCGGCATCGGTCCGAAGAGCGCGCAGCGCATGGCCTTTCACCTGCTGGAACGCGATCGCGACGGCGCCACGATGATTGCCGAGGCGCTGGTGCGTGCATTGTCGTCGGTGTCGCACTGCAGTCTCTGCAACAACTTCAGCGAGTCCGAGGTCTGCGCCATCTGCGCCGACCAGCGCCGCGACCAGTCCCTGCTGTGCGTGGTGGAAACGCCGGCGGATCTCGAGTCCATCGAACAGGCGTCGGCCTACCGCGGGGTGTACTTCGTGTTGATGGGCCATCTTTCGCCGCTCGACGGTATCGGACCCGACCAGCTCTCGGTCAACCGCTTGCGACGACACGTCGTCGAGCGCGGCATCCGCGAAGTGGTGCTGGCGACGAACTACACCGTCGAGGGCGAAGCGACCGCCGACTTCATCGCCACCACGCTGGCGGACACCGACGTCTCGCTCAGTCGTCTCGCGCGCGGCGTGCCCGTCGGCGGCGAACTGGAGTACATGGACGCGGCGACCCTGGGACAGGCATTCACCGAACGTCGACAGTTGCCGCGGCCATGACGCTCGAACCGCGCGTCTCGATGGCGGTCGGCGCGGTGTCCGCGTTCGAGCGGCTGATGCTGTGCGCCTGGGCCGGGGGCGCCTGGTTCGCCGGTTTCGTGGTGGCGCCGCAACTCTTCTCGGTCATGCCGCCGTCGCAGGCGGGTACCCTGGCCGGTACGCTGTTCACAGCCGTCTTCTGGTTGTCGCTGCCGGCGCTCGGTTTCTCGCTCCTGGTGGTGGGACGCGATGCCCGCTCCCGTGCCCGCCGGATCACGCTCGGCCTGCTGCTGTCGGCACTGGCATTGTCCGTCATCAACGAGTGGGTCCTGCATCCGTGGATCACCGCTATGCGTGAGGACATGGCCGCGCGTGGACGCTGGTTCGGCACGGCGCATGGCCTGTCGAGCGCGATCTATTTCATCAATTGCGGTCTCGCCGCGGCGATCGTCGTGCGCCGGCGTTGATCCGGCGTTGATCCGGCGGCAGAACGCTGCCCGACCCGACCCGTGTCGCGACGCATCAACCGTTGCGCCGCGGCCGCCAAAGCAGGTACCACGCCAGGGCCGCGACCTGGGCGGCCAGTGCCAGTCCCATGGCCAGGCGGTAGCCGGCTTCGTCGTATCCGTTGCCGGCGGGAAACTGGTTGATGACGATACCGAGCCCCCACTGCTCGAAGAACGCCACCACGAACACGACGAAATTGAGCGCGGTGTTCGCACGACCGGCGATGTGCACGGGGAAGTGATGGGAGATGGCCGAGTAGCCGATGATACCTGCCGTGCCGAAGAAGCCGAAGGCAATCCAGAAGGCCATGGGCATGGAAAATCCGCCGGCGATGATGCCCAGCTGGGGCACCAGGAACAGGCACATGAAGAACACCGACGACGTTTGTATCGCCAGGCCGTAGCGTACCAGGCGCGAACTCAACCAGCCGAGCAACAGGAAGCCGAAAATCATCGCCACCGTGGTGGCCGCCATCACGTTCGAGGCCGAGAGTACGTCGAGCCCGGCCACGTCCCTGAGCCAGGTGCCGATCCACAGGCTCTGGATGGACAGGAACGCGCTCTGGGAGAACGTGACCAGTGGCGCGATGCGCCAGAACGTGCGATCCGCGAAGACCTGTCGAAAGCTGCCCGATGACGAGGCACCCTGGCGACGGTCTTCGCCCGACACCGGCTCGTCCCGCGGCACCACCACCCAGATGACGACCGCGATGACGACGGTCAGCACGGCCAGTCCCAGGAACAGGGTGCGCCAGCCTGCCGCCTCCAGCACCATGGCCGCGGGCCGCGTTCCCGCCAGCGCGCCGAGGCCGCCAAAGGCCATCTGCAGGCCGTTGACGAGCGGCAGGCGCGAGCTATCGAACCAGCGCCGGTAGGCGATGAAGGCGGCCATCAGGCAGGCCGAGACGCCGAGCCCGATCATGGCGCGCCCGATCATCAGCCACCCGGCGCTCGTCGCCATGGCGAAGACCAGGGCGCCGGCGGCGGCCAGCAACAGCAAGACCGATTCCACGCGGCGCGGACCGAAGCGGTCGAGCAGTACGCCAAGCGGCAGCTGGAACACGGCGATGGTGGCAAAGTAGATGCTGGTGAGCAGGCCGAGCATGTTCGCGTCGAGGCCCAGCTCTGCGCTCATGGCGTCGGCGATGACGGCGTTGACGACGCGGAACAGGAAGGAGATGCAGTATCCGATGCCAAACGGAAGGAGAATGCGCAGCGCGAGCGCGGAGTAGAGCGCCGGCGCGCCGGACTGGGGATGACCGCTCATGAGCGCTCTCCGTGTACGAGCCGATCCTGGCAGGAGAAGACCTGGAAGCCGCGGCCGCGCGCGCGGGCCACCAGCATGACGCCGACGTCGCGCGCGAGTTCGACTGCGCTATGTGTGACGCCGTTGCGGGAAACCAGGACGGCGATGCCCATCAACGCGGTCTTGGCGACGATCTCTGTAGTCAGCCGGCCGGTGGAGTAGAGTATTTTCCCATCGCCTTCGATGCGGTTCATCCACATCCAGCCGGCGATGGCATCGGTGGCGTTGTGGCGGGCCACGTCTTCGCAGAAAAACAGCATCCGACCATCCTCGACCAGTCCGCATCCATGCACCGACCCCGCCGTGCGATACACCGTGTTGTGCTCGGATACGAGATTCACGACCCGGTGGATGTCGTCCCGGTGCAGGCTCTGCGAACTCGCGACCGGCGGCGGAGCCGTGACCTTGAGCGGCGCGTGTACGCCGCGCCCGGCGCGCGTGGTGACCTCTGCCAGTTCGCGTTCCCACTCGACCGCGATGGTCGCCACCTCGTCAATCGATCGCACCAGTCCCTGGTTGCGCAGGTAGCCGAGCACCAGCAGCTCCGGCTGGGCGCCAATGGTCATGAGCGTGACCAGTTCGTCGCCATCCACCTTGATCGTCAGCGCCTGCTCGGTGGCCGTCGGCACCTCGCGACGCACCCCGCGCTGGTCGAGCACCGGGACGGCCTCGGTCGGATCCAGTCCCGCATCGGACAACAGCGGCAGCACACCGCCCGTCGAGCCCGGCGCCTGGGGCGGCAAAGGGGTCAATCGCATCTCCTCGTGGTTGGACATCGGGCAAACCGAAAATTGTATCCGAAACCGCGCGGCAGCCCCATCCGGGTGCCCATCGTGTCGGAGCCCATGGTAGAATCGCGCCCCCACCGGAGAGGTACCGAAGCGGTCATAACGGCGCGGACTCGAAATCCGTTGGGGGCGCAAGCCCCACGTGGGTTCGAATCCCACCCTCTCCGCCAGAGTCACCCCGCCCGACGTTGTGCCCTGGTCTTTCCGTCTGTCACAACGTTGGCGGATTCGAACCCACGAGTTCAACCAACCGGGTTCGACAAGGCGCGACGCCGTCGCGCCGCAGAACGTCGCCGCAAAGCGGCGACGGCCCGCAGGGCGAGGCGTGCAGCGCCGAGTCATCCCACCCTCTCCGCCAGAGTCACCCCGCCCGACGTTGTGCCCTGGTCTTTCCGTCTGTCACATCGCTGGCGGATTCGAACCCACGAAATCGACAAACCGGGTTCGACAAGGCGCGATTGCCGTCAATACGCCGCCGGTTGTCGAGCGCTGATCCGCACGCTGAACCTGTCGCTTGCGCAACCCGGGTCGCCAATCTCTCGAAATCGGTTGCATGGGGGTCGAATCGTGTTCGGCGGGGATTCGGGATCGGGACAGGCCGTGGCGCCGAGACTGGTATACAGCGCCGGGTTCCCGATAGACTTCGGGCCTTTCCGAATCACGTCGTCCACGCGGCGTCGAAACCCGTTCCGGAGACACCATGACACGTTCACGCGAAGCACTCGACCTGGAGATCAGGCAACTGTTTTCCGAAGTGTGTGCCGCGCACTCGGATCTCGACGCGCCGCCAAGTCTGGAAGAGAGCAGTGTGCTGTTGCAGACGGGCCTGGACAGCCTCGGCTATGCGATCCTGGTGACGCGACTGGAGGAGACGCTCGGTTACGACCCGTTCAGCCGGTCGCCGGAACCGTACTATCCGACGACCTACGGCGAATTCCTCGATTTCTACCTGGCCAACCAGGACGAATGACGCTGCGCGAGAGACTGCGCACGATCGACCCGGCGCGCCCGGCGCTGCGATCGCCGCGTGGCGAATCGACACTGGGCGACCTGCTCGACGCGGGCGGGCGCCTGACGGGGGCGTTGGCGGACGCGCGCGTCTCGATCCGCTCCCCGGGTGTGGAACAGGCCCTGGCAGGCGTGGTGGCGGCGGACGGCGTCGCGCGCTCGATCGTTCTCGTGTCGCCGTTGCTGGATTCGCTCGATGCCGGGTCCATCGAAAGCCAGGCCGGGGCGCAGGTTCGTGTCGGTGATTTCGGCGTCGTGCGTCTCGACGGGGAAGGCGCTTCGCGGCCCGCGCCGGCGCGTCAATCGGCGGCGGGCACCGCCTGGATTCTCGCCACCTCGGGAACCACGGGCCCTGCGAAGCTGGTCGCGCATACCCTCGCCAGCCTGACGCGCACGACGCGCGACGATACCGCGCGCGGACGAGGGCAGGTGTGGGGGCTGCTCTATGACTACACCCGGTTCGCCGGTCTGCAGGTAGTCCTGCAAAGCCTGCTGTCGGGCGCTTGCCTGGCCGCGCCGTCGCCGTCGGATCCATTGGCGCGACAGCTTCGGTTCCTGGTCGACGCTGGCTGCACCCACCTCAGCGCCACGCCGACACTGTGGAGAAAAATCCTGATGACACCGGGTGGAGACGAGCTGGCACTGGCGCAGGTGACGCTCGGCGGCGAGATCGCGGACGACACGATACTGAACCGGCTCTCGGCCGTCTATCCGCGCGCGCGGATCAGTCACGTCTATGCGTCCACCGAGGCCGGTGTCGGGTTTTCGGTGAAGGATTCGTGTGCCGGCTTTCCCGCCAGCTATCTCGAATCGCCGCCGCAGGGCGTCGCACTGCGAGTGGTCGAAGGCATCCTGCAGGTTGCCAACCGCACCGTGAGCGCGGCATATCTCGGCGATCGCGGCACGTTCGCCCGCGA
>JAUIDF010000227.1 GCA_030429125.1 Gammaproteobacteria bacterium | reverse complement strand
ACTCCGGTAATGCGCCGACGTAATTGCTATCCGATACGACCCGGGAGATGCAGGTGATCGACGTCGAATAGATGGCCACCTTGGGCAGGTCGTGTCCACTCGTACGAAAGGCGGCCTCGAGGGCCCGGTGCGCCAGTGAGTTCTTGGTCGGGAATACCCAGGGAAACTTTAGCGACTCGGAAACGGTCGGCTTGTCACGGGAGAGCAACGGATGCCCCGGTCGCACGACGAAACAGAGGGGATCGTTCAGCAATCGTTCGTTCTTGAGATCCGGGTGCTCGCGCTCGGAAGGCAGGCGCCCGACGGCCAGTTCGAACTCGCGTTCGCGCAAGCCGTTGATCAGGTCGGTCTCCGACCCCTCCCGTACCGACACACTGATATCCGGATACTCCCGCTGTAGCTCAAGCAGTGCCTGGGGTAGGAACGTATTGATGGCGGCAGGCATGGCACCGACGAACACCTGCCCCTTGATGCCGTGGGCCATGGCGTCCATCTCCGCGCCCAGCATGCCGACGTCGGCGACGATATGCCGACAGCGGCGAATGAACGCCTCACCATAGGGCGTCAGTGTGACGCCACGCGGCGTTCGGCGAAACAATGCGACACCAAGGCGCGCCTCGAGGTCATGGACGCAACGCGTGACCGTCGGCTGCGTCACGTTCAGGTGTTCGGCGGCCTTGAGGATGCCGCCGTGCTCCGCGACGGCGAGCGCCACGCGCATGTCGCGCATCTTGATTTCGCGCAGGAAGCGGCGCGACTCGAAAGCCGTCTCGCTCATCGCGTTTCCCGTCCGCGCGATGCGCTAACCGTCTCGGGCCGCGTTCACGCGCTGAAACGCAGCGGCGAGGCGCTGGCGCCGTCGCGGGCCCCCGGGGCCTTGTGGAACTTGCCGTCCTTCATGATCGCAACCAGGCGATTGGCGTCCTGCAGCACCTTCACGTCACGGCTCGGATCCCCGTCCACCAGCAACAGGTCGGCAAGATAACCCTCGCGGATCACCCCGAGCTCATCGCCCATCTCCATGATCTCCCCTCCATGGCGCGTCGATGCCACGATCGCCTCCATCGGCGTCATCCCCACCAGCTCCACGAAGTACTCGAGATCCTTCGCATTGGTGCCATGCGGCGTCCACGCAAATCCATAGTCCCCGCCGATCAACACCCGAATCCCCCGACGATGCATCTTCTGCATGCTCTCTACCGCCGCTGCCAGCTCGCGCTCGTAGGCGTCGGTCATCGGCGTCCCCGGCTTGATCCCGTACGCCCCCGCGTTGCGCGCCGTGTTCAACAGCCACGCCAGCCCCGGCGCCACGAAGTGCCTGTCCTTGTGCGCCTCGAGAAGGTCCAGCGCCTCCTCGTCCACGAACGAGGCATGGTAGATGTAATCAATGCCGTGCCGGATGCACTGCTTCACCGACTCCGCCGAACGCGCATGCGCCGCCAGCTTCTTGCCCCGGCGCTTCGCCTCCGCCGCGCACATGGCCACCTCCTCCTCCGAGAACTGCGTCGTCTCGGCCGGCATCCCCGTGATCTCCTCGCCCGAGAGGTTGATCTTGATCGTGTCCACTCCCCACTTGATCAACCGACGCACCGTGCGACGCACTTCCTCCGGACCCGACACCACGATCCCCAGGTTCAACCCCTCGTGCGGTATGTGCGGCAGGCTCGCATCGCCAAGACCACCCACGCTCGTGATCTCCGGTCCCGCCGCCGTGTAGCGCGGACCCGGACACTTGCCCGCGTTGATCGCATCCCTGATCACCACGTCCAGGCGCTCCTTCGCCGCCGCCGCACCGCGGCCCGCCGTAAACCCCGCGTCCAGCACCACCTTCGCCATCTCGATGCAGTTGATCACGTGCTCCTCCACCGGCATCCTCTGGATCGGGTCGATCCCCGGCGCGTTGTTCCACGACAGGTGAAGGTGCGCGTCGATCAGACCCGGCATCAGCGTCATGCCACGCCCGTCTATGCGCGCCTCGCCGTTGCCCCCGAAACTGTAGCCCCCCGCACCGGCGCTGCGCCGGATCGACTGGATCCGGTTGCCCGACACCGTCACCTCGCCGCCGTACGGCGCCTCGCCCGTGCCGTCGAGTATGCGCACGTTCGTGAACACGATCTCGTTCCCGCTTCGCCGTGCGCCGTTGCCGCCGCCCCAGCTGAATGTACTCTCGGCCATCTCGATGCTCCTCCTGCGTCGCCGGTCAGTCCGGCCGCGTGATGCGTTTAACCCGTGCTCGTCTCAAGGTGCGCTCGCAGCAGCGCGCGCGAACGATCCACCGCCTCGATCATCATCCAGTGCCCGATCCCCGCAATCACCTCCAGGCGCGCACCGCGTATCCTCTGCGACAGCTCGCGCCCCATCGCCACCGGCGCCACGCCGTCGCGCTCGCCCGACACCAGCAGCGTCGGACACCCGATCCGACCATGATCCGCCGCCTCGGCACCGGCCAGCGCCTCACAGTGCGATGCATAGCCCATCGGGTCCTGGCGCAGCAGGCTCTCGCGCACGAATGCCTCGGTCACCGGGTTCGCCTCGCGCGAATCCCCGTCCACGCTCCCCGTCGATACCGCATCGGCTATCCCCGACATGCCCTGCTCGCGCGCCGCCGCCGCTCGCGCCTTCAAACCGTCGCGCGCCGCCGCCGGCGGCTCCAGAATCGGACCATACAGCGTCAGTCCCGTCACCAGCGACGGCGTGTCAACCGCCAGGTGCTGACACACCAGCGTGCCCATCGAGTGACCCACGAAGTGCGCACGATCGACTCCCGCCGCGCGCAGCGCGTCCTTCAGCGACTTCACCAGCCCACCCATGCCCGGCAACCCCGGCCGGTACCCCGAACGCCCCGCGCCCGGCAGGTCCGGTCGCAGCACCCGGTAACCGGACAACACCGGCATCAACGTCTGAAAACTGTTCGACGTGCCCCCCAGGCCGTGTACCAGCACCACCGCCGGCCCCTCGCCCGCGTCCTCCATCACCATCGATCCCATCGACACGTCCACCATCACCATGCCTCGACCGGGTTCTCGAGCACGCCAATGCCGCCTATCTCCACCCGCATCACGTCGCCCGCCACCAGGTACTTCGGCGGCTTGAAACCAATACCCACTCCCGCCGGCGTGCCCGTGGCAATCACGTCGCCCGCCTTCAGCGTGATGCCGTTGGAGAGCGCCTCGATGATCGTCGCTACGTCGAAGATCAGCAGACCCGTGTTCGAGTCCTGGCGCAACTCCCCGTTGATCCAGCACTTCACCGCCGTGTCCGACAGGTCGATCTCATCCGCCGTCACCACCCACGGCCCCATCGGGCAGAACGTGTCCTGCGACTTGCCTATCAGCCACTGGCTGTGAACACCCTGCAAGTCACGCGCCGTCACGTCGTTGATCACCGTGTAGCCCCACACGTGGTCGAGCGCGTCGCCCTTCGCGATGTTCCGGCCCCCCTTGCCAATCACCACGCCCAGCTCCGCCTCGTAGTCGATCGCCGTCGATACCGTCGCGTCGATCCGTACCGCATCGCCCGGTCCCACCACGCTCTCCGGTACCTTCGAAAACACGATCGGCGCCTCCGGCACCTCACCCTTCCCCGCCGATGAGTCAAACCCCGATCCCGCAAACTCCTTCGCATGCGCATGGTAGTTCTTGCCTACGCAAAATACGTTCCGATGCGGTCGCGGTATCGGGGACTTCAGGCGCACCTCGGACAGCGGTACGCGCCGCGTCACCGCCGGCAGGTCGCGGCCGATCAGGGCCGTCACGCCTTCGACCTCGGCCAGTTCGCCGCCGACCCGAAGGCACTCCATGATGCCGGCCTCTTCGTCGACACGGCCAACGTACGTACCGCCTTCCCAGTTGAACGTGGCGAACTTCATGACATGCTCCTCAACGATTTTCTTCGGGTATGAGAACGATGGATCCGGTGGTGCGTCGTCCCTCCAGCGCGCGGTGGGCCTCGGCGGCCTCGCGCAGAGCGAACCGATGGTGCGCTTCGATGCGCACGACGCCGCGCTCTATGACGTCGAAAAGGCGGCGCGTGAGTGCGCTGACTTTCTCCGGCGTATCCGTGTAGTGGCCGTAGTTGGGACGAGACAGCGTCGCCGATGCGGCGGCCAGCGAACCGATATCGTAGGCGCCGATGTCGCCGGACGCCTGTCCGTAGCTGACCAGGTGCCCACAAGGCGCAAGCGCAGCCACGGAGTGGGCGAAGCTGTCACGCCCGACCGCGTCGTAGATCACGTCCGCGCCACGCCCATCGGTCAGCTCGCGGACTTGTGCTTCCAGGCTGGCTTCGCCGGGCAGGATGACGTGATCGGCGCCTGCGTCCTTCGCCAGCCGCGCCTTCTGTTCGCTGGACGTTGCGCCGATGACTGTCGCGCCGATATGGCTTGCCCACTGCACCAGCAGTCGACCGACGCCGCCGGCGGGCGCGAAGATCAGCGCAGTCTCTTGCGCCTTGAGTGGGTGCACGGTGTGCAGCAGGAAGGCGGCGGTCATGCCCTTGAGCAGGCCGGCGGCCGCCGTGATGTCGCTGATGCCGTCAGGCAACGGCACGACAAGGTCCGCATTCATGGTGCGCACGCTGGCGTACGCGCCGACCGGCGGACAGGCGTAGGCGACGCGCTGGCCACGTGCGAGGTGATGCACGTTCGCGCCGGTGTCGATGACTTCGCCGGCCGCTTCCATGCCGGGTACGCCGGGCGGCTCCAGCAACTTGAAGTAGCCCGTGCGGCAGTAGACGTCGATGAAATTCACACCGATCGCGTTTTGCCGGATGCGCACTTCGCCCGGGCCCGGGGGCGGCGCGCTGGTGGCTGCCTCGCGCAACTCGTCGGCATCGCCGTAGCGATCGATGACGATCGCGCTGCCATCGATGGCGCCCCGCACGGGCGACGACACATGCCCTCGCGCGGCGGCCAGCGGCCGCGATCGCGGGGACGGGCGCTCGACACGCTCGCGCACGGCGTTGAACCCGGCCTCGTAGACGCCCTCGGCGACGAGACGCGACAGCGATTGTTCCTGTCCCGGCGGGGTATTGAAGCGGGAACGCCACGACCAGAACGTGCGGTTGCCGTCGGTGACCGGCTTCAACGAGACCTCGGCCACATAGTTCGACAACGGCACGTCACTGTCGACGATGGCGTATCTAAAGCGATGATGCCGGTCGGACATCGACAGCAGCTGTTCGCGAAGTCGCTCGCCGCCGGTGAGGCGAAAGTTGCGCACGGCGCCGACCTGGTCGGTTCGGCGACCCGCCTCCAGTACGCTGCTCGCCACCGCGGGATGCCAATGATCGTGCCCGTTGAAATCGCGCAGCAACGCCCACACCGACTCGATCGGCGCGTCGATGACGGTACTGCGTTCGACCTTGACCACGTCAGCGGCCGAATCGTGCCTTCAGCGCCTCGAATCCACCCTGGAACACGCCCTGGCCGATCAACTCCACGAGAGACGCTTCACGATCCGGCGCGCAGTCGAAATCGGCGGACCATTCGGCGAAGGTGCGATTACCGTCGGTGACCGGCGTGAGCTTGAGCGTGGCGACGTAGTCCGTGACGCCCATGGGGCTTTCGAGAATGGAATAGGTGCAGCTGTAATCGAAATCGGATAATGCCAGGAGCCGCTCGCGAATAAATCCGCCGTCCTCGAGCCGGAACGCGCGTACGCATCCGACCTGGTCGGACGGCGCGCCGCCCTCGATGCGACTCTCGGCAATGTTCGGATGCCAGTCGGGCAAGGCGTTGAAGTCCCGGATGACTTCCCACACGCGATCGGCGGGCGCCGGCAGGATGGAAGATGTATAAACCTCGGCCATGATCTAATCGCCCGACTTTTCGCCTGATTCTTCTTTCTTTCCTCCCTTGCCCGACGAATGCGCGATGCTCTGCGCGTCCTTGGCGGCGCGGAAGATATCGCCCATGGCGGCGACGTTGG
>JAUIDF010000226.1 GCA_030429125.1 Gammaproteobacteria bacterium | reverse complement strand
GCCCGAGTAGATGCCGCCGATGATCAACACGGCCAGGGCGAATGACGGCAAGGCGCGCAGGGTTGCTCGCCACCGGGTCGGCCAGTCAGCCGCGTCGATCTTCTGCTGACCGCCGAAAAACTGCGCGTGAATCATCGAGTACACGATGAACAACAGCAGCAGGCAGACACCCGGTACCACGCCGGCGAGAAACAGTGCGATCACCGATTCCTCGGTCACGAAGCCATAGACGATCATCGGAATCGACGGCGGGATCAGAATACCGAGCGTGCCGCCGGCAGCCAGCAGTCCGTAGACGAACCGGCGGTCGTAGCCACGCGAGATCATCTCCGGCAGCGCCACCGTGCCGATGGTGGCGGCCGTCGCCACCGAACTGCCCGAGATGGCCGCAAAAATACCGCACGACAGGATCGTCGCCACGGCGAGGCCGCCGGGCCAGTGGCCGACCCAGGCGTGAACGGCCGCGAACAGGTCCCGGCCCACGCCGCCCTTGAGCAGGATGTTGGACATGAGCAGGAACAGGGGCACCGCCAGCAGGATGAACCCGTCGAGCGTGGACAACACGGCCTGCGGCGCCATCAACGGCGAAAACCCGCCCAGCCACAACAGGGCCAGGCCCAGCGAGCCCAACGCGAAGGCAACCGGCAGCCCGGCCAGCAGCAGCGCGAACAGGGCCAGCAGAATCAATACGATGGTCATTCCACGGGACCACCGGGCTCGGCGGGCGGCCCGTGACGGATGACGTCCACCGTGTCGACGATGGCCTGCACCAGCAGCAGGGCGAATCCAACCGGAACGGCGAGCTCCGCCACCCACGCCGGCAAGTCGAGCAACGAGCCGGTGGTGCGGCCACGATCGAAGGAGTCGGCGAAAATGTGCCAGCCCTTGTAGAGTACGGACGTGCTGAAGACGGCGACCACCGCAAGCGTGAACACCTCGCAGGCAAGAACCGCGCGGGCCGGCAACCGAACCGTCAGGGCGTTGATTCGTATGTGTCGGCGGGCGGCGAGCACCCATGGCATGCCGACCAGGCAGCCCCAGATCAGGCAAAGCTGGGAAAGCTCCGCCGCCCAGATGGTCGGCCGGGTAAAGAAATAGCGCGCGACCACCTCGAACGAGAGCATGACGCCGCTGGCGGCGAACAGGACGGCCGCCAGCCACGCCAGCCAGGTGGTCAGACGCCTGAAGGCGCTCATCGTGCTAGCGAAAACACGCCGGCACGGTATGCATGTCGCCGTCGCGCAGCGACCGATACGCTACAGGGACTGGGCCGCATCCATGATCTGCTTTCCGAGATCGCCGGCGTTCTCGAGATAGCTGTCGTAGACCGGCTGGGCCACGGCCTTCCAGGCGGCGATTTCCTCGTCCGTGGGCGCATAGACGCTCATACCGTTCTCCTCGGCCGCCGCGGTGGCCTCGGACTCGATCTCGGCGACGCGGTCGCGCACGTCGTTCTCCGCCGTCATGGCGGCGGCCTGGATCCATTCGCGATGCTGGGCCGGCAGCGATTCCCAGAACTCGGTATTCACCACGACGATGAACTCGATGTCGGCATGGTTGGTCTGGGTGATGACGTCCATCACCTCCCACAGCTTGCGCGACTTGACGCCGGACACGCCGGTCATGCCCACGTCGACGGTACCCCGCTGGTAGGCAAGGTACTGCTCCGATCCGGAGATCAGTGTCGGCGCGCCGCCGGCAGCGGTGACAAAGTCGCCGAGCGTCTTGCCGAACACGCGGACTTTCTTCCCCTCGAGGTCCGCAGGCGTGCTGATGGGCGCTTCCTGCGACAACAGGATCGCGCCGCCGTAGGCCTGCCACCAGAGCACCGTCGAACCGGTGCCCTTGATGGCCTCGTCGAGGGGGGCTCGTACCGGCGAATCGGGCGCCACCGCCGCGCGAACCTTCTCCTCGGTGTTGAACAGGAAGGGCATGTAGAAAATGTCCACGGCGGGAATGTCGCCGACATAGCGGGTCAGCGACGCGACGCCCATCTCGATGGCACCGGAACCGACCGCGGCAGGCACCTCCTTGTCCTTGTACAGCTGCGCGGAATCGTAGATCTCCACGGCGATCTCGCCATTGGACGCCTTCTCGACCTCCTCCTTGAACAGTTCCAGGTTCTGCCCGAGGTGGCTCTTCAGCGGCAGCTGCAGGGAGATTCGGAGCGTGGTATCGGCCGCCTGCACGGCTGTGCCCGATAGCGATAGAATGAAGGCGGCGACCAGAGCGCTGACGATACGGTTCATCGAGATCCTCCTGTTGGATGCTTCTAATAGGAATTCATGGCGATCCGGACCGTCGGGACCGCTCCCAAACTCTAGCAACATGAACCGTATGCCACAAGCGCACCAGCGCCCGCCCGGCGCGGTCGCCCGTCCGTTCAATGCGTGTACCGAGACACCACGACGACATGAATCTCAACATTGCCCCATGCGACGTGCATTCGCCGGGCTTCGCCGCGCTGGTGCGTCATCTGGACGCCGAGATGAGCGCCCTCTACCCCGCCGAAAGCAATCACCTGGACAGCATCGAGGACCTTGCCGGCAGCGGCGTCTTCGTCGTCGGCGCCTTCGACATCGTGCAACAGGTGGGCTGCGGCACCTTCAAGCGCATGGATGACGACGGCGTGTACGGCGAGATAAAGCGCGTCTTCGTGGAGCCGACTTATCGCGGCTTCGGTGTGGCGCGACGCATCCTGACGGCACTGGAAGCGGAAATGGAACGACGTGGAATCGCCATGGCCCGACTCGAAACCGGTGCCGCCGATCCCGCGGCACTGTCGCTGTACGCGCGTGCCGGATATCGAATGCGCGGCCCGTTCGGCGCCTATCGGGAAGACCCGAACAGCCGCTTCTTTGAAAAGGCGCTCGACCTCGTCTGCTAGACGCCACCCCGCGAACACCGATTTTCCGGAATCATGAAGTCGGCGGGGTAACCTCCCGGTCGGTAAGGCCGTCCTCGCCAGGCATGTCGGCATACAGCGCGTCCATCGGCAGCGGCCGGCCGAGCAGGAAGCCCTGGACGTGGTCGACACCGATTTCGCGAAGCAGGCACAGCGCATGCTCGGTCTCGACGCCCTCGGCAACGGTAATCGCTCCAATCTCGTGGGCAACGTCATTGATCGATGACACGATCTTGCGGTCGACGGGGGTATCCAGCGTTTCGATGAACAGCTTGTCGATCTTCACCACGTCGACCATCAGTTGCTTGAGCAGGGCAAAAGAGGCATAGCCGTTGCCGAAGTCGTCGAGGGCGGTTTGAACATGGTGCTCGCGCAGCGTCGTCAGCAGCGACCCGGCCTGTTGCAGGTTGGAGATGGCGCTCGTCTCGGTGATCTCGATACATATGCCGGTTCGCCGGGTGTCGATCCGATGCCGGCGAATCTCATCGAGCAGGTAGTCGGCGAAAGTCGGGTCATCGATCGACGCGCTCGACACGTTGATGGAGATCGTGGGCAGACGCCGTCTCGCGGCATGGCGCCTGACCCAGGCGAGCACCCGCGGAATAACCCATCGGTCGATCAGGTGCATCTGGGAGAAATGCTCGCAGGCTTCGATGAACTCCGCCGCCGGGACCGTTTCACCGTCATCGCGCCGGAGTCGAAGCAGGCATTCGAGAGCTACCGACCGCCGGTTGCCACCCAGTTCGAAGATCGGCTGGACGTAAATCACGAGTTGGCCGCCTTCCAGCGCTGCGCTAACCTCGACCGCGCGCTCGGTCAGCCCCACCTGGAGACGATAGGAGTCATCGACCGGCGAGGCGAGATGGTACTGGTTGCGGCCGTGGCGCTTGGCGATGTAGTTGGCCTTGTCGGCGGCATCGATGACGCTGGACAGTGACGGAGAATCCGCATTGATCTCGGCGATACCCACGCTTAACCGGGTGGCGATGCGCCGCCCGCCGAACGCGTAGGATTGCCGTGCGACACGTCGAATCAAGCGATCACAGGCGGCCTGCGACGATTCGGCTTCTCGATTGGGCAGCAGAATCACGAACTCGTCGCCGCCAACGCGCGTCACGACGCCTTCGGACCCGATCTCGTCGCTGATCGTCCCCGCCACCTCGGTGAGCAGGAAATCGCCGACGTTGTGACCGAACCGGTTGTTGACCAGTCGAAACTGGTCCAGGTCGACATACCACAGTGCCGATCTCGCGCCGACGGCGCGCGCCCGTTCCAGCAGCCGCTCGCCACGGCGCATCAGCTCGCGGCGATTGAGTAGCTGGGTCAGGGCGTCGCGCGTGGCCAGGGATTCGAGCTCCGCTTCGCGCCGTTGCAGTTCGACTCGTGTCTCCTCGAGTCGCTTGACCGTTTCGTTCAACGATTCGATCGAGAGGCAGGCGGCAAGCTTGGTGGAGGTGATCGACGCGAGTATGGTCAGCACTTCCAGGTGCTCCTCGGTATAGAAGTGCGGGTTCTCGTTCTCGGAATCGATGACGCCGATGACGCGCTCATGATGCAGGATCGGCACGGCAATCTCCGAAAGACGCGAGGCATCGTCGACGATATAGCGCGAATCCTCGCGGGTGTCGCGAACGATGACCGGCTCACCGGAGACGGCCACGGCGCCGACGATACCTTCGCCAACCGGGATCACGATCGGATCGCGAATCTCTCGTTCGGCCGGGTTCTTGGGGCCGTGGGCGGCGCGTTGTACGAGCTGACGACTGGTGTCGTCGACGAGGTAGATGATGCAGTCGTCGAAGCCGAGGTTGGCGATAGCACCCCGCGTGATCAGCCAGAGGACGTCATTGAGGGAGTCGACGCGTAGCAGCTCGATGGCCAGATCGTTGATGATCCGCAGGTGGCGGGTCTTCTGCGCGAGTATGTTATAGACGGGCTGGGACGGCCGGGACGCTGCCGATCCGGTGTCGGTGTCGCCTGGATGTGGTGGGGGAGGCTTATCGATGCGCGGCAAAGTCGTGCTCCTGGCCGTATTTCCCTATTGACCGCGATTCGATAACCGTTTCGTTCTGTGGCGCGGCCGCGAGCGATGCCGGATTATTGTACCGAAACCTCCGGGCAGGATCATCGGGTTGGTCGGGCAAACAGGACCGTTCGTCGCGACGGGGTTGTCGCGCCAGGCCGCCTCGGCATATTCATCGTGTAGCCGATCGAATAGACTCGACATTGATGCAGGAAGGCAGCGCCCGCAGTCCGGGGCGTCTCCTCATCAAGGCGGGAAGGAGGAATTGCCTCATGGATTACTCGCAAGACAAGAGCAGGGAAAAGCAACCGATATCGCGCAGCCGTTTCGGTTCGACGCCGGCGACACCTGTGGTCGCGACCGGTGGCAGCGGCGACGACCTGCACCGACTACCGGTCGTCGATATCGCCCCCCTGTACGGCACCAACGACGCGGCGCGGCACGCCGCGGCAAACCGTCTCGGCATGCTCGCCCACCGAATCGGATTCCTGTACATCACCGGTTATCGGATCGAGGAACGTACGGCCGACGGCGCGCTGCGCGCCGCCCGACATTTCTTCGCTCAATCGCCAACGTTCAAGAGCGGCTACTTCATCGGCGGCTCGACGAATCACCGGGGTTACGTGCCGACAACCGAACGCGGTGACTACGACGACGAAACCGAACGCCGCTACGAGGCCTATGACCTGTCCCTGGACCTGCCGCCCAGCGACCCGGACTACCTGGCCGGCAATCCGCTGGCCGGACCGAATCGATGGCCTGACATCGTCGGGTTCCGGCAGGCGGTGGGGCATTACTTCGACGAGCTGCTGGCCCTGGGATATCTCCTGGCGGCGGCATTCGAAGCGCACCTCGGCCTGCCACGCGGCTGGTTCGGATCGCAGATGTCGAAGCCCGTCAGCCAGCTGCGCCTCATTCACTACCTGGAAAACCCCGACGCCGGCGCCGGCGGGAACAACATGGGCGCGCACACCGACTACGAGGGATTCACGATACTCAGGCCCTTCGCCCC
>JAUIDF010000225.1 GCA_030429125.1 Gammaproteobacteria bacterium | reverse complement strand
TCGGTGGCGGAAATCTGCCTGATGCTCGGCATGGAGGTCGTCGGCTACGATCCCATGCTCACGGTGGAAGGTGCGTGGTCGCTTTCCGCGCGCGTGCGCCGGGCCCGCTCGCTGGCGGATCTCTTGTCGCGTTCGGATTACGTCAGCTTCCACGTGCCATTGACCGACAGTACCCGCGGGATGCTCAACGACGACACGATCGGGTCGCTGAAACATGGCTGCACGGTGCTGAATTTCGCCCGCAGCGAGATCGTCGATGCCCAGGCCGTCGTGCGGGCGCTCGACGCTGGTCGCGCAGCGCGGTTCGTATCGGATTTTCCGACCCCCGAGTTGATCCGCCACGACAAGGTCATTACGCTGCCGCACCTGGGCGCCTCGACGCGCGAGGCCGAGGAGAACTGTGCGCTGATGGTCGTGGACCAGGTGCGCGATTACCTGGAGAATGGCAATATTCGAAACTCCGTGAATTTTCCGGAGGTGGTGATGCCGCGCGGTTCGCCCTATCGACTGGTGGTTGCGAACAACAACGTGCCCAACATGCTCGGGCAGATTTCGACGACCATGGCCGAGGCCGGACTGAACATCCACGACATGATCAACCAGTCCCGCGGCTCGCTCGCATACACGGTGGTCGATACCGACAGTCCCATTCCCGACCAGGTGGTCGATCGCCTGACCGCCATCGAGGGAGTGTTGAGCGCCCGACTGATCTGACACCGCCGAGGACGGCGCCACGCGTTAACCCGGTGGAATCCGATGCCTGACGAAAAAGAACTCGAATTTCTGCGTTCGCAGATCGACGAGGTCGACGCGACGCTCGTCGAGTTGCTGAACCGGCGCGTGGCGCTGGCTGCGCGGGTCGGGGAGATCAAGCGTGAATCCGGCGAATCGCTCGTCTATCGACCCGAACGCGAAGCGCAGATACTTTCCCATGTTCGCCAACTGAGTAGCGGGGCGATCAGCGACGAGTCGCTGCTGCTCCTGTTTCGCGAGATCATCTCTGCCTGTCGCGGGGCGGAAAGCCGAACCCGGGTCGCCGTCCTGGGCCCCGAGGGCACCTACACGCAGGCGGCCGCACTGAAACACTTCGGCCACCAGGTCGACATTCACTGCGCGCTGTCGATCGAGGAAGTCTTTCGCGTGGTCACCGGGGGTGATGCGGACTACGGTACGGTGCCGGTGGAGAACACCATCGAGGGCGGTGTCAGCAACACGCTCGACGCACTGTTCGAGAGCGACCTGACCATCTGTGGCGAAATCAACCTGCCCATCCGTCACTGCCTGCTGTCGAAGGCGGAAAGTCCGCAGGCCGTCAAGGAGGTGCTGGCCCACGTCCAGGCACTGGGGCAGTGCCGTCGCTGGCTCGCTGCCAACCTGCCCGCGGCGTCGCAACGCTCGGTGGCAAGCAATGCCGAGGCGGCCCGGCTGGCGGCCCGCGACGACACGCTGGCGGCGATTGCCGGCGAAGCCGTCGCCGAGCTCTATGACCTTCGTGTGCTCGAGCGGGGCATCCAGGACATGAGCGAGAACACCACCCGATTCCTGGTGATCGGTCGACGCGACGTTCCGCCGAGCGGACGCGACAAGACCAGTATCGTGCTGTCGGCACGAAACCGGCCGGGCGCCCTGTTCGACCTGTTGCAACCGATGGCGCGCCACGGCATCGACCTGACGCGCATTGAATCGCGTCCGGCGCGTCGCGGCCGATTCGAATACCTGTTCTTCGTCGACATGGCGGGGCACCGCGCCGACGGTCTGCTCGCGACGGCACTTGCCGAGTTACGCGACAACGCGGCGCTGTTCCGGGTGCTCGGCTCCTACCCGATGGCAGTCGACTGACCGGCTCGAATCGTGAACCCGCCAGTCATTGACAACCTGCTCGTCGTCGGCGTCGGACTGATCGGCGGCTCGCTCGCATTGGCCTTGAAGCGCGACGGGGCGGTGGGCTGCGTAACGGGCTTCGGACGGCGCCGCGAGACCCTGGAGCAGGCGCGTGCGCTCGGCGTGATCGACCGGATCGCCGATGACCCCGTGGCGGCGGTGGCCGCCGCCGACATGGTGTTCCTGGGCGTGCCGGTCGGGGCCATGAAATCGGTGCTTCAGATCATCGCCCCCGGCATCGGGCCCGGTACCGTCGTCACTGACGGCGGCAGCACCAAGTGCGGTCCGATCGCGGCGGCGAGGGAAGTGCTTGGCGAGAAATTTCCGCGCTTCGTACCGGGACACCCCATTGCCGGCTCCGAGCGATCGGGCGTCGCCGCCGCCCGCGCCGATCTGTTCGACGACCACCGCGTGCTACTCACGCCCGATCCCGACTGCGATGCCGATGCCATCGACCGTGTCGCAACAATCTGGGCGCGCTGCGGGGCGCGCACCGATCGACTCGATGCCGAGGCACACGACCGGGTTCTCGGGCTGACCAGTCATCTTCCGCACGTGCTTGCCTTCACGCTCGTGGATTTCATCGCCCGGGGCAAGGATGCCGCGCAATGTTTCGAGTTGGCCGCGGGGGGATTTTTCGATTTCACACGAATTGCCGGGAGCGATCCGGTCATGTGGCGGGACGTCGCCTCGGACAATGCGCGAAACCTCGGCGACGCGCTGGCGGAATACATCGATGTCCTGCAGTCGATGAAAACCCTGATCGACCAGGGCCGCGCGGACGATATCGAGCAGGTTTTCGCCAATGCCCGCCGGGCCCGGGGGCTGCTTGTCGACCATCGCCGCGGACAGACATCATGAGTGACGCCTTCAACGTAGAGTTCGTCGTATCGCCATCGCCGCCGCTGGCGGGGCGGTTTCCGGTGGCTGGCGACAAGTCGATCAGCCATCGCGCGGTCATGCTTGGTGCAATCGCCGAAGGCGTGACGGAGATCGAGGGTCTGCTGGAAGGTGAAGACGTGCTCGCGACGGTTGCCGCCATGCGGGCAATGGGCGTTCGGATAGAGGGTCCTTCCGGTGGGGCGGCGCGCATTCACGGCGTCGGCCTCAAGGGGCTGACGGCGCCGCAGGGGCCACTCGACATGGGTAACTCGGGCACCGCCATGCGACTGCTGAGCGGCTTGCTGGCCGGGCAGTCATTCGCCGCCGAGCTCGTCGGCGATGAGTCGCTCATGCGCCGCCCCATGGAGCGCGTCGCCGCGCCGCTTCGTGACATGGGCGCCCGCGTAACGACCCGAGACGGCAAACCACCGGTGTCCATCGAGCCGGCGCCGGACGGGTTGCACGGTGTCGTTCACCACCTTCAGGTGGCCAGCGCCCAGTTGAAATCCGCGTTGCTGCTCGCCGGTCTCTATGCGCGCGGCGAGACGCGCGTCCTCGAGCCCGCGGTGACGCGCGACCACACCGAGCGCATGCTCGAAGGATTCGGGTGCCGGCTGCACCGGGGCGAGGACTGGGTCGCCGTGGGTGGTGGCCAGGTCCTCGAGGCGACCGCGATCAAGGTGCCGGGTGACATTTCCTCGGCGGCGTTCTTCCTGGTTGGCGCGGCCATGCGGCCGGGTGCCGAGGTGATCGTCGAGGGTGTTGGCGTGAACCCGTCGCGAACGGGGATTCTCAACGTCCTCGAACGGATGGGCGCGCCGATCGATCGTCTCGACGAACGCATCGTCGCCGGCGAGCCGGTAGCGGATCTGCGCGTGCGCGGCGGGGTATTGACGGGCATCGAGGTCGCGACCGAGTGGGTCTCGCTGGCCATCGACGAGTTCCCCGCCATCTGCATTGCCGCAGCCGCGGCGACCGGCGAGACCACGATTCGTGGCGCGTCGGAGCTCCGCGTGAAGGAAAGTGACCGGATTGCCGCCATGGCAACGGGCCTGCGGCGGCTCGGCATCGACGTGACCGAGTTCGACGACGGCATGGCGATTCGCGGCGGCCCGATCGCCGGCGGGAGCGTGGACAGCCGTTCCGACCACCGTATCGCCATGGCCTTCGCGGTGGCGGGCGCCTCCGCCACGGGCGCCGTCCGCATCGCGGACTGCCGAAACGTGGCCACGTCGTTTCCGGATTTCGTCGAGGTGGCCACCGCGGCGGGCATCCGCATCGAGGAGAACCTCAGTGCCGGACCAGCCTGAGCCGCCGGTTCTCGCCCTGGACGGCCCCAGTGGCACCGGCAAGGGGACGGTCGGCCGGTTGCTCGCCGGCCGTCTCGGCTGGCACTACCTGGACAGCGGCGCGGTCTATCGTGTGTTCGCCTATTTGGCCGACAAAGACGGAATTTTACCCGAAGAAGAGGGTAAGTTAACCGATTTTTCGCGTAATCTCGAAATTCGTTTCGATCCCGATCCGGCGGTCCCCGGCGTGTACGGCAACGGTGCCGACCTGACCCAGGTCATACGCACCGAGCGCTGCGGCGAACTCGCCTCCCGCTATGCGGCCGTCCCGTCGGTGCGCACGGCGCTTCTGGCGTTGCAGCGGGGCCAGCAACGGCCGCCCGGGCTGGTGGCCGACGGACGCGACATGGGCAGCACCGTTTTCCCCGCCGCGCGGATCAAGATCTATCTCGATGCCAGCGCTTCAGTGCGTGCCGAAAGGCGCTATAAGCAGTTGAAGGAAAAGGGTTTCGATGTTAGTCTTGCGCGCCTTCGCCAAGACATGGCCGAGCGCGACCGACGGGATGCTTCGCGCGCCGCATCGCCGCTGGCGATGCCCGCCGACGCGGTGCGGATCGACACCAGCGATCTGACGATCGCCGAGGTCGTCGAGCGGGTCATGCACCTCGTCAGCAGGCAGCTCGAAGACGGTGCGGCTACCCGGTAGCGGGCAGCGACCCCGGCGATGATGCCAGCCCTTAGGGCCGGGCGGAGAATTTAGGCAAACCCGGTTTGTCACGAGGCGCCGGTTCCGCGAGGAAACCGGTTTTTTATCAACACTCAACCCCCACGCCGGACCCTTCCGGCGGTTTCCTGCCAACATGTCTGAATCTTTTGCTGAACTTTTCGAAGAGAGCCTCAAGTCCGCCATCATGCAGCCCGGTGAAGTCATCATCGGTGAAGTGGTGGATGCCAACAACGAATACGTCATCGTCAATGCCGGTCTGAAGTCGGAAGCCGAGATTCCCGCGTCCCAGTTCAAGGACGTTCACGGTGAACTGATGGTCAAGGTGGGCGATTCGGTCGAAGTCGCCATCGAAGCGCTCGAGGACGGCCATGGCAACACGCGGCTGTCGCGAGAGAAAGCCCGGCGCGCCAAGGCCTGGAAGGCTCTCGAAAAGGCATACGAGGACCAGAGCATCGTCACCGGCGTGCTTACCGGCAAGGTCAAGGGCGGCTTCACCGTCTCCATCGACGAGGTCCGTGCCTTCCTGCCCGGCTCGCTCGTGGACGTGAGACCGGTCACCGATTCGGCCTACCTCGAAAAGAAGGAACTCGAATTCAAGGTCATCAAGCTCGATCGCCAGCGCAACAACGTCGTCGTATCGCGTCGTGCGGTGGTGGAAAAGGAGCTGATGGCGGAGCGCGAGGCGCTCCTGCAGACCCTGGAAGAGGGCCAGATCGTCAAGGGCGTGGTGAAGAACCTCACCGACTACGGCGCCTTCGTCAATCTTGGCGGCCTCGACGGTCTGCTGCACATCACCGACATCGCCTGGCGTCGCGTCAAGCATCCTTCCGAAGTGCTGCAGGTCGGCGACGAGATCGAAGTCAAGGTGCTCAAGTTCGACCGCGAAAAGAACCGTGTTTCGCTCGGCCTCAAGCAGCTCGGCGACGATCCGTGGCAGGATCTGCCGCGTCGCTACCCGGAGAAGACCCGCCTGTTCGGCAAGGTCACGAACCTGACCGACTACGGCGCCTTCGTCGAACTCGAGGAAGGCGTGGAAGGCCTGGTGCACGTGTCGGAAATGGACTGGACCAACAAGAACGTCCATCCGAGCAAGGTATGCAAGGTGGGTGACGAGGTCGAGATCATGGTGCTCGACATCGACTCGGAGCGCCGCCGCATCTCCCTCGGCAT
>JAUIDF010000224.1 GCA_030429125.1 Gammaproteobacteria bacterium | reverse complement strand
CGCTGCGCGACAAGAAGTGCATCGCCTGGGTGTACGACGACTCCTCCATCATGGCGGACCTCGCATCGGGCAACTACGACGACTACGAGATGCCGCTGGCGACCGAGGACGACAATCCGTGGGGACTCGCCGTGCCGCTTTCCGAACGCGACTGCGTTTTCGGCAACTTCATGTCCGGCATGACCTACAACTGGCACCAGGACGGTACGCTCATCGAACTCGAGCAGAAGTGGGGCATCCAGCCAACCGCCTACCTCAAGGACAAGAACGAGAAGTTTTCCGACTGGCTCGCAAGCCAGTAGCGGCACTCGTCATCGCCTGAGCAAGCTCCCGCCCGGCAGGGCGGGAGCTCACTTCGCCGCCGCCACGGGACGGAGTCACCTTGGAAGCTTTCCACGAGTTCTTCCGCCAGCTCGCCTCGGACTATCCGAGCTGGAATTTCATCTTCTTCTACCGCGAGACGGAGATGCAGCGCGTGGCCCAGGGTATCTGGATGACCATCAAGCTGAGCGTGTGGTGCGTCCTGCTGAGCGTCGTGATCGGGGTGGTCGGCGCCTGGGTGAAGGGCTCCGGCCATCGCATTGCCAGCGCCATCGTGCAGGGATACATCCAGTTCTTCCGCAACACGCCGCCCTTCGTACAACTGCTTTTTTTCTACTTCGCCCTCGGACAGTTCACGCCCACTTATTCGCCCGACGGCTGGCTCGAGTACCCGATTATCTCGAACGTGGGGTGGGCCATCATCTCGCTGTCGTTCTTCGCCGGCGCGTTCAACGTGGAAATCTTTCGCGCCGGCGTCGAGGCAGTGCCGGAATCCACGCGCGAGGCCGCCGAATCGCTCGGCTACAACCGCCTTCTCGCTGCCGGCGCTCAACAACAACCTGGTCAACCTGGTGAAGACCACCACCCAGGCCTTCGCCATCGCGGTCCCGGAGTTGCTCTACCAGGCGGTGACGATATGGAACGACTACCCGTCGGCGCAGAACCCCACGATGCTGCTGCTGTTCGTGGTCTACATCGTGCTGGTCGGCATCCTCGTCTACGGCATGCATCGCTGGGAACATGCCATGCGCATCCCCGGGTACGGTACCTGAACCGATGATTCGTCCTGCCCGCCCGATTCCCGGCATCGAGGGACCGTCACGCACCGACCTGCCCGTGCTTCATCGCTATGCCCTCGACCGCGATCCCCATCGGCCCGCCACGCTGCGCTTCTCGCGATGGCTCACCAGCGCCTCGCCCGCATGGATGGCCATGCTGCTCGGCGTCGTACTGCTGGCACCGCTGACAGGTCGGGCGGCCGGCTATACCTACACCGCGGCATTCGATGCCCTAGTGCGCTGGATACCGTTCCTGGTCACCAGCGGATTTTTCTTCAATGTGCTGATCAGCGTTCTCGCCATGCTGGTCGGCACGACGCTCGGCGCCGCGCTGGGCCTCGGGCAGGTATCGCAGCAGGCGGGCATTCGCGGGGCCTCGTGGTTCATCACGCAGACCTTTCGCAATTCGCCGTGGCTGGTGCTGCTGTTCGTGGTGATGCTCGCCTTTCCCTTCGAAGTGCGCATCGGCGACACCATCGTCCCGGTACCCGACTGGACCAAGGCGGTGATCGGACTCTCCCTGCCGATCATGGCGAACATTTCCGAGATCGTACGCGGCGCGGTGCAGTCGATTCCGGCGACCCAGTGGGAGGCGTCGGAGAGTCTTGCCTTCACGCGGCGCCAAACGATGTGGATGGTCATCCTGCCGCAATGCCTGAAGCGCATGATTCCGCCGTGGATGAACTGGTACGCCATTCTCACCATGGCGACACCCCTGTGCTCGATCCTCGGCGTCGAGGAAGTGGTCAACCTGTCGAGGCAGGCCATCGAATCGGAGGACAACCATCCCGAGCTACTGGTGCCCTTTTACACGTTCGTACTGCTCCTGTTCTTCGTCTACTGCTATCCGATCGCCCGCTTCACCATCTACCTGGAACGCAAGTTCGCGGTGAAACTCTGATGAACGAACCCGTCAAATCTTCCGCAGCGTGGTCCGCCGACCAACCCATGGTCAGCCTGCAATCGGTGCACAAGTCCTTCGGCGAGCTGGAAGTGCTCAAGGGCGTGTCGCTCGACGTGATGAAGGGCGAGGTGATCTGCATCATCGGCCCCTCAGGCTCGGGTAAATCCACGCTGATCCGCTGCATCAACGGGCTCAATGACATACAGGGCGGCTCCATCACCGTGGAAGGACAGGAAGTCAATTCGCCGAAGCTCGACAAGCTCGCCCTGCGCAGGAAGGTCGGCATGGTGTTCCAGCAGTACAACCTGTTCCCCCACAAGAATGCACTGCAGAACGTCATGATGGCGCCGGTGCACGTGTTGAAGCAGGACAAGAGCGAGGTCGAGAAGCGCGCCTACGCCCTGCTCGCCAAGGTGGGACTGAGCGGCAAGGAAAGCGCATATCCCGGGGAACTGTCGGGCGGCCAGCAGCAGCGCGTCGCCATCGCACGCTCACTCGCCATGAACCCGGACGTGATGCTGTTCGACGAGGTCACCGCGGCGCTGGACCCGGAGACGGTGAAGGAAGTCCTGGTGGCCATCAAGGAGCTGGCCGACGAGGGCATGACCTGTATCCTGGTCACCCACGAGATGGGGTTCGCCCGCGAGGTCGCCGACCACATCTACTTCACCGATCGCGGCGTCATCGTCGAGCACGGCCCGCCGGCGACCTTCTTCACCGAGGCACGGGATCCGCGCACGCGCGAGTTTCTCGGTCAGATCCTGTAGTTTCCCAAGCATTGTTGGCACATGCCCGGAATCGGGCTATAGTCGTTCGACCTTCTGCCGCGTTCGCGGCACCGCCCACCAGAGAACCCCGAACGGAATACGACATGTTCAACCTCGACATGGCGCCGGCCGATCCCATCCTCGGTCTGACCGACGCCTTTCGCAACGATCCCGCCCCAGGCAAGATCAATCTCGGCGTCGGTGTATACAAGGACGACAACGGTCGAACGCCCATCATGCGCGCGGTGAAGAAGGCCGAGCAACGCCTGCTCGACAGCGAGTCCACCAAGAGCTACCTCGCCATCTCCGGGCTGCCGACGCTGCCCTCGCTGACCCAGCCGCTCCTGCTCGGCGAGGACAGCGATCTGCCGGGCAGCGGCCGCGTGGTCACCGCCCAGGCGCCGGGCGGCACCGGCGCCCTGCGCGTGGCCGCCGACTTCCTGCGCAAGGCCACGCCCGACACCACCGTGTGGATCTCGACGCCGACCTGGGCCAACCACACCGGTATCTTCCAGGCGGCCGGACTCGCCACGAACAACTATCCCTACTACGATGCCGCCCGCCAGGGACTCGACCGCGACGCCTTCCTGTCGGCGCTCGACGCGGTGCCGGCCGGCGACATCGTGGTCCTGCATGCCTGCTGTCACAACCCGAGCGGCGTCGATCCCGACGAGGCGACCTGGCGCGAGGTGGCGGGCATCGCCGCGGCTCGCGGCTGGCTGCCGATCTTCGACTTCGCCTACCAGGGGTTCGGCGCCGGCCTCGCCGAGGACCGTGCCGGCATCGTCACCGTGCTCGACACCGGCGTGCCGGCCTTCATCTGCTCCTCGTACTCCAAGAACTTCGGCCTGTACAACGAGCGCATCGGCGCCGTCACGTTCGTCGGCGAGACCGCCGACGAGGCCGAGCGCGCCTTCAGCCACATCAAGGTGGCGATTCGCTCCAACTACAGCAACCCACCGTCCCATGGCGGCTCCATCGTCGCCGCCATCCTGTCCGAGGACGACCTGCGCGCCGAATGGGAGGACGAGCTGACCGTGATGCGCGATCGCATATTCGCCATGCGAAAGGGCCTGGCCGACGGTCTCGCCGCGCGCGGCGTCGACCGCGACTTCGACTTCATCAAGCACCAGAAGGGCATGTTCAGCTTCGCCGGGATCACGCCGGCGCAGGTCGACGCGCTGCGCGAGCGACATCACGTCTACGCGGTGCGCTCGGGGCGGATCAACGTCGCCGGGATCACCTCCGCGGAGATGGACCGCGTGTGCGACGCGCTGGCGGACGTGCTCGCCAACGACTGAATCCCGCCGGCGACGAACGTCGAGCCGTAAACCGACCGCGACGGCCGCGGGCCAGGCATCGTCGCACTGCGCAATCGCCTTCGCGGCCGCCAACCCGACCGACGGGATGCCTCGGGCCGCCCGATCGTGGCATGACGCCGGTCGGATCGGGCGGTAGCCGTCTGCCGACGTGGACGGGCTCACCGGCATCGCCTGCGATCGAACCCGGCAGCGGCCGGGTTGCAACCGCCTTGCGGTGAGTACGGGTAGCCAGCCGCGACGGCGTATTCGTTGTAAAAGTATGCGCCTTTGGGATCGACACCCGCATTGCCTCACGTAGAATCCGAACCTACCGTGCCGCGACCCGGTTCGCGGCGGCTGCAGGGGAGGAATCGATGCGAGAGTCAACCGAACGTCGCCGTCGGGGGCATGCGCCCCGACGCCGCCCCGCCACCCTCGAACAGGCACCCTGGCACGTACCGCGATACGTCGACCCGCCCATCGAGCCGCTCGATCCGGAGGCGCTCGAGCGCGTGCACGACGTCGCCATGCGCATCCTCGAGGAGATCGGCATCGAGTTCCTGCACGAGGACGCGCGCGCCATCCTCCAGGCCGCGGGCTGCGACGTGGAGGCGAACGGACCGCTGGTGCGCATGGACCGCGCCTTCGTCGCCGAACAGATCGAGCGCGCGCCCGCGGCCTTCACCATCACGCCGCGCAACCCCGATCGCGCCATCACCTGGGGCGACGGGCATTTCACCTACGGCGCCGTCGCCAGCCCGCCCAATGTCTCCGACCTCGAACGCGGCCGCCGTTCCGGCAATCGCGAGGACTTTCGCAACCTCGTACGACTGACCCAGGTGTTCAACTGCCTGCACTTCCACAGCGGATATCCGGTCGAGCCGGTGGACATCCACGCCTCCATCCGCCACCTCGACGCCTTCCACGACCTGCTCACCGAGAGCGACAAGGTTTGTCACGCCTACTCCCTGGGCCCGGAGCGCATCGAGGATGCCATGGAGATGGTTCGCATCGCCTGCGGGATCACGCCGGAGGCGTTCGACGCCGCACCGCGCATGTTCACCAACATCAACTCGTCCTCGCCGCTGAAACACGACTGGCCCATGCTCGACGGCGCCATGCGCATGGCGCGCCGTGGCCAGCCCGTGGTCGTCGCCCCGTTCACCCTCGCCGGTGCCATGGCCCCGGTCACCCTCGCCGGCGCGCTCGCCCAGCAAACCGCGGAAGCGCTCGCCGCCATCGCCCTGCTGCAAGTCGTGCGCCCCGGCGCGCCCTGCGTCTTCGGCGCCTTCACCTCCAACGTCGACATGAAGTCCGGGGCGCCGGCCTTCGGCACGCCCGAGTACGTGCGCGCCATGCAGATCAGCGGTCAGCTCGCGCGGCGCTATCGCCTGCCCTGGCGCGGATCCAACGCCAATGCCTGCAACACGCCCGACGCCCAGGCCACCTGGGAAAGCATGTTCTCCCTGGTCGGCATTGCCACCGGTCAGTCCAACATGGCGCTGCACAGTGCCGGCTGGCTCGAGGGCGGCCTCACCGCCAGCTACGAGAAACTGGTGATCGACTGCGAGATGCTGCAGCAGTTCATCTACTACCAGCAGCCCGTGGGCACCACCGACGCCGACCTTGCCCTCGATGCCATTGCCGAAGTCGGCCCCCACGGCCATTTTCTCGGCTGCGAACACACGCGCGAGCGCTACCAGGACGCCTTCTACAGCCCCTTCCTCTCCGACTGGAGCAACTACGAGTCCTGGTACGCCGCCGGCGCGCTCACCGCGCCCGAGCGCGCCAACGCCCTCGTCCGCCAGCTGCTGCGCGAGTTCGAACCGCCGCCCATGGACCCCGCCATTCGCGAGGAACTCGTGTCGTTCATCGAGCGGCGCAAGCGCGAAGGCGGCGCGAAGACGGACTTCTA
>JAUIDF010000223.1 GCA_030429125.1 Gammaproteobacteria bacterium | reverse complement strand
GAGTCCGCCGCGCCGGCCGACCAGCGCGGCGCGCTATGACCCGGGCGAGGATCGTCTTCGCCGGAACCCCGCCCTTCTCCGTTCCCTGCCTCGACGCGCTGCACGCGGCGGGCGCGGAAATCGTCTCCGTCTACTGCCAGCCGGACCGGCCCGCCGGTCGCGGTCGCACGCCGCGCGCCTGCGCCGTGAAACAGCGCGCCGAAGCGCTGGACTTGCCCGTTCGCCAGCCGCAAAGCCTGCGCCTGCCGGGCGAGGCCGAGGCGTTGCGCGCCCTGTCCGCGGACCTCATGGTGGTGGTCGCCTACGGGCAGTTGCTGCCGGGTGAGATACTGGCGGCGCCGCGGCTCGGCTGTGTCAACGTGCATGCTTCCCTGCTGCCCCGCTGGCGCGGCGCGGCGCCCATCCAGCGCGCCATCGCCGCCGGCGACGAACAGACCGGCGTGACCCTGATGCACATGGACGAGGGTCTCGACACCGGGCCGATGCTGGCGCAGCGAACGACGAGCATCGGCCCGCTGGACACGGGCGGTACGCTCCACGACCGGCTCTCGGTCCTCGGCGCCGCGCTGCTCGGCGACCGGTTCGGCGACCTCGTGGCCGCACGCTGCGAAGCCGAACCCCAGGACCACGGCCGCGCCACCTACGCCGCCAAGATCGATGCCGCGGAGTCCTGGATCGACTGGCACGACGAGGCTACAGCCATTGCGCGGCGCGTGCGCGCCTTCGACCCCTGGCCGGTCTGTCGCACCCGTTTCGGCGACCTCGTCCTGCGCATCTTCGCCGCCGAGGCCCGTGCCGGCGACGTCGACGCGGCCCCCGGCACGGTCATCGCCGCCGGTTCCCGCGGTATCGACGTCGCCTGCGGTGGCGGCACGCTGCGCGTCGCCGAGGTGCAGCGCGGGGGCGGGCGACGGCTCGCGGCCCGCGATTTTCTCAATGGTACACCGGTCGAACCCGGCGCCCGGTTCGAGCCGCGCTGACGCACGCCGGCTGAACGCCGAGTGACGAATCTCCTATAATCGCGGGACTCCCGCCCACCCGACCCGAAGACGCCCTCAAGAGCACCTCGTTGATTCTTTCCCGCCAACCGTCCCCGCCACCGGCGATCACCTGCCCGCGACTGGCGTCCTGGCTGTGCGCGGTCGTGCTGGTGGTCGCGGCCGGGCGGGCGCAGGCCGCCTTCGAGATTCTCTCCGGCCGTACCTTCATCACCGCCGACGCCATCGTCACCGAGGTGTCCCTCGACCTGTCGCTCAACGATACCGTGGTGGAGGCCATCAACGAGGGTATCGAACTGCATATCGTGGCCGACCTGCGCCTGCTGCGCGTACGCCACTGGATCTGGGACCAGGCCATCGGCGAGTGGAGCACGGGTTTCAGGCTCAAGTATCATGACCTGTCGTCGACCTACGTCCTGACCGACGAACGCAGTGGCGAGCTGGAAACGTTCACCACCATCCGCGACGCCATGGACTCGCTGGCCAACCTGACCATCTCGCTGCCCGTCGTTACCGAAACGCTGCCGGAAAACCCCAACGGCTACCGCGCTTCGCTCCGCATCGACATCGACCGCGACAGCCTTCCCCCTCCCCTGAAGCTGATCACCGAGATCACGCCGGCATGGCAACTCGGCAGCAAGTGGACGCAGTGGACGGTCGCGCAGTAGCCCGCGCCCTGGCCCGCCCGGGCGCCGCTATTTTCCTGGCGATGGTCCTGCTGGCGACCACGTTCATGTTCACCTCCGCGGTGCAGCAGGAAGGCCTCTTCGGCCGCTACTACACCGCGCTGCTGGTGTTCAACATCGGCGGGGTGATCGTGCTGACGGCGCTCATCAGCGCAAACATCTGGCGCCTGATGCGGCAGTTTCGCGCGCAGATCCTGGGCTCGCGGCTGACCCTGAAGCTGATTGCCACCTTTGCCCTGCTCAGCCTGATCCCGCTGGCGGTGGTCTACTACTTCGCCATCCAGTTCCTGTCCAAGAGCATCGACAGCTGGTTCGACGTGCGCATCGATCGCGCCCTGGAAGACGCGAAACTGCTCAGCCAGAACTCCCTGGCGACCATCAACCAGGACCTGCTGCGCCAGATCCGCGACCAGGCCAACCAGCTCGCGGAAGCGCGCAGCGACGTGCAAATCATCCGCATCCTCGACGACTTCCGCGAGCAGGGCGAGTACTCGGAGATGAGCCTGTACAGCGCCAGCGGCCGCATCATCGCCTCGAGCGTGGAGGAGTCCGGTGCGCTGTTTCCCGACAGTCCCGACAAATACATCCTTGCCCGCGTCAGCCGGGGCCTGGAGTTCAGCCGGCTCGAGCCGATGAGCGACGGCGCGCTGCAGCTTCGCATCGTCCTGCCGCTGCCGAGCGAGGGGGTGGTGTCGAGCGGCCGCTACCTGCAGGTGCTCTACCCGCTGCCGCTGCGCTTCTCCAAGCTCGGCGCCAGCATTCAGACCGCCTCGGAGGAGTACAAGAAGCTCCAGTACCTGCGTGCGCCGCTGAAGCTCAACTTCGTCGTCACGCTGTCCATGATCGCCCTCATGACCGCGTTGATCGCCTTCTGGATCGGCATCTATTCCTCGCGACGCATGATGCAGCCCATGCGCCAGCTGGCCGAGGGCACCCGCGCGGTGGCCCAGGGCGACTACGGCACCCGGTTGATGGAAACCGGCGGCGACGAACTCGGCGTGCTGGTGCGGTCGTTCAACGACATGACGCGCCAGATCCAGATCGCCCAGCGCCAGGCGGCGCACAGCCAGCAGCAGGCCGAGAAGCAGCGCACCTACCTCGAGACGATTCTCGCCCACCTGTCCTCCGGCGTGTTGTCCTTCGACGAGAATGCCCGCCTGATCAAGTCCAACGAACGCGCCAACCAGATTCTCGAGACCGACGTCTCCTACTGGATCAACCTGGCGCCGGCGGACATCAGCACCCAGGCGGCCTGGGTGGAGCCGCTGTTCAGCGTCATCGACAAGGAGATCGGCAAGGGCACGCCGGAGTGGAAGTACCAGATCGACCTCAATCACGGGCGCGGCCGCCAGACGCTGATCGTGCGGGGCACCCGGATTCCCGGCGAACGGTTCGACTTCGGCGGCTACGTCATCGTGTTCGAGGACGTCACCGAGCTGCTGCACGCCCAGCGGAGCGCGGCCTGGGGCGAGGTCGCACGGCGTCTCGCGCACGAGATCAAGAATCCGCTGACGCCGATCCAGCTGTCGGCCGAGCGCATCCGGCACAAGTACCTCTCGCGCCTGCCCGAGGACGAGCGCGAGACGCTGGACCGAGCGACCAGCACCATCGCCAACCAGGTGGAATCGATGAAGCTCATGGTCAATGCGTTCTCGGAGTACGCGCAGCCGGTGCGCACCAAGGCCGTGCCGACCGACGTGAACCGCCTGATACAGGACGTCTCCGAACTGCACCGCGCACCGGGCGGACCCGTGATCCGGCTGGAACTGGACGACGCCCTGCCCTCGATCCAGATCGATCCGGTACAGTTTCGCCAGGTCTTCAACAACCTCATCATCAACGCCGGCGACGCCATGCACGAGGGCACGCCGGCACCCACCATCGTCATTCGTACCGGCATCGCGGAATCGGGCGGTCGCAGCTGGGTCGAGCTGACCGTGCAGGACAACGGCCCGGGCTTTCCCGAGAACCTGCTGGACCGCATCTTCGATCCCTACGTGACCTCGAAGAAAAAGGGTACCGGGCTCGGTCTCGCCATCGTCCATCGCGTCATCGACGAACACGGCGGCCGCATCCAGGCGGAGAACCGCGGTGACGGCGCGATGGTGCGCATGCAGGTACCGCTCGACGTCGCGCCGCCCGTGGACACCGACGACGCCGGCGAGCCGGTCGATCCCGACATGCCGCCGGCGCGCAAGGCGCTGCCCTGAACGCCGCCACACCCGGATCCCCGATGAACCGACCCAATATCCTCGTCGTCGACGACGAACCGGACATCCGCCACATCATCAGCGATATCCTCACCGACGAGGGTTTCGCGACCGCGGGCGCCGAGAGCGCGGAGCAGGCGCGGGAGATGATGGCGCAAGGCGAGCCCGACCTGGTGTTGCTCGACATCTGGATGCCCGGCACCGACGGCATCACGCTGTTGAAGGAATGGGTGGAGCAGGGCTGCAATGCCTCGGTGATCATGATTTCCGGCCACGGCACCGTGGAAACGGCGGTGGAGGCGATCCGCATCGGCGCCTACGACTTTCTCGAAAAGCCGTTGTCGACCGCGAAATTGCTGGTCACCGTGCAGCGGGCGCTGCAAAACCGCCAGCTTCAGCAGGAGAACCGGCGCCTGCGTACGCGCCTGGAACCTGCCTCGAGCCTGCTCGGCTCGAGCGAGGTCATGCGCCAGTTGCGCACCAAGGTGGAACGTTTCGCGGCCACCGATGGCTGGGTGCTGGTGCAGGGCGAACCCGGCTCCGGCAAGGGCGTCGTCGCCCGCAGCCTGCACCGGGCGAGTCCGCGCCGGGACGCCCCGTTCGTGGAAATCAACCTCGCCGCCCTGCCGGCGGAGAACGTCGCCATCCAGCTTTTCGGCAGCGAGGACGCCGGCGTCATCGCCGGCAGCCTGGAGCGCGCCAATGGCGGCACGCTCGTGCTCGACGAGGTCGCCGACCTGGACATGGCGTTGCAGGCGAAGCTCCTGAGCGCGCTCGAGGAGCGCGGGTTCTACCGGGTCGGCGGCCGCCAGCAAGTGAACATCGACGTGCGCGTCATCGCCACCACCAACCAGGATCTTGGCGAGAAGATCGAGTCGGGCGATTTTCGACGCGACCTGTACGATCGCCTCAACCAGCTACCGCTGTTCGTGCCGCCGTTGCGCGAACACCGTGAAGACGTACCGGAACTGGTCGACGCCATGGTACGCATTGCCATGGACACGGAGAGCTTTCCCTATCGAAAGTTCTCGACCGGCGCGCTCAACGCGCTGCGCAATCACGACTGGCCGGGAAATGTCCGCGAGCTGCAGAACGTCGTTCACCGGCTCATGCTGACCAGCGACACCGAGGAGATCGGCGCCGCCGACGCCGCCGCGGAGGTGGCGGGTCGCAGCGCGCCGGCGGTGGCCGCGTCTTCCGGCCCGGGATTCGATGCCGACCTGCGCGAGGCACGCGAGGCCTTCGAGCGCGCCTACCTGCTTTACCACCTGGAGCAGGTAGGCGGCAACATGACCGAGCTGGCCAGCCGTACGGGGCTCGAACGCACTCACCTGTATCGCAAGCTCAAGGGCCTCGGAATCGACGCCAAGACGGGCAAGAGTTCGTCATGAACCGCTCGCGCGACGGAGTATAGGATTGAAGATCGTCATCCTCGGCGCCGGCCAGGTCGGTGTCTCCATGGCAGAGATCCTCTCGCGGGAGAACAACGACATTACCCTCGTCGACATCGACCAGAGCGTGCTGGCCGGCCTCCAGGACCGGCTCGACATCAACACCGTGCTCGGCGGCGCCGCCTACCCGGAAGTCATGGAACAGGCGGGCATGGCCGACGCCGACCTGGTGCTTGCCGTCACCGACCGCGACGAAGTCAACATGACGGCATGCCAGCTGGCCTGGACCCTGTTCAAGACGCCCAAGAAGATTGCCCGCATCCGTGCCGGCGAGTACCTGAAACACCCGAAGATCTTCGACAACAGCGCGGTACCGGTCGACGTCATCATCAGCCCCGAAGCGCTGGTGACCGAGCAGATACTGCGCCTGATCGAACATCCGGGCGCCCTGCAGGTGGTCGAGTTCGCGGGCGGAAAAATTCAGCTGGTGGGCCTGCGGGCGGACTCGGGCAGCCCCATGGTGGGTCATCGGATCAGCGAGTTGAAGCAGCACCTGCCCCGCGTGGACACGCGCGTGGCCGCCATCTACCGCCGCGGCAGCGCCATCATCCCCAGCGGCAACACCGTCATTCAGGCGGGCGACGAGGTATTCTTCGTCGCCGCGCGCAAGGCCATACCCAAGGTCATGAACGAACTGCGCCACCTCGACAAGACGGGCCGCAAGATCATACTTGCCGGCGCCGGCAACATCGGTTTTCGGCTTG
>JAUIDF010000222.1 GCA_030429125.1 Gammaproteobacteria bacterium | reverse complement strand
GCCTGTCTTTGAATTCGGTCATGCTCTGAAGCAGGAGACTCGTCATGACCGAATTCAAAGACAGGCTGCCATTGCCTCCCGTCGACGCGCAAAAGTCGAACCTGACCTGCCACTTCTGCATCGTCGGGTGCGGCTACCACGCCTACAAGTGGCCGGCTAACCGCGAGGGCGGCCGGGCACCGGATCAAAACGCCCTCGGGCTCGACTTCACCCGTCAACTTCCTCCGCTCGCGACAACGCTGACCAACGCCATGGTCAACCGCGTGCGAGACCGCGACGGCCGCGACTACCGCGTCATGATCGTTCCCGATCGCGACTGCGTCGTCAACCAGGGGTTGTCTTCGACCCGCGGCGGACAACTGGCAACCGCGATGTACAACGCCGACGGGGCCACGGCCGACCGCCTCAAGTACCCGCGGGTGTTCTCCGGTGACGACTGGATGGATGCCGGCTGGCCTGCCGCGCTGGCGCTTTATGCCGGACTGGCGAAGCGCATTCTCGACGCCGATGGGCCCGACCAGCTGTTTTTCAATTGTTTCGATCACGGCGGCGCCGGCGGCGGATTCGAGAACACCTGGGGCAGCGGAAAGCTCATGTTTTCCGCATTCGGCACCAAGATGGTCCGCATTCACAATCGGCCGGCCTACAACTCCGAATGTCACGCGTCCCGCGACATGGGCATCGGCGAGCTGAACAACAGCTACGAGGACAGCGAGGTTGCCGACACGCTGATCTACATCGGCGCCAACGCCTACGAAACCCAGACCAACTACTTCCTCGCCCATGCGCTACCCAATATCCAGGGCGCCACCGTGAAGAAAAAGGGCGAGTGGTTTCCCGGCGAGAGCGCAGGTCCGGCAAAGGTCATCTTCGTCGATCCACGACGATCGTTGACGATCTCGGTCGCGGAACAGGCCGGCGGTAAGGACAACGTGCTACACCTGCCAATCAACCCGGGCACCGACACGGCGCTATTCAATGGCTTGATGACGTACGTCGTCGACCAGGGCTGGCAGGACGTTGAATTCATCGATGCCCATACCACCGGCTTCGACGAGGCATTCAACGCCAACCGGATGAGCCTGGACGAGTGCAGCCAGGTCACCGGCATCTCCAGGGCAGACCTCGTGAAGGCCGCCGAATGGGCCTACAAGACCAAACCCTCCGGGCACAGGCCGCGGACCGCACACCTGTACGAGAAGGGCATCATCTGGGGCAACGACAATTACCGCATCCAGTCGGCGCTGGTCGACCTCGTACTGGCGACGCATAACGTGGGTCGACGGGGCACCGGCGTGTGTCGTCTCGGCGGACACCAGGAGGGTTATGCCCGTCCGCCCTACCCCGGACCACGTCCGGCGCCCTACATAGACCGCGAGGTCATCGAGGGCAACGGCAAAATGCTTACCGTGTGGGGATGCAATTCGTTTCAGACCACGCTCAATGCGCAGGCCTACCGCGCCACCGTGTATCGCCGCGCGAACATCGTTCGCGACGCCATGGCGCGCGCCCGAAGCGGGGGTATCGAAGGCATGGTCGAGGCAGCCTATGACGCCGTGACGAACCATGGCGGCCTGTTCGTCGCCACCATCGACTTGTACCCGACCAAGTTTGCACAGGCCGGCCACCTGATGATGCCGGCCGTGCACCCAGGCGAGATGAACCTCACCTCCATGAACGGCGAACGTCGGATGCGACTGTCCGAACGCTTCATGGATCCGCCGGGAGAAGCGCGCCCGGACTGCCTGATCGCCGCCTCCATCGCGAACACGATAAAGGCGATGTACGAAGCCCAGGGTAACACCGAGATGGCGGCTCGTTTCTCGGGCTTCGACTGGAACGCCGAGGAGGATGCCTTTAACGACGGATTCCGCCAACCCGACGGCATCGACAGCCAGGGCGGTGCCACCGGTCATCTCGTCACCTACGAGCGCCTGCGAGCAATGGGAAACAACGGCGTGCAGCTGCCGGTCAGGGAGTTCACCGACGGCAAGTTGATCGGCACCGAGATGGTCTACGCCGACAATCGGTTTTCCACCGACGACGGCAAGGCGCATTTCCTGCCCGCCCCATGGAACGGACTCCCCGAGCCGGTGGCGGCGCAGAAGGACAAATATCGCTTCTGGATAAACAACGGACGAACCAACCACATCTGGCAAACGGCGTACCACGACCAGCACATCGCCTTTCGCAAGGAGAGGTATCCCATGGCTCCCATCGAGATCAACACGGAGGACGCCGCCGAACTCGGCATTTCGGCCGGCGACGTGGTCGAAGTGTTCAACGATTTCGGGTCGACATTCGCCATGGCCTATCCGGAAGCGGACATGAAGCGGGGACACACGTTCATGATGTTCGCCTATTTCAACGGTAACGTGGGCGACGTGACGACGGACTGGACCGACCGCAACGTGGTGCCCTACTATAAGGGCACCTGGGCGGACATCCGTCGGATCGGCACGCTGGACGACTATCGGCGAAGTGTCTCCTTCAAGAGCCGGCGATATACCTGACCGGCGCTCGACAGAACGGGGCGCCGGCAACGACCGCCGGCGCCCGCCACGAGGCAGACCGACTCATGACCTATCCCTGGCTCGCCCTCGAGGCTCGTCGCGACCCCGGCCGGCAATGGCTGACGTGGGCAGTGAGAATGAAACTCGACCTCTGCGGAATCCGTATCGGTCTCGCCCACTGGCAGGCACTCTCGGGGAACGACCGCGAGACACTGCATGAATTGCCGGTTGGCAACGGCGCCGACATGCAGGCCTTTCGCCGCACCCTGGAATCATCGCTGGCGCGCGCCGGACAGGAGATGCCGGCGATCTACGACGAGCGGACGGCCAGTGCCCGGCGCGAGTTACTTTCGGCGACGATTCCACCGGCATCGGTCACCAAACTGCTGGCGCGCTGGCGTATCGCCATTGAGTGGACGCGCCTCGACACCTTCGGGCGGTACATATTGTGTGCCATCGCCGGCAAGCGCGATCCCGACAGTTTTCGCGCCGACCTGGTCGCGCTGATCGACTCGCCGACGTTTGATCAACTCCTGGCACCGATGTCGGGTTCGTCCGTCGGCCCCTGTCGGCACCGGCCAGACAAGCCGGGGCAACCGGGTTACCCGACCCGACCGGATACCGCCGGGTAACGCGAACCGCTGACACGATCCGGTCACGTCGAGCCCGTTCGATGTCCCATCGCGCCCATCGAAGCCGGTGGGCGCACCCCGCATCAACGGCTGTCGCGATCGAGTCGCGGCGCGGTGAACACGAGTCGGTCAGATCACCGATCGAGATCGAAACCGTGAGCGAGCCCGCATTCAATGTCCTGTTCCTGTACACCGGAAATTCCACCCGCAGCGTACTCGCGGCGCGAACGCACCCGTCATGGACTTCGTATTCACGGTCTGCAATCGCTCGGCGGCCGAATCCTGCCCGCTCTGGCCGGGCCGGCCGATGCCGACCCACTGGGGCATCGCGGACCCCGGCAACCTCAGCGTGCCCGAATTCGAACAAAAGACGGCTTTCCACCGCGCTTTCATGGAATTGCACAAGCGCGTGTCGGTCTTCGTCAACCGGCCGTTCGAGAGCCTCGACCAGCTGAAACTGCAGCGCAGGCTTGACGGGATCGGAAGGCTTCTCCCGGTTGCCGTCGTTGACGAGGATCGGTCCGCGTAGTGTCCGGCCTTCACGAATCCGCGCGGCCGCCTCACGACCGCGCGGCGCCGATCGCAAGGCCGATATCCGGCACGCCATCGCTGCGTACCGGCTCGTCCCGGGCCCGGCCCCGGCCCTGGGGACTTGTGCCCCCCGATTAAATAACTATAATCCTAGTTTTATAGTTTATTGGATACAGAGCATGCTGACACCCGAACAAGCCGCGCAGGGATTCTCGGCAGTCGGATCCGAACCCCGTCTCGCGGTGCTGCTCACGTTGGTGCGAGCGGGGCAGAACGGTCTTGCCATCGGAGAGATCCAGGAGCGGACCGGCATGGCACCATCCACGCTGGCGCATCACCTGCGATTCCTCGCCGCCGGCGGGTTGATCTCCCAGCACAAGCAGGGACGGTCGGTCATCAGCCGGGCCGAGTTCGAGCGGATCGAGAGGCTCGCTGCCTACCTGCTCGCGGAATGTTGCGCCGACCAACGGACGCCAACCCGGGACGGAAGTTCATGACGACGCTGGCTCCCGATCTCGTCAACGCGGTACGGCTATCGGTGGCTCGCCTCAAATCGGCCTGGACACTGGTCGCCGGTATTCCTCTCGCCGTCGCCATCCTCGACCCCGACAACACCGGCGCCGTGGTCGACATCGCGCTACGCGCCTTCGGCGGCACCCTTCCCTTCATCGTGTTCGCGGTCGGGTTGATCGCCTACCTCAGGGCCGCGGGCGCCGAGAGTGTCGTCGCACGGGCGTTCCGGGGCCGGCGAGCGACGATGATCTTGTTTGCCGCCCTGTTCGGTGGCCTGGCGCCATTTTGTTCCTGCGAAGTGATCCCGTTCATCGCCGGTCTGCTCGCATTCGGCGCGCCGATCAGCGCGGTCATGGCCTTTTGGTTATCGTCCCCGCTCATCGACCCGCCGACCCTGCTGATCACGGCGGCGGCCCTCGACTGGTCCTTCGCCATTGGCAAGACCGTTGCCGCGGTGTCGATCGGGCTGCTGGGAGGTTTCGCCATGGAGTTCGCCGGCCGAATGGGCTGGTTCGACGCCCCGTTGAAGAATCGCGGTGGCAGTGGCGGTTGCGGCTGCGGCCCCTCGCCCTTCGGCGCACTGCCCCGGTGGCGTTTCTGGCGAGAGGCCCACCGGGTGGATACATTGCGCAGCGAACTGATCATCAATGGCCTGTTCCTGGCCAAGTGGCTGATGCTGGCCTATCTGCTCGAGGGGTTGCTGATCACCTACGTGCCGGCCGACGCCATCGGCGGCGTCGTCGGTGGCGAGGGGATCTGGCCTATCTTCGTCGGTGCAGCCGTCGGCGCGCCGGCCTACCTCAACAGTTATGCCGCCCCCGCGCTGGTTTCCGGTCTCATCGAACAGGGCATGAGCCACGGCGCCGCCATGGCATTCCTGGTTGCGGGCGCGATCAGCAGTATTCCGGCAATGACGGCGGTCTGGTCATTGGTGAGGCGCCCCGTGTTCGCGGCCTACGTTGGCCTGGGCGCCACCGGGGCGATTCTTTCCGGACTCGCATTCGCGGCATTCGGATAACACCCCGCGCACCGCTTCGCCTTGGGGTCACGAGTATGCCATGATGCGACTCGCGCCCCGCCAGGGGCGACGAACGACGATCAAGATCGACCTGCAGTCGATCAGGAGGACGAGATGACGAGAACGAAATACCGGTCCCGTGGCGGATTGCTGCGCGGCCTGAACCGGATATTCATTGGCTGCGCGATGGCCGCCGTCGCGGCGGCGGCTGCCGCCGACGAGACGCAGGAACAAGTCGTCGAACGCAGCAAGGCCGCGGTGCCCACCGGCCCCTGGCCGGACGGCGACCAGATTGGCATGGCGAACACCATCGGCGCCGGCACGTGGCAGCGATGTGCCTATCATCTTGCCGCCGCCGGCGCGAAAGCTTACGAACTGTCCCACGAGCGCTCCAACACCATGCCGTTGTCGCCATTCGGCGTACCGCTCGAGTACACGTTCAATCCCACCGCGTCGATTCCCGGCACGCGTCATGCGTTCAACGGCGAAAAGGTGGCGAGTGGGGAACCGGGCGCCCAGGGCACTCAGATGGATGCCCTCGGCCACTTCGCCCACTATAACGAGGCGTGGAACGGCGAAGGAGAACCGCCCGTCGATTCGGCCAACTACTACGGCGGTTATACACAGTCCGACGTCAAGCCGACGCCCGAATCGCCTTTGCTCAAGCTGGGCATCGAGCAGGTGCCGCCGATCATCACCAGCGCCGTGCTGCTCGACGCGCAAGCGCATGTCGGCAATGGCGAACCGCTGTCGCCCGGCCAGATGGTCACGGCCGCCGACATCGAAGCCATGATCGAGTCCCAGGGCATTGGCTGGCGCGGCATTCTGCCCGGCGACGTCGTTTACATTCACACCGGCTGGG
>JAUIDF010000221.1 GCA_030429125.1 Gammaproteobacteria bacterium | reverse complement strand
GTGCCGCTCGAGAATGGCGCGCGACGCCGCGCCCGTCGTACAGCCGACGTCGTAGACGAGGGCGTTTTCCGGCAGGAAGAAATCACTGAGCCGTGCGACCAGGGCATGGCCGTCATCGTAGTAGGGAATGGAACGGCGAATGTGGGCATCGAACGCGTCCGGCGCGACATCGAACGACCAGGCCGCGTTGCCTGTGACGATGGGATCGTCCCGGGTTCGTCGTTCGTTCATCAGCCTGGCACTCGTCAATGGCGTCATGTTCAAGAACTAGATGGAACGCGCGCATGGCGCGCCCCCTCCGGTGGCGTCGTCGTCGCCACGTCGCGCGAAGCCCGGAGGTCGAACCGGGCGGTCGAACCGGGCGGTCGAACCGGGCGGGGCGCGCCCTCAGTCGCCTGCCATGGCACGCCCGCGGATCGTACCCGGCGCCCACCGGCCGGGACCTCTTCGCGCGACCCGCTGGCGGCGATGTTCCGGTGCGTTCTCCGCGTCCGACGGCGCTGCATCGCGTCGCCCTGGCACTACGATCGACGCCTCGTCGGGCCTCGTCGGAATCGCAACACGGCCCGGCATCGGGCTCTCCCGGGTGAGTGTGAACAGGCCCTGACCGGGTCTTCACGTGTCGACATCCCGGACATCGCCCCGGTCGGCGCGTCGCGGCAGTTCCGATCGCAGCCACGCGGCAAACCGCGCGGCCGGGGTACCTTCCGGTGCGTGGCTGGCGATGTAATAGCCGTCGGTGGTGGGCAGGGATTCTACACGAGCCCGTACCAGGCTCCCGTCGTCGAGCGACCGCGCGGCGAGTAGCGAACTGGCCAGTGCCACGCCGCTACCGGCACGGGCGAGGTCGATCGCCAGCCCGTAGTTGTCGACGAAGATCGAGGGTTCGAGGCGCGCGGCGTAACCGCTGTGCGCGACCCATTCCTCCCAGCCGTCCGACGTCCCCACCGTCTCGATCAGCGTGGCGTCGTGCAGGCGCGCCCCGGCGTCCCCGATGCCCGGCGCGGCGACGACGACGAGTTCGTCCGGCAGAAGGCGCTCGGCATCGTTGCCGACCACCGCCGGGGGGCCGAAGCGGATTTCGACGTCGGCAATGCGGGCATGGAAATCGTCCGGCCACACGGCGCTGACGATGCGAACGCGTGTCCCCGGGTTATCGGCGATGAACCGGTGCAGGCCGGGCGTGATGAACCACTGGTTGAAGCTGACCGACGCCGCCACCGTGACCAGGCCCTCGGAAGGTCCTGCCTCGAATGCCCGCGTCGCCGCCGCCAGCGAGCCCAGCGCCGACGCCACGTCCGGCAGCAGCCGGCGACCGTCGTCGGTGAGGGCGAGTCCGCGCGGCTTGCGATGAAACAGCGGTACGCCGAGGCGCGATTCCAGTGCCCGCACCTGCTGGCTGATGGCCGACTGCGTGAGATGAAGCTCGCGCGCGGCAGCGGTGAAGTTCAGGTGGCGGGCCGCGGCATCGAAGGCGCGGAACCACGCCAGCGGTGGCAGGGCGCGACGCATGAGCAAAAAGCGAGCTATTACGTTGACTAATGGCTAGTGCCGCGATTTTATTGTTTGTCAGCCCGCGGCGCCAATCCGATACTTCGCGGCCAGTTGTTTTCCGGACCTGGTCACAGCCAACCCCGAACCGTCGCATGCACGTTCCAGTCGACAACCCCCTCGAGACAAAGTGGTCCGACCGGCCGCGTGAGCATTCGGACAACGGTATCGCCTGGATTCGACACGGCGCGGGCAGGCCGGTGGTACTGATCCACGGGGTCGGCCTGCGCGCCGAGTCAATGGCCGGTTTGCTCGACGCGCTCGCGGCGGATCACGAGGTCCGCGCATTCGACCTCCCCGGGCACGGGCACAGTGTCCTTGGTGACGTCGGCGACTCGCTCGCGGGTTATACCGATGCCATCGTCGGCGCCATGGCGTCGATCCGGTCCCCTGCCATCGTCGTCGGTCACTCGATGGGCGCCATGGTCGCGCTGGACATGGCCATCCGGCATCCCGGTCGATGCGGGGCCGTGATAGCGCTCAACGCGATATTCCGACGCACGGCGGACGCTGCCACGGCGGTACGTCGGCGGGCCGCCGCGTTGTCGTCCACGGCAGTCAGCGATCCCGCGCCGACCTTGTCCCGCTGGTTCGGCGACGACGCGGACAGCGTCGCCGCGAAGGCCTGCAGGCACTGGCTCGAGTCCGTCGACCCGCGCGCCTACAAGGCGGCGTACACCGTGTTCGCTGGCGAGGACGGGCCCGATGACGTTGGCCTGTCGAGCCTCGCGTGCCCCGCGCTGTTCGTGACGGGAGCCGCGGAACCCAACTCCACGCCCGAGATGTCGCGGGCCATGGGCGCGCGCGCACCGCGCGGCCGGGCAGCGGTCATTACCGGCGCGGCGCACATGATGCCCATGACCCACGATGAGCCCACGGTAGCGGCGATTCGCGAATTTCTCGGACGCGAAATGGAGGTGACCCCGTGAACACACCCGATCCGGTTCTTCTGCGTCGCGCCTTCGGCGCGTTTCCCACCGGGGTCACCGTGGTGACGACGCGAGACGGTACAGGCCGTCCGCTCGGCTTCACCGCCAATTCCTTCGCCTCGGTGTCTCTCGACCCGCCGATGCTGCTGGTTTGCCCGGCACGGACGCTGTCGTCCTTCGACGCCTTCGCCGGCTGTGACCGGTTCGCGGTGAACGTGCTCGCCGAGGGTCAGCAGGACGTCTCCAACGTGTTCGCGACCCATCGGGGCGAAAGATTCGCCGCGGTGTCCTGGCGCGAGGATGCGAGCGGGCGCCCGTTGATCGACGGCACGGCAGCGAACTTCGGTTGCCGCACGGAACGCGTGGTCGACGCCGGCGATCACGTCATCCTGCTCGGTCGCGTCGAGACGTTTGAATGCTCCGGCAGTCGCGGCCTCGGCTACGCGTCGGGTCACTATTTCAGTCTCGGCCTCGAACGCGAGGCGGCCGCCGCGCCGAGACAGGGGTTGAAGGCCGTGGCCGGCGCCATCGTCGAGTACGGCGACGGCGTGTTGCTCGAATCGACGGCGGACGGCTACCGGCCGCCGCAGGTGGCGTTGAGCGGCCGCGCGCGGGTTCGCGCCGCGCTGGCCGAGCATCTCGACGCCATCGGCGTCGACGCCGACATCGGCAAGGCGTACTCGATTTTCGACGACGCGAAGACGGGTACCCACTACAGCTATTTCATCGCCAGCGCGGCCAGCAGTGCCGCCGGCGCAGCCGGAGAATTCGTCCCGGTCGATTCACTTTCCCAACTGCGGTTCGTCTCCGCCGCCCACGCCGAGATGATGAAGCGCTTCGCGCTGGAGTCCCGGCAGCGTTGCTTCGGACTGTATGTCGGCGACGAGCAGGGCGGCGACGTTCACCAGTTCAACTGACGGAAACACCCATGAAATTCTCGCTGTTCGTTCACATGGAACGCCTGGCGCCGGACCAGTCTCACGAGCTGCTCTACGCACAGTACCTGGAGCTGTGCCGCATGGCGGACGATGCCCGCATGCACGCGATCTGGACCGGCGAGCATCACGGCATGGAGTTCACCATCGCGCCCAACCCGTTCATCTCCATTGCCGATCTCGCGCGACGCACCCACCACGTGCGGCTGGGGACCGGCACCGTGGTGGCGCCGTTCTGGCACCCGATTCGCCTGGCCGGCGAGGCCGCGCTGGCCGACCTCGTCACCGGCGGCCGCCTGGAACTCGGGATTGCCCGTGGCGCCTACAGCTACGAATATGAGCGGCTGATGCCCGGCATGGATGCCTGGCAGGCCGGGCAGCGGCTTCGCGAGACCACCCCCCTGCTGAGGCAACTGTGGGCCGGCGACTGCGCCCATGAAGGGGAGTTCTACCGCTTTCCCGCCACCACCTCGACGCCGAAGCCGGTGCAGCCCGGCGGGCCGCCGATCTGGATCGCCGCCCGCGATCCCAACAGCCACGAGTTCGCGGTACGCAGCGGGTTCAACGTGCAGGTCACGCCGCTGTGGCAGGGCAGGGAGGAAATCGAGAGCCTGATGGGACGCTTCAACACGGCCTGCGAAACGGTCGGCGGCGCGCGGCCGCGCATCATGCTCCTGCATCATGCGTACGTCGCCGCCGACGAGGCGGATGCCGACCGCGCGGCGCGGGAACTGAGCCGTTTCTACGGCTACTTCGGCGCCTGGTTCAAGAACGAGCGCCCGGTCAGCCAGGGACTGATCGCGCCGTTGTCCGAAGAGGAACTCGATGCGAACACGCTGATGGCGCCCGAACGGCTGCGGCGAGACCTGACCATCGGCACGCCGGGCGAAGTCATCGACCGGCTGCGCGAGTACGAGCGGCTCGGCTACGACGAGTTCGCGTTCTGGATCGACAGCGGCATGAGCGCCGAGCGCAAACGCGCCTCGCTCGCCCGCTTCATCGACGAGGTGATGCCGGCCTTCGACCGGGGAGAAAACTCATGAGCGACATGCCGCACTATGCATTGTTCATCGACGGCGCCTGGACCGACGGCGCGGCCGGGCAGGTGATGACCACCGAGAACCCGGCGACCGGCGAAGCCTGGGCCACCTTCGCCTGCGCGGCGCCGGAAGACGTCGATCGCGCGGTGTCGGCCGCGCGCCGGGCGCTGGACGATCCGGCGTGGCGGGATCTCTCCCCCTCGGCGCGCGGCCGCCTGCTGTATCGCCTTGCCGACCTGGTCGAGGGGCATGCCGAGCGCATCGGCCGCGTGGAGACGGCGGACAGCGGCAAGCTGGCGGCCGAGACCGTGTCGCAGACCCGCTACGTCGCCGACTACTACCGTTACTTCGCCGGCCTCGCCGACAAGATCGAGGGCGCGGTGCTGCCCATCGACAAGCCGGACATGCACGTCTACACCACGCGCGAGCCGATCGGCGTGGTGGCCGCGGTGGTGCCCTGGAACGCGCAGATGTTCCTCACCGCGACCAAGCTCGGGCCGGCGCTGGCCGCCGGCTGCACGGTGGTGCTCAAGGCCTCGGAGATCGCGCCGGCGCCGATGCTCGAGTTCGCGCGCCTTATCGAGGCCGCGGGATTTCCCGCCGGCGTCGTGTCGGTGATCACGGGCGATGCCGGGAACTGCGCCATTCCCCTCACGCGCCATCCGGACATCGACCGCATCGCCTTCACCGGCGGACCCGGGACGGCACGTCACGTGGTGCGAAACTCCGCCGAGAACTTCGCCGTGACCACGCTGGAGCTGGGCGGCAAGTCGCCGATCCTGGTATTCGACGACGCCGACATCGAGAGTGCCGCCAACGGCCTGATCGCGGGCAACTTCGGCGCATCGGGCCAGTCCTGCGTGGCCGGCTCGCGCGGCCTCGTGCAGCGGGACGTGCTCCAGGCCGTGGCGGCCCGGGTCGAGGAGAAGGCGGCACGCATCGTCGTCGGCGATCCGCTCAGTGACGACACCCACGTCGGCCCCCTGTGCACGAGGGCCCAGGTCGAGCGAATCGAGTCGACCCTCGCCGTCGCGCGAACGCAGGGCGCGCGGGTTCGCTTCGGCGGCGAGCGCGTCGCGCGGCCGGGCAACTTCTTCGCCCCCACGCTGGTCGAGTGCGACGGGCCGGACGTGGAAACCCTGAAGGTGGAAATGTTCGGGCCGGTCATGTCGCTGCTGCCCTTCGACACCGAGGAGGAGGCCGTGGCGATGGCGAACGCCACGCGCTACGGCCTCGGCTCGGGCATCTTCACCCGCGACGTGGCGCGGGCGCACCGCGTGTCCAGGCGCCTGCGGGCGGGCATCTGCTGGATCAACACCTACCGCGCCGTCTCGCCCATCGCGCCCTTCGGCGGATTCGGCGACTCGGGGTACGGCCGCGAGGCGGGCCTGGAGTCCGTGCTCGACTACACCCGCACGCGCACCACGTGGATCAACACCTCGTCGGCGCCGATGGCGAACCCGTTCGTCATGCGCTAGCCGACGGCCTCGTCGCGGTCAGAAGATCTCGCGGATGTACTTCTGTCGGGCCAGCTGCCAGGCCACGACCAGGAAGGCGGTCAACGGTATGGCCAGGATCATGCCGAGGATGCCGTCGAGGGCGGAGCCCCAGAAGAAGATCGCGACGATGATGGCCAGCGGATGCAGTCCGGTGCGGTCGCCCATGATCTTCGGCG
>JAUIDF010000220.1 GCA_030429125.1 Gammaproteobacteria bacterium | reverse complement strand
GTGGCGTCAACGTCGCCTCGAACGAATGGCTGGTCCGGCTCGAGACGCTGTGCCGCCGGCACGACATCCTGCTGATCATCGACGACATCCAGACCGGCTGCGGTCGCACCGGCCGCTTCTTCAGCTTTGAGGAAGCGGGTATCAAGCCGGACCTGGTGACGCTGTCGAAGTCGCTCAGCGGCTACGGCCTGCCGTTTTCCGTGCTGCTGATCCGCCCGGATATCGACAAGTGGTCGCCTGGCGAGCACAACGGCACCTTCCGCGGAAACAACCTCGCGTTCATTACTGCCGCCGCCGCGCTCGAGACGTTCTGGCGCGACGACGCGCTGAGCCGCGAAGTCGAGCGCAAGGCAGCCCTGGTCGAGAAGCGACTCAAGGCCATCGCCGAGCGCCATCCGTCGCTCGGCGCCACGTGGCGTGGTCGCGGCTTTATCCAGGGTCTCGCCTGCGATGCATCCGGTGCCGCTGAAGCGATATCGGCAGCCTGCTTCGAGCGCGGCCTGATCATCGAGACGGCCGGTATCGACGACCAGGTACTGAAGTTTCTCGCGCCCCTGACGATCGACGAAACGGATCTTGCCAGGGGGCTGGACATCATCGACGAGGCCGCCGACGAGGTGGCGCCGCGTTTCGATGCGAAGCGCAATGCGGCCTGAAGGAGAATTCGAGCAATGATCATCAAGAAACTGAACGAAGTTTCCGGGACCGACCAGGAGGTCGACGGCGGCAACTGGGTCAGCCGTCGACTGGTCCTGGCCCGGGATGGCATGGGCTACTCGGTGCACGACACGATTATCCGGGCCGGCACCGAGACGCACATTCATTACCAGAATCACCTCGAGGCGGTGTACTGCATCGAGGGGCAGGGCGAGGTCGAGACCATCGCCGACGGCAAGGTCTGGCCCATCGAGGCCGGCACGTTGTACGCCCTGGACGAGCACGACGAGCACTGGCTCCGCGCCAACAAGGGCGTGGACATGCGCATGGTCTGTGTCTTCAATCCGCCGCTTACCGGGCGCGAGGTTCACGACGAGTCCGGGGTCTACCCGCTGATTGTCGAGGAAGAGGACGCCAGCGCGGCCTGATCCCGGACAACCGTTACGTACCCGGCCTCGACACCGTCGTCGCGCGGATGGCGAAGAGGCCGGGGTCGGGGGTCAACCGTGCGGCGGCTTGTGCAACTGGCGCCAGGCAACGATTGCCAGGGTCAGGGCCGTGATCGGCAGGACGAACCCCATCATGGTGGCGCTGAACGGCGCCAGCGCGTCGTGCGCCGTGGCGGCAAGGACCAGGTAGATCATGTAGGCCGCATAGTAGGCCAGCAGCACGGCGCCTTCCGTGCGCGAGATGGTGCCCCCGGTGAAGAACACCGGCAGGCAGGCGAACGCAACGGCAAGCATCACCGGCAGGTCGAAGGCAATCACCGCGGGCGCCACGTCCATGCCCGCGGGCGATATCAGCGCGGCCAGGCCGAGGACGCCGGTCAGGTTGAAGACGTTGCTGCCGACCACGTTGCCCACCGCCATGTCGCGCTCGCCGCGCAACGCGGCGACCAGGGAGGTCACCCCCTCGGGCAGGGAGGTGGCGGCAGCGACGATGGTCAGGGAAATGACGGTATCGCTGACCCCGATCCGGCGGGCAATGGCCACTGCTCCATCCACCATCCAGTCCGACCCGGCGACGAGGAGCAGCAGTCCGCCGCCAACGAGCAGGAGATCGACGGCCATCGCGCGTGGCGCGCGGCGTGAGCGCGGTTCGTTCGTCGTCGACGATGCGTCCTGTTCGCTGGACCGGCTGATGTGGATGCTGAGCACCACGTAGGCCACGAGCGCGACGAGCAGCAACATGCCGTCCAGCCGACTCACGCTGCCGTCCAGGGACATCACCACCACGGCCGCGGAGATGGCGATCATCAGCGGCACGTCGATGCGCACCAGGCGCCTGGCCGCCAGCAGCGGCACCACGAGCGCCGAACTGCCGAGCACGAACAACACGTTGAAGATGTTGCTGCCGATCACGTTGCCGAGCGCGATGTCGCCCTGGCCCGACAGCGTGGCGCTCACCGCGACCGCGATTTCCGGCGAGCCGGTGGCGAAGGAGACGACCGTGAGACCGATCACCAGGGGCGAGATACCGAGCGCGGCGGCCAGGCGGGAGGCGCCGCGTACGAGAACCTCCGCACCAGCGATCAGCAGGCAGAGTCCGCCAAGAAAGAGTGCGAAGTCCATGAATGCGCCGGCAGGGTATCAACGTGAGCGGGCGCCGTACCCGGTTTCCCGGCCGAGACGCGCTTCAGCGGTCGAGTGTATCGTTTACCGCGAGACGGGCGGCATTAAATTTCGCCACCCGAATCGGTGGCCGGACCCGCTTCACCCGGCACCGAGGAGGTCACGCAATGCGGTTACAGCGAGAACAGTTCGTGAATCGGCGTTGCGCCGGGCAGGTCGACCAGCAACTTGGGCGCCCTGGTCTTTCCAAGCGAGCCCGGCAGCCTCTGCTGGCACCAGGCGCCATTGTCCGACTCCGAGCTCACCGGCTGGCGCATCTCGACGTCGACCAGCGCGCCGTCGGCACGAAAGACGTCGACGCGGCAATCGTTTTCCAGCTGCGGGCGTGCCACGAAGTACGACTCGCCGGGGTCGGGAGCGAAGGTGAAAATCGCGTTGCAGAACTCGATGTCGAATGGCTGTGGACCGACCCAGGTGGCGTCGCTCCACGTCGATACCGTGATCTCGCCACTGGCGGCAATCTGTCCACGGAAACTGTCGGAAGACGGGTCACCGACGAACTCCCGACGGGCCGCGCAGTTTTCGTTGTCCAGGTGAACATTGGCGAGATTGAAGCCGAGCTCTTCGGGTCGCTCGAAATGGATCGTGGCGGTCGGTGTGTCCGAAGGCGGAACGTAGGCCGACCGCTTATCCGTTTCGTGGAGAGCTTTCGCCGCCTTCAATGGCATCGCGGCGCTCGCCCTGGCCACGGGCTTGGATGGCGGGTGCGTCGTGGTGGCGCACGCCGCGAGCAGCGTGACGGCGGCGGCGACCGCAAGGACGCTCGAGGGGCGGGCGACGGCGGGCGCGGCGGTGGACAGATGTTTCATGAACCAAGGGCTCCATCACTTGTCGTTCCTGCTTGTCCCTTTAACAGCCGCGGACGAGCGGGGGGCGGGGTTTGGCGACGGTCGTTGTCGCGATTTCCGGGCAAAGCCTGATGCGGTCTGCCGGCGTAAGAATCCGGCGTGATGACGGCGTATCGGGAAGCTGACGCCTTGCAATCAACTTAGATATCTAATAGTTTACGTCTATATCATAAAAGCGTAACATAATTTATATAATTTCACACGAATTTCACACATTTTTACACATTTCGATAAAAACGGTTGCCAGGTGTTTCCCGGTCATTGCCGGCGAGAATAGAAAATAATTTCATTAAAACAATAAACTAGGAATACAAATCGCTCAATTCCCACTTGGGCTGAGTTGAGTCGATTTGCACATTTGTCGATTTTTTCCGCTGTCGACCGCCAGCGCTCAGTTTGTGCCACGCGACCAATCGGGCCGTGAGCAGCCCGGTTGCGGCCGTTCGTGCCGCTGCGGGCGAGGCTGGCGGTGCTTGACAGGAGGCGCGCCGCAGCGTCTATTCGCGCTTTTCGCCACCCCGAGGGCAGACCATGCGGCACGGCGCCGTTTCCTTCGACTATCGCCTGAAACCGCGCCTGGACGCCGTCGCGTCCATCGGTCTCGTGGCGCTCGCCAGCGATGCCAGCATCGAGCGGGACTGGCGTGGCCTGCTCGACGCGGACGGCGTCGGTTTCTATGTCGGAAGGGTCGCGAGCCCGGCCGAGGTCACGCGTACCGGGCTGCTCGCCATGGAACCCCTGCTGGTCGATGCCATGCGTACGTTGCTGCCCGAATCTCCCCTCGACTGCGTGGCCTACGCGTGCACCTCGGCCTCGATGTTCATCGGCGAGCAGCGGGTGTCTGACCTGATTCGCGAAGTCAGGCCCGGCGTCGCCGCCACCAATCCGATGACCGCATCGCGTCAGGCGCTTGCCACGCTCGGTGCCCGCCGCGTCGCGCTGCTTACCCCGTATCTCGACGAGATCAGCCTGCCGATGGCCGAGCGCCTGGAGGCCGATGGCCTCGACGTCGGCGCGCTCGGCAGCTTCTTCAACGCCCGCGACCCCGACGTGGTTCGAATCGATCACGACTCCATTGTCGATGCGGCGCTGAAACTGGTGGCCGGTCGTGACGTCGACACGCTGTTCATCGCCTGCACGGCGCTCGGCGCCTCGTCGCTGGTCGGCGACCTCGAAGCGCGGACGGGGCTCTCGGTGACCACCAGCAATCACGCCATGGCCTGGCACGCGCTGCGCCTTGCCGGTGACCAGCGACCCTCGAGCGGTCGCGGCCGGCTGTTCACGCTGCCGCTCGACGTGACGGGCGCGAAGGGCTTCGCCGTTAATGTGCCGTAACGACGGCCGCCCGGGTCGCGTGATACGTTAGTGCCGGTAACCGTTTCGCGCGACGTGTCGCGCCTGCCTGCAGACAGCCAGATGTACACGCCTGACCCCGACAGATCCCAGCGGACCGTCCGATGGACGGTCTTGGCCGCGACCGTGCTTGCCTGTCTCGCCACCACCGTCGCGCAGGCCACCGCCGGCGTGCGCACCGGCGAGCTCGACGATCGCGAGTATCGCCGCCTCGTGCTCGACAACGGGCTCGAAGTCATGCTGGTCTCCGATCCCGAGACCGACAAGTCGGCCGCCTCGCTGGACGTGGCGGTGGGCCACGGCAACGACCCGCCCGGTCGCCAGGGACTGGCGCATTTTCTCGAGCACATGCTGTTTCTCGGTACCGAGAAGTACCCGGAGGCGGGTGAATACCAGGCCTTCATCAAGGATCACGGGGGCAGCCACAACGCCTATACCACGTACGATCACACCAACTATTTCTTCTCCGTGAGCCCGGCGTTCCTCGAGGGCGCCCTCGATCGCTTCGCGCAGTTCTTCATTGCCCCCCTGTTCAACCCGGAGTTCGTGCGACGCGAGCGGGTGATCGTGGATTCGGAGTACTCCGCGCGTTCCGACGAAGAAGGGCGACGCACCCTCGGCGCGCTGCGACAGGCCTTCAATCCTGCCCATCCGCGCAGTGAGTTCGCCGTCGGCAGCCTGGAGACGCTGGCCGACCGGGAAGGCGCGCCGGTGCGCGACGACCTGGTCCGGTTCTACGAGGCCAACTACTCCGCACACCTGATGAAGCTCGCCGTGATCGGCCGCGAGTCGCTCGACGACCTGGAGACCTGGGTCAGGGCCCGGTTTCCCGGGGTGCGACGCACCGACGCCGAGCGATTCGTCGCCGACGTGCCCTTGCTGCGTCCGTCGGACATGCCGATGATGCTGGAGGTCGCGCCGCTCAAGGAACGGCGCGAACTTGCGTTTACCTTCGAGGTGCCGAGTACGATCGGTTCGTACCGGGAGAAGCCGGTTCACCAGATCGCCAACATCCTCGGCCACGAGGGCGAAGGTTCATTGCTGGCCGCCCTGAAAGCACGAGGCTGGGCCGGTGGACTGAGTGCGGGTGCCGGCTCCATGGACGTCGCCCGCGGCCTGCTCGATGTACGCATCAGCCTGACGAGCGAGGGCGAGCGCCATGTCGGCGAGATCGGCGAGATGCTGTTCAGTGCCATCGCGACCCTGCGCGAGCGCGGAATCGAGCGCTGGCGGTACGAGGAACAGAAGCGTCTGGCGGACATCGGTTTCCGCTTTAGCGAGAAAATCGACGCAGTGTCGCTGGTTCGTTCCATCGCCGACCGCATGCACGACTACCCCTGGCAGGACGTGCTCTACGCGCCCTATGCATTCGAGCGCTTCGCACCCGGCATCGTGCAGGACTTCGTCGACCGGCTCAGGCCGCAAGACGTCCTCGTGACGCTCGTCAGTCCGGCGGTCAAACCGCAAAGCGTGGATCAGTGGTTCGACACCGGATACACGTTGGGCGCGCTCGATGACGACCTGCTGGATCGTTGGCGTGAGCCCGGAGAATTCGCCGAACTCACGTTGCCGGCGCCCAATCCGTTCGTGCCGGACCGACTTGAGATGGTCGCCGACGTCGAAGCCGGCGGGAAGCCGCGCCGCGTCATCGA
>JAUIDF010000219.1 GCA_030429125.1 Gammaproteobacteria bacterium | reverse complement strand
GACATCGAGCGTCAGCCCGCGCATGGCCCGCACCGCGACGCGCTCGCCCTTGCGGATCGGCGCGTCGGCGCGGGCAAACCATCGTTCGCCATGGATGAGCACCTGCCCCTCGCCGTTCTCGAAGTCTTCGAGCGCCTCGCCGGCGTCTCCGATCATCTGCTCCCGGCCGGTTACCACCGGCCGACCGCGCTGGCGAATGGCCATGCCGACGACCGTGAACACGAACAGCACGGTAACGGCCGTAACCACGCCGATCACGGGCAATGACACCCGGTAGAGCTCGGCCCCGGTATCCATGAGAATCACCGAGCCGATCACGAACGCCGCCGCACCGCCGATTCCGAGCACGCCGAAGCTCGGCATGAACGCTTCACCCACGATGAACGCAATGCCGAGGACCATCAAGGCAAGGCCGGCATAATTTACCGGCAACACCTGGAAGGCATAGAAGGCCAGCACCAGGCAGATTGCCCCAAGCACGCCCGGAAACAGCGCACCCGGACTGGATAGTTCGAAGAAGATGCCGTAGACGCCCGCGAGCATGAGGATATAGGCGACGTTGGGGTTCGTCAGGATCGACAGAATGCGCGTGCGCCAGTCGGGCGCGATCGTTTCGACGACGAGATTCGTCGTCGACATCACGATTTCGTCCTCGCCCATGACGATTCGAGCACCATCCAGTTGCGCGAGCAGGTCGTCGATATCGCGGGCAACGTAGTCGATGACGTTTTCCTCGAGCGCATCGCTCGCAGGCAGGTTGACTGCCTCGCGGACGGCGCGCTCGGCCCATTCGGCATTTCGCCCGCGCAGTTTCGCAAGGCCCCTGATATAGGCGGCGGCATCGTTGACCGCCTTTCTCTCCATGGCCGATCCGGCGGCCGGCGAGCGGTCTTGTTCCGGCCCGACCTCCCCGCCGGGTCGCTCCGCGCCCGGGTCGCCCTCATCCTTCTCGCCGGGCGGCCCCCCGGTCGATGGGGGCGGACGTTCGTCACCACCGATACCGCCTGGCGACAGGTTCACGGGCGTCGCCGAACCGAGATTGGTGGCCGGCGCCATGGCGGCCACATGGCTCGCGTACATGATGTAGGTGCCGGCGCTGGCGGCGCGGGCACCCGACGGCGCCACGAACGTCGCCACCGGAACGCGGCTGGCAAGTATGCGCCGGATGATGTCGCGCATCGAGTCGGACAGACCACCCGGCGTGTCGAGACGCAGGATGACGAGCGCCGCGCCAGTGCGTTCGGCGTCGTCGATACCGCGCATGACGAAGTCCGCCGTCGCCGGTCCGATAGCGCCATCGACCTCGAGCACGATGGCGCGTGCCGCGTCCGATGCCGTCGCGGTCGCGTCCCGTGCGCCGCCAGCCGCCGAAAGCAGCAGCACGCCGGCGGCGATACACAAGGATGTCGCCAGGGTCCGAAAAACGCGTCGCATGGTTCCCAATCGTGTTCTCTGGCTCGCGCCCTACCCTATCACAACCCTTGGACATCGACGCACGACCACTCGTTCACTCGGGCCTGGTGATGAAACGATCTCGCGAACGGGCGCTGTAGATCCCGTGCCGGGGGTACGAGATCGCGTGTCGATTTCGCATCGGGCAGCTCGACGCGAGGAGGCACGATGATTCCATGGCGACGAGCCGCAACGCCGGCAGGGGACAACAGGCGCCAAAGCTCGCCGCGAACCGGCCGGATCGACAGGCCCCTAGTCCGCGTCCAGCACGTCGCGAACGCGTCGAAGCAGGTCGTCACGCCGATACGGCTTGCCGACCATGGGGGCGTCGAGCCTCAACTCGACCTTGTCCGCCAGCACGTTGGACGGAAACCCGGAGGTGTAGACCACGCGAATCGTTGGAATTCGTTCGCGCGCCTTCTCCGCGAGCGCGACACCGTGCAATCCACCGGGCATGACCACGTCGGTCAGGAGCAGGCTCGTCTCGGGATGACGCGAGAGAATCTCCAGCGCCGTGTGCCCGTCCGGCGAGGCGTATACCGTGTACCCGGCGTCCTCCAGGCAGGTCACGGCAATATCGAGCAGATCCACTTCGTCGTCCACCACCAGTACCGTTTCACCGCCGCCAAAGCGACCCGCGTCGTCGACGGCGGCGCCGCGACCGGCGACCGCGCTCTGCTCGGTGGCGGGCAGATACGCCTTCACCGTCGTCCCTTCGCCGGGCTCGCTGTACATGCGGATGTTGCCGCGGGATTGCTTGATGAAGCCGTAGATCATGGCAAGCCCGAGGCCGGTACCCTTGCCGGGCGGCTTGGTCGTGAAGAAGGGTTCGAAGGCTCGTTGCAGGGTGTCCGCGGACATCCCGGCGCCGGTATCGGAGATACTGACCCGCACGTATCGTCCCGGCGCGATCTCGCCGTTCTGGGCCGGTGGATAGTCTTCGTCGATATCGACGCCTTCGGTGCGGATATACAGACGGCCGCCGGATGGCATGGCATCGCGCGCGTTGAGGGCGAGATTCAGCAGCGCATTATCGAGCTGCGAGCGATCGACCATGATCGCCGGTACCGAATCGCCCAGTTCGAGGGACAGTTCGATATCGGGACCCAGTGTCCGAGGCAGGATGGCGGCAATGTCGCGCACGACCTCGTTGATGTCGGTCGGCTCCGGCTGCAGGGACTGCCGGCGTGCCACCGCCAGCATGCGGCTGGTCAGGTCGGCCCCCCTGAGCGCCGCCTTGCGCGCCGAACCGAGCCGGCGAACGGACGGCTCGTCAGCGGACAGGTTTCTTTCCAGCAGGTCGAGATTACCGATGATGATGCCAAGAAGGTTGTTGAAGTCGTGCGCCATGCCCCCGGTGAGCTGACCGATGGCTTCCATCTTCTGGCTCTGCCGGAACTGGGTCTCCAGTTCCTGTTGTTGACTGCGGTCGCGCACCACGCTCATGACCATCAGTCCGGCATCGGTGTTGACCGGCGCCAGGCTGATTTCAACAGGAAACTCGCTGCCGTCCGCGCGCCGACCGTGCATCTCGACCGGTCGGACGGCGCGGGTTTCCGGCTTCTTCATGTATTCGGTCCGCAGCGCGACGTGTCGGTCCCGCGATTCGATCGGCACGAGGTCCTCGATCCCCAGCGCCAGCAATTGGTCCGGGGTATAACCGAAGTCCGTGGCAGCGCGCTCGTTGGCGTGAACGATCCTGCCACTTTCATCGGATATGATGATCGCGTCGGGTGCCGCCTCGAGCAGCACCCGGAACCGTTCCTCGCTTCGCAGGAGCGCCGCGTCGGTCAATTTCAAAGACTCCAGCGCATGCGCCATGCGCCATGCCGCGACCGCGGCCAGGCCGGCAACGATCAGCAACACGCCGATGAACGCCAGCAATACGCCGACCTGGGGCGATACCAGGCCGAGACCCGAGGCATCGGCGGCGGGCACATACGAGGCAATGCGCCATGGCAGATCGGAGGCGTCGTAGGGCAGCTGATGCGCGGGGGCCGACGAAGACGACCTCGAAGAGTTGCAGTCCGAGACCCCGCACAGGCGCGCCTGCGTCAGCAACGCGCCGTCAATGGAGACCTTGCGCGCGTCGCTGTCGCGCAATTGTTCCCACAGTTCCGGGTGCCGGTTCTTCAACGAAGCGCCGTCGCCGTCTGCCTGCATGAATCCCCAGCGCTCGGACTCATCCGGACTCGACAGCCAGTATCCACCCGCGTTCAACAACCAGGTCTTGCCGCGAGACTCGACCGACAGTCGACGAAACGCCTCGAGCAGGGATCGGCCGTCGAAGTTCAGCACCAGCACGCCGAGGCGCCTGCCGCCCGGGGCGTCGATACCGATCGCGAAACGGATGACGGGCCGAAACGGCTGCTCGATGCGGCCGTCCTCCACGTTCAGATCGAATGGCGAGACGTACACTTGCCCCGGCGGCATCGCCATGGCCTCGTGAAAATAATAGCGTTCGCCCTTGTCGCGGAGTGCGCTGCGATCGACGACCGATGCCTTGCCGCCGCGGTAATTGACGCGAACGAGCTCGGCGCCCGTCGGGTCGAGCACCCGGATCTGTTCGTAGAACTCGCGACGCGTGGCGAATCGTGCGTAGTCAGCCGCAATCGCATCGGCCAGATGGGTTTCGCCGCGCAGGAATCGTTCCAGTATCGATTGCGACGCCAGGTACTGGACATCGCCGTGCACGCGCGAGAGCTCCTCGCCAAGGAATCTTCCCAGCAGGTTCGCGATTCGCTCTTCATTGCTCTCGATCGACTGGCGCAGCCGCAATGCATCCCCATAGAGGTATGCACCGATCGCGACCAGGCAAAGGACGATCAGCGGGATGAAGATCAACAGGAATCTCGACAGCTTCCCGCCCGCCGACATTCGCACCTCCGTGAACATTCTTATTGGAATCGTTTGGTCGCACCCCGTTTGCCGGGCCTCGAGGCGCCGACACCCGGGCGTGGCATTCTTGGCGACCACGTCCCGGCAATTCGCGTACAGGACCAATCTGCGAATGGATATTATTGCGTCGTTTTTATCGTTTTTGCAACGAATAAGTTAATATTTATCGTATTTTAACTATCTGATTTTCTGTAGACGTATTTCATCAGCTATCAGTATTATCGTTTAATGAAACAAATTTCCTTCGACTCGTCACATTCAGGGGGGGCGATCGCGCCGGATTGTCCGGCAACGAGTGACGCCGGTCGCGGCGAGCGTCAACCGAAAAACGGCGGGAATATCCATGTACTTGCACACTGAACTGCAGCGGCGGGTCTGCGCCAATCGCCCCGTGCGGGTGGGCCTGATCGGCGCCGGCAAGTTCGGCTCGATGTTTCTGAGCCAGGCGCCGACGACGCCGGGCCTCGACGTTACCTGCATTGCCGATCTGAACGTCGACGGCGCTCGAGCGGCCTGTCGACGCGTCGGCTGGTCGGAATCGATGATTGCGGGAGTCTCGTTCACCGAGTCGGCGCGAACCCTGTGCGGGTCCGGCAACGTCGACGTCGTCGTCGAGGCGACCGGCAACCCCGTCGCAGGCGTTGCCAACGGCCTGGAGGCAATCGGCGCAGGCAAGCACCTGGTCATGGTCAATGTCGAAGCCGACGTGCTGGTCGGCGCGGCGCTGGCCGATGCCGCGCGCGAAGCGGGCGTGGTGTATTCCATGGCCTACGGCGACCAGCCGGCGCTCACCTGCGAACTGATCGAGTGGGCGCGCGCCTGCGGTTTCGACGTGGTAGCCGCCGGCAAGGGCACGAAGTACCTCCCGGGATTCCACGAATCGACACCCGACACGGTCTGGGACCACTACGGACTGACGGGCGAGGAGGCACGCGCGGCGGGGATGAACAGTCGCATGTTCAACTCGTTTCTCGACGGCACCAAGTCGGCGCTCGAAATGGCCGCCATTGCCAATGCCACGGGGCTTCAGCCGGCACCGGACGGCCTCGCCTTCCCACCCTGCGGCATGGACGATCTCGCGCATGTCCTTCGACCGCGCGACGCCGGCGGCCAGTTGCATCACAAGGGACAGGTGGAAGTGGTCTCGTCGCTGGAACGTGACGGACGTCCGGTGTTCCGCGACCTGCGCTGGGGCGTGTACGTCGTCATCGAGGCCCCCAACGACTACAGCGCCGCCTGCTTCCGGCAGTACGGCATGAATACCGACACCAGCGGACGGTTTTCCGCAATGTACAAGCCATTCCATCTCATCGGACTCGAGCTCAACGTGTCGATCTTTTCGGCGGCCCTGTTGAATCGGCCGACCGGGTCGACGCAGGGATTCGTCGCCGACGTCGCCGCGACCGCAAAGCGCGACCTGGCCGCCGGCGAAGTGCTCGATGGCGAAGGCGGCTACACGGTGTACGGCAAACTGATGCCGGCCGAAACGTCGTTGGCGAAGCAATGCCTGCCGATCGGACTCGCGGAAAACGCCGTGCTGGGTCGATCGATCGTTCGCGGGCAGTCGATCACCTGGGACGATGTCTCGCAGGTTCCCGAATCCACGGCGAAAGGCCTCAGGCTGAAGCTGACCCGATCCAGCAGGTCTTCCCCGGCGACGGCCGGACACGCTCGCCCCGGTTGACCTAAACGGGTCGCGGTCCCCTTACCCGGTAACCTTGTCGGCTTGACGCGATCGAACGATCAGCCGGTCGCGCTCGCCTCTCCCGCCGCCGCCGAACGAAGCGTGGCGATTGCTGAGGACAGGCTGTCACCCGTCGACTCCATCGAATGCACCACGTA
>JAUIDF010000218.1 GCA_030429125.1 Gammaproteobacteria bacterium | reverse complement strand
CGGCTAATCCGACCTACACGTTGCCGAGGTTTCAATCCGGGGCACCGTCGCTCCGTAGGTCGGATTAGACCCCGCGTAGCGGGGACGTCATCCGACGCGGCGTCGAACGAAATCACCGCACGTCATTCGTCGGATTACGCCTTCGGCTAATCCGACCTACACGTTGCCGTGGGTTCAAATCGGGGCACCGTCGCACCGTAGGTCGGATTAGACCCCGCGACAGCGGGGACGTAATCCGACGCGGCGTCGAACGAAACCACCGCCCGTTCCTCGTCGGATTACGCCTTCGGCTAATCCGACCTACCTGTTGCCGTGGTTTCAAATCGGAGCACCGTCGCACCGTCGATCGGATTAGACCCCGCGTCAGCGGGGACGTAATCCGACGCGGCGTCGAACGAAACCACCGCACGTCATTCGTCGGATTACGCCTTTGGCTAATCCGACCTACACGTCGCTACACGTCGCCACGGTTTCAATCCGGGGCACCCGTCGATCGGGTCAGCGGCAGCGCAGCGACGACGGCAGCCTACTCGAAAACGGCGTCGAGCCAACTCGCGACGGCGTCGCCAAGCTCGACGTTCTTTCCCTTGAAGTAGTGATCGGCGCCGTCGACGAACAGCTGGGCGGAAGCGTCGTGGGTGGCGTTCACCGTGTCGGCCCTTGCCGCCGCGAGGTTCAGTACGCGCTCGTACTCGGCGCTGCCGAGGGCATCGAGGAACGGGATGTCGACTTTTGCGAACGGAAAGGGGGCCACCGGGTCCTGCCCCCAGTCGGTGGCGCCGAGTCCGGCGGTGACGAGGGCGTCGATGCCGTCGACGCCGTGCCCATCGATGCGATGCATGATCATGTGCGCGCCGCAGCTGTGCGCGAGCACGACCACCGGGCCGTCGGCGCGCCCGCGCGCGAAGGCGATGCCGGCATCGATGCGGCGGTCGGCCGCCGGGAAGGTCGGTACGTAGTCGTAGTACTTCGCGTCCACGTCGAGAACCGGCATCTGCAACGAAAGCGTGTTCCAGCCCGCCTCGGCAAGCCGCACCCGCAACGGTCCGACGACGTCCTGCCAGTCCGGGTGAAAGCCTCGGCCGTGCAGCAGCAGCACCGTCCCTCGCGGTGAGTCGGTCTCGATCCACGCCGCGAGAAAATCGCGTTCACCGCCGTCGATCTCCACCACCTCGCCGTCGAAGAGATTCATCGTCATCTCCTCGCCGAGTCGCGCCTCGCGTTCCAGGTTGGAGGCCGCCGAGGGCAGGCAGGACAAAATCGAGGACAGGGCGATCGCGGTGGTCAGCAGGCGGCTATTCATCGTTCGTCCTGTCCCGTCGCATGTGCTGGCATTCAGGAAACACAGGCCACCGCGCTCATGTTGAAGATACCGCGCACGGTGACCGAGTTCGCGAGAATATGCGCCGGCCGCGCGGTACCGAGCAGGATGGGACCGATCGACACGCCGCCGCCCAACATCTTGAGCAGGTTGTAGCCGATGTGCGCGGCGTCGAGACCGGGCATGACCAGCAGGTTGGCGGTGCCGGTCAACGTCGACTCGAGCAGCACACGCTCGCGAAGCTCCACCGACAGCGCGACATCGCCGTGCATCTCGCCGTCCATCTCCAGGTCCGGCGCGCGCGCCGCCAGCAGGTCGCGTGCCTTGCGCACTTTCAAGGCATCGGCATCGTCGTGACTGCCAAAATTGGAATGCGACAGCAGTGCGACCTTCGGTTCGATCCCGAATCGCCTGACCTGCTCGGCGGCCAGCAAGGTCATCTCCGCGAGTTCCTCGGCGCACGGATTGGGCGTGATATGCGTATCGCAGATAAAGAACGTACCGCTCGGCAGCACCAGGGCGGTCACGGTGGACAGGTCGATGAGTTCGTCGGTCTTGCCGATGATCTCCGTCACGTGGCCGAGATGCTGGCGAAAGTGCCCGACGCCGCCGCACAGCATGGCGTCCGCATCCCCCCGCCGCACGGCAATGGCGGCGACCACGGTGTTGATCGTGCTGACGGCCTTCTTCGCCTCGTCGGGGGTCACGCCGCGCCGGCCCATGGCGCGGTGGTACTCGTTCCAGTAATCGAAGAAGCGTGGATCGTCGTGTATGTCGATCATGTCGAAGTGCGTGCCCTCGCGGATGCGAAGTCCGAGCTCGCGGATGCGGTCCTCGATGACCTTCGGCCGACCCACCAGGGTGGGACGCGCCATCGATTCGTCAATGACCTGCTGTACCGCCTGCAGCACGCGTCGATCCTCGCCCTCGGCGTAGATCAGTCTCCGACCGGCCTCGCGGGCGCGATCGAACACGGGTTTCATGACCAGCCCGGAACGGAACACGAACTGGCTCAGGCGCTGGCGGTACTGGTCGAAATCCTCGATCGGGCGTTCGGCCACGCCGGACTTCATGGCGGCTTCGGCCACCGCCGGGGCGAGCACCATGATCAGGCGCGGATCGAACGGCTTGGGAATCAGGTAGTCGCGGCCGAACCGCGCCGGCTCGCCGCCGTAGGCCTTGTCGACGATGTCCGAGCCTTCGGCCTTGGCCAGGTCTGCCAGGGCGTAGACACAGGCGGCCTTCATCTCCTCGTTGATCGCCGTGGCACCGACATCGAGCGCGCCGCGGAAGATGAACGGAAAGCACAGGACGTTGTTGACCTGGTTGGGATAGTCGGATCGTCCGGTCGCGATGATGGCGTCGGGCCGCGCCTCGCGCGCGACCTCCGGAAGTATCTCGGGCTCCGGGTTGGCCAGGGCAAAGACGATCGGATCCCGCGCCATGCGCGAGAGATGCTCCGGCTTGAGTACGCCGGGACCGGAAAGGCCGAGGAAGATGTCCGCCCCCTCGATGACTTCATCCAGCGTGCGCCACTCGGTGTCCACCGCGTAACGCGCCTTGAACGGATCCATCTGCTCGCGACCACGATAGACGACGCCGTCGAGGTCGACCACGGTAATGGCCTCTCGCCGCATGCCGAGCGTGACCAGCAGATCGAGACAGGCCAGCGCCGCCGCGCCCGCACCGGTGACGACCAGGCGCACGTCGGCGAACTCCTTGCCGACAAGCCGCAGGCCGTTGACCATGGCCGCCGCGACGATGATGGCGGTGCCGTGCTGGTCGTCGTGAAAGACGGGGATCGACAGTCGCTCCTTGAGCTTTCGTTCGACGACGAAACACTCCGGCGCCTTGATGTCTTCCAGGTTGATGCCGCCGAAGGTCGGCTCGAGACTGGCGATGATCTCGACCAGCCTGTCCGGATCGTGCTCGTTGATCTCGAGGTCGAAGACATCGATGCCGGAAAACTTCTTGAACAGCACCGCCTTGCCTTCCATGACCGGCTTGGACGCCAGCGGACCGATGTTGCCGAGGCCGAGCACGGCGGTGCCGTTGGAAATGACGGCGACCAGGTTGCCGCGACTGGTGAACTCGGCGGCGGTGGATGGGTCGCGCGCGATCTCTCGACACGGCGCGGCGACGCCCGGCGAATACGCCATGGCTAGATCGCGCTGGTTGGCCAGCGGCTTGGTGGCGGCAATGGCCAGTTTCCCGGCCGGCCGCGCCCGGTGGTAGTCGAGTGATACGCGTTCGAAGTCTTTCGTGCTCATCGGGCGTCCCGGTTGTCGTGCTCTCGTCCATCCGGGTCGACCACAACGCCGACCCGATCGTCGACAAGTATCTCCGCGCCGGCGCGTCGCTGCAACCGGCCCGCCGGGCTCAGGCCTGCTCGATCTCGATCAGGCAGCCGTGAAAATCCTTCGGATGCAGGAACAGCACGGGCTTGCCATGGGCGCCCGTGCGGGGTTCACCGTCCCCCAACACGCGGGCGCCATCGGCGACGAGCTTGTCGCGCGCGGCGAGGATGTCGTCCACCTCGAAGCACATGTGATGAATGCCGCCGGCGGCGTGACGCTCGAGAAAGGCCGCGACAGGCGATCCGTCGCCCAGCGGATGCAGCAGTTCGAGGCGGGTATTGGGAAGGTCGACGAATACCGTGGTGACCCCGTGCGCCGGCAGGTCCACCGGTTCGGACACCGTCGCGCCGAGCGTGTCGCGATAGGTCGCCGAGGCCGCCTCGATGTCGGGCACCGCGATGGCGACGTGATTGAGCTTGCCGATCATGATGACGGACTCCGTGACTTGATGAGTGATTCGACGATACGGCGCGCGGCGCCGGCCGCCGTGGCGCGGCGCGCGAGCACGTCGGCCTCGGCTCGCTGCATGGCGTCCCGCAGGCCGGCATCGTCGCGAAGATACTCGACGAGCCCCTGGTTAAGCTCTTCGCGAAACCAGTAGACCTGCTGCTCGTCGCGCCGGGTGCGAAAATGGCCGCTGTCGCGGCTCTTCGACACAAACGCGTCGATGGCGGACCATGCGGCATCGATGCCCTCGCCTTCGATGGACGAGCACGAGAGCACCGGTACGTCCCAGTCGCGCCAGCGGCGCGGCAGCAGCCGCATGGCATTGCCGTACTCGGCAACGGCACGGCCCGCCGCGGCGCGCAGGTCGCCGTCCGCCTTGTTCACCACGGCAATGTCGGCGAGCTCCATGATGCCTCGCTTGATACCCTGCAGTTCGTCGCCGCCCCCCGGCAGGAGCAGGAGCAGGAAGAGATCGGTCATCGACGCCACCAGCGTCTCGGACTGACCGACGCCGACGGTTTCCACCACCACCACGTCGAAGCCCGCGGCCTCGAGCACCACGATGGACTCGCGCGTTCGGCGCGCTACACCGCCGAGTGTGCCTGCCGAGGGCGACGGTCGGATGAACGCGGCGGGCGAGCGGGCAAGGCGCTCCATGCGCGTCTTGTCGCCCAGGATGGAGCCACCGGAGAGCGCGGATGACGGATCCACGCTCAACACCGCAACGCGACGGCCGTTGTTCACCAGCAGCATGCCGAGCGCTTCGATAAAGGTCGACTTGCCGACACCGGGAACGCCGGTGATGCCGATACGAACCGCGTTCTCGCCGCGCTCGTCGCGCAACAGGTCCTCGAGCAGGGCGTCGGCGCGATCGCGATGGTCGGGGCGCCCCGACTCCACCAGCGTGATGGCGCGCGCGATGGCGCGTCCGTCTCCCCCTCGCACCGCCGCGGCAAGCGACGCGCCGTTCATCGCCGCGCCATCGCGGCGTCGAGCACCGGTGTCGACATCAGGTTTCGAATTCGACGATGGCCTGGTCGCGCTCCACGGTGCTGCCGGGCTGCACGTGAATCTTACCGACGACGCTGTCGCGCTCGGCGCGCAGCGTGTTTTCCATTTTCATCGCCTCGATGATCGCCACCTGTGCCCCCGCCTTGACTTCCTGTCCCTCGCTCACCAGCAGGGAGACGAGCAGCCCCGGCATCGGCGACAGCAGGTAGCGCGACAGGTCCATGGGCGGCTTCTGAGGCATGAGCCGGCGGTAGACCGCCCCGGCCGGCGTATAGACCGACAGCGTGACGTCGAAACCGCCCTGCAGGATCGTGTACTGGCTGCCATGCCGCGCGACCTGGAACGTGTAGGATGTCTCGTCGATGCAGACCGGCATGACCGGCCAGCCGAACTGCCAGTCCGTGCGAATCTCGTACTCCTCGCCGGCAATGTCGAGGACGACGTGTGCGTCCGCTTCCTGCACCGCGACCTCGTGGTCCCCCGATGGCGACATAACCACCCAGCGATCGCTCACGGCGTGCTCGTGCCCCTCCATGACGCCCTCCGTCAGTGCGGCGCGGCGGCAGTATCGATGGTGCATGAAGGCCGCGACCGCGACGAAGCGGACCATGTCGTCGTCCCCGGGAAGCTGGCGGTTGAAACCGTCCGGATACTCCTCGTCGATGAAGGCCGTGGTCAGGCGGGCTTCGGCGAAGCGGGGATGCTTCAGCAGTGCGGAGAGGAACGGGACATTGCTCTGCACGCCGCGGATGTAGAAGGCATCGAGTGCTTCGTTCATGCGTTCGATGGCGCCGGCGCGATCGGCGTCCCAGGTGACCAGTTTCGCGATCATCGGATCGTAGAACATCGAGATGTCGCTGCCTTCCTCGACGCCGCTGTCGATACGCACGTGGGCATCGGCCGACGGCGGGCGGTATTCGGCCAGGCGGCCGATCGAAGGCAGAAAGCCCCGGTAGGGATCTTCGGCATAGACCCGGGCTTCGATCGACCAGCCATTGCGCTGCACGTCGTCCTGCGCAAGCGGCAGCGCCTCGCCGTCGGCCACGCGAATCATCAGTTCGACCAGGTCGAGTCCG
>JAUIDF010000217.1 GCA_030429125.1 Gammaproteobacteria bacterium | reverse complement strand
CGATGCCGCGGTTGTGCAGGTACTTCATGAAGCGCGCCTGGTAGATGGCCATGATCGGCCCGAGGCCCATGGACACGGTGGGAAACTGCCAGAACTTCGGCATCAGCCACGGGTGAGGGTACGAGGACAACCCGCCCGGATAGACTTCCTGGCGGAAGCGATCCATTTCTTTCTCGCTGATGCGTCCTTCGAGGTAGGCGCGGGCGTAAATGCCCGGCGCCGAGTGGCCCTGGAAGAAGACGAGATCGCCACCGTGCTCGTCGCTCGGCGCGTGCCAGAAATGGTTGAAGCCGACGTCGTAGAGCGTCGCCGACGAAGCGAAGCTCGCGATATGACCGCCGAGCTCGGACGTCTTCTGGTTGGCCCGCACGACCATGGCCATGGCATTCCACCGGATCAGCGAGCGGATGCGCCACTCGAGCGCGGCATCACCCGGACTGCGCTGCTCGCGCGCGGCGTCGATGGTGTTGAGATAGGCCGTGGTGGTGCGATAGGGGATGTAGGTCCCGGAGCGACGGGCCTTCTCGATCAGTGTCTCGATGATGTAGTGGGCGCGCTCGGGACCCTCTCGTTCGAGCACCGCCTCGAGCGCGTCGCGCCATTCCTCCGTCTCCACCGGATCGATGTCGTGCATTTGTGCCTGGTCGTTCATGGAATGGGGGTCTCCTCGGGCGTGGCGATCCTGGGCCGGAGTTCAGTTTCCGGCGCAAATGTGACACTATTGGGCGCCCGCGGGCCGCAGGCTTGGTCGCTTGTCACCGCCAAATGTTAGCACGGATGATCGAGCCGACTCGATCGACGCTCCAGGCCGGGCACACGCCGAATTCGTCCTCGTTTCAACAGACATCGACGCGTCGCACGGCGCGGCGGCCGGGCCCTGTGGGCATCGACCCAGAAAGGAAATTTGCATGACCAACCTGGCTTCGCCGCACGGCGGCGAACTCGTTTCACTGCTGGTGGAAACGGAGCGGGCGGAGCGACTGCGCGAGCAGTCGCTGGAGTTCAAATCGTGGACGCTCAATCGCCGCCAGCTGTGCGATCTCGAATGCCTCATGAACGGCGCGTTCTCGCCGTTGACCGGTTACATGGGTCGTCGGGATTACGATTCCGTAGTGGACGGCACGAGGCTTGCCGACGGTACCGCGTGGCCAATACCGGTGGTGCTGGATGTTCACGGTCCACTGGCCGACGACGTGCAGCCGGGGGATCGAATTGCCCTGCGCGACGGCGAGGGATTCATGCTGGCGATGTTGACCGTCACCGATGCGTGGCGTGCCGACAAGTCGCGCGAGGCACAAGCCGTCTACGGCACCACCGACACTGCCCATCCCGGCGTTTCCCTGCTGTTCGAGCAGGCCGGCGACGTCTACCTCGGCGGCACGATCGAAGGGGTCCAGCTGCCGCCGCACTACGAGTTCGGCAACCTGTGGTTTTCGCCTTCGGAAATTCGCACCCAGTTCGCACGCAGTGGCTGGAACCGAATCCTGGCCTTCCAGACTTCCCGGCCCATTCACCGCGTGCACCGTGATGTCATCGTCGCCGCCGCGCGCGAGAAGAGCCTGCATATCCTGTTGCACCCCGTCGTCGGCGTCAGCAAGCCGGGTGACCTGCACGAGCACGGTCGCATCCATTGCTACCAGGCGGCGCTGAACCGGTTCCCGGCCCACATGACCCAGCTCGCGCTGTTGCCGCTCGCCATGCGCATGGCCGGCCCGCGCGAGTCGATGCTGCATGGCATCGTGCACCAGAACTTCGGTTGCAGTCATTTCATCGTCGGTCCGGACGACGGCTCACCGCCCGGATTCGAAACCGGCCCGAGATTCTACGGTGAGTACGAGGCCCAGGCATTCCTCGACCGGTACCGCGACCACCTGGAGATCGAGCCGGTATTCGTCGAGCGCCACCGGTACAGCGAGAGGCGGCAGATGTTCCTGCCGGCGTCGAAGGCGGGCGAGGAGGCGCTCGACATCACCGAGACGCAACTGCGCACACTGATGATGACCGGCGAGGAGATCCCGCAGTGGGTGAGTTTTCCCGAGGTGCTCGACAAGCTCAGCCAGGTCTATCCGCGTCGAAACCGGCAGGGATTCACGTTGTTCTTCACCGGCCTGTCGGGCTCCGGTAAATCGACCTTGTCACGCATCATCTACGCCAAGCTGGTGGAGGATGGCCGTCGGCCGGTGACATTGCTCGACGGCGATATCGTGCGCCAGAACCTGTCGAGCGAGCTCGGCTTCTCGCGAGACCATCGCGATCTGAACATTCGACGAATCGGCTTCGTCGCCAACGAGATTACCCGCAATGGCGGCGTCGCGATCTGCGCCCCCATCGCGCCCTACCGCGACAGCCGGCGCGCGGTGCGCGAATTGATCGAGGAAAACGGCGCATTCATCGAAATCTACGTTGCCACGCCGCTGGATGTCTGCGAGGCGCGCGATCGCAAGGGACTGTATGCCAAGGCGCGCAAGGGCATCATTCCCGAGTTCACCGGCGTCAGCGACCCCTACGACGTGCCGGAGCGGCCCGAACTCGAGATCGATACCAGCGACATTTCGCCCATGGAAGCCGTGCAGCAGGTGCTGCTGTTCCTGTTGAAGGAAGGGTATATCGACTACCGGGACTAGGGCCTGTTGACACGATCCGTTCGCGGCAGGCTTGCAGACTCCCCCGAATGATCGAAGGCGCCCTGACGGCGTGGCATCGCGTCGTCGCAGATCCACCAAGACGCCTCGATGCGTCTTGTCGGATGCGAACAACAGCCCGATATCGGGCTCGCCCGGAATCGTGATCACAGGCCCAGGCGTTCGGTAACGGCGGTTCGGTACCTCGCGTGCGCTTGTTTCCGCCTTCGGACAAGCCTTCGGTTCGGCCGGTGCAACGGGGATCGGCGGGCGGGCAGAGACGGCGCCGTCGACATCTCGGTGCGGGCCCGGGCGCGACATCGCCGTCGGGCGCACCGACGGCGGCCGCCGGTGGACACCCGCCGTCACGCATCGGGGGACGTGTGACGGCGGTTCGGTCCCGCGGTTCAACTCGACAGACTCGCGACCAACCGTCGCGCTTCCCGTGCCGGACGATGGTCGTCAGGCGGCGTGGGTGTCGCGCCGGTCGATGCCCAGCATCGGGGCGAGGTAGCGGCCGGTGTAGGATCTCTCGATGCCCGCGACGGCCTCGGGTGTGCCTGTCGCCACGAGGTCGCCGCCGCCGTCGCCGCCCTCGGGGCCGAGATCGATGATCCAGTCGGCGGTCTTGATGACGTCCAGGTTGTGCTCGATGACGACGACCGTGTTGCCGTGGTCCCGCAGCCGGTGGAGCACCGCGAGCAGCTGGCGGATGTCGTGGAAGTGCAGGCCGGTGGTGGGTTCGTCCAGGACGTACAGTGTGCGTCCGGTATCGCGCTTGGACAGCTCCCTGGCCAGCTTGATGCGCTGGGCCTCACCGCCGGACAGCGTGGTAGCACTCTGGCCGAGCGTGATGTACGCCAGGCCGACGTCGAGCAGCGTGTCGAGCTTGCGCTTGATCGTCGGGATGGCGGCGAAGAAGGTCGAGGCGTCCTCGATGGTCATGTCGAGCACGTCGCTGATGTTCTTCCCCTTGTAATGGATGTCCAGCGTTTCCCGGTTATAGCGGGCGCCCTTGCAGACGTCGCAGGGCACGTAGACGTCGGGCAGGAAGTGCATCTCGACGCGGATCAGGCCGTCGCCCTCGCACGCTTCGCATCGCCCACCCTTGACGTTGAAGGAGAATCGGCCGGGCTTGTAACCGCGGGCGCGCGCCTCGGGCGTGGCGGTGAACAACTCGCGAATCGGGGTGAACAGCCCGGTGTACGTGGCCGGGTTCGAGCGCGGCGTGCGGCCGATGGGACTCTGGTCGATGTCGATGATCTTGTCGAAATGCTCCAGGCCCTCGATGGCCTCGTGCGCCTCGGCGCGAACCCGGGTATCGTGAAGATGCCGGGCGACGGCGGGGTAGAGCGTATGGTTGATCAGGGTGGACTTGCCCGATCCGGACACCCCGGTGATGCAGGTCAGCACGCCCACCGGGATCTCGACATCGATGCCCTTGAGATTGTTGCCCGCGGCGCCGCGTATGCGCACGACGCGTTCGGCCTTCGGTGCATGGCGCGTTGCCGGCACCTCGATTTTCTCCTCGCCGCTCAGGTACTTGCCGGTCAGGGAGCGCGGGCTGCGGCGCACGTCTTCGGGGCGTCCCTGGGCGACGATCTCGCCGCCGTGCACGCCCGCGCCGGGGCCGATGTCGATCACCATGTCGGCGCCGAGGATGGCATCCTCGTCGTGTTCGACGACGATGATGGTGTTGCCGAGGTCGCGCAGCCGCGTGAGCGTCGCCAGCAGGCGCGCGTTGTCTCGCTGGTGCAGGCCAATGGACGGTTCGTCGAGAATGTACATCACGCCGACGAGTCCGGATCCGATCTGCGAGGCGAGCCGGATTCGCTGCGCCTCGCCGCCCGACAGCGATTCGGCGGCGCGGTCGAGGGTGAGGTATTCGAGCCCCACGTTGGCGAGGAAGCTCAGGCGGTCGTCGATCTCCTTGACGATCTTCTCCGCGATCTGCGCGCGGTTGCCGGTCAGGACCATGTTGCCGAACAGTTCCAGCGACCGGCCCACGGACATGTGGGTGATCTCGCTGATGGCATGGCCGTCCACGAAGACGTTCCTCGCCTCGGTCTTCAGGCGGCTGCCGTGGCAGTGATCGCAACTCTGGGTGCTGCGAAATCGCGCCAGCTCCTCGCGGATGGTATTGGATTCCGATTCGCGGTAGCGCCGTTCCATGTTGGGCAGTACGCCCTCGAACGGATGCCGGCGGCGCGTCGAGCCGCCGTGGTGACGCAGGTACCGGAACTCGATGGCTTCCCGTCCCGAGCCGTACAGGATCGCGCGGCGGGTCTTCTCCGGCAGGCTGCTGAACGGCGCCTCGACGTCGAAGTCGTAGTGCTTCGCGAGCGATTGCAGCATGGAGAAGTAAAATGCGCTGCGGCGGCTCCAGCCGGCGATGGCGCCCTCGGCCAGGGAGAGGTTCTCGTCGAAGACGACACGGTCGGGATCGAAGAACTGCCGCACCCCCAGGCCGTCGCATTCCGGGCAGGCACCCGCCGGGTTGTTGAAGGAGAACAGGCGCGGTTCGAGCTCGCCGAGGGCGTAGCCGCAACGCGGGCAGGCATACTTGGCCGAGAACAGCAGCAGTCGCTCCTCGTCGCCGTCGTCGCGCGGCAGTACGGCCACCTGGGCAACGTCGTCCGCCAGCGCCAGCGCGGTCTCGAACGACTCGGCCAGGCGCTGCTCGTTACCCGCGCGGATCACCAGGCGATCGACCACCACCTCGATGTCGTGCTTCACGCTCTTGCGCAGTACCGGCGGTTCGTCGAGTTCCACCACCCGGCCGTCGACGCGTGCACGCAGGAACCCCTGCGCGTGGAGCTGGTCGAGCAGCTGCGAGAATTCTCCCTTGCGCCCCGCGACCACCGGCGCCAGCAGGAGGATACGGCTACCCTCCGGCAGCGCCATGACCTCGTCGACCATTTCCGACACGGTCTTCGCCTTCAGCGTCACGCCATGGTCCGGGCAACGCGGTTCGCCGATGCGGGCGAAGAGCAGTCGCAGGTAATCGTAGATCTCGGTCACCGTGCCGACGGTCGATCGCGGATTGTGCGAGGAGGTCTTCTGCTCGATGCTGATGGCGGGAGACAATCCCTCGATGAGGTCGACGTCCGGCTTCTCCATCAGCGACAGGAACTGGCGCGCGTAAGTCGACAGCGACTCGACGTAGCGGCGCTGACCCTCGGCGAAGATGGTGTCGAAGGCGAGCGACGACTTGCCCGATCCGGACAGGCCGGTGATCACGATCAGCCGGTCGCGGGGCAGGTCGAGGTCGACGCTCTTGAGGTTGTGGGTCCGCGCGCCGCGGATCTTGATGGTCGTCAGACTCAACTGTCGCGCCCGTCGCAAAACCTGCTACTATACGCCGCCGCTCGACGCCGATGCAAAGCGCGCAACGCGTGAGGTATTCACGCTGCCGGGCGCCGGACCCGCATCGAATCAAAGGCTCGTCTACCCCGCTCATCCATGTCTCGTACCGACACTGCCCTGAACGCTTCTGAGCGCCGCGCGGTGGTGTCGCTGGGTTCGGTTTTCGCACTGCGGATGCTGGGGCTGTTTCTGATCCTGCCGGTGCTGTCGGCATTCGCCCGGGACATGCCGGGCGCTACCCCGGCGCTGGCCGGCCTGGCGCTCGGTATCTACGGCCTCACCC
>JAUIDF010000216.1 GCA_030429125.1 Gammaproteobacteria bacterium | reverse complement strand
TCGAGGGCCACCCACTCGGGATGGCTGTCCTTCGGGGCGCTCTTGCGGTGGTAGCGGGCGATCTGCGCGACGACCTCGATCTCCTCGTCGGTGAAGCCCACCAGCCGATCGGAGTTCCGGATCAGGTAGTAGCTGTGCTTGTGGTGCTTGGCGTGGGAGATGACCAGGCCCACGTTGGCCAGGAGGGCCCCGGCCTCGAGCAGGGCCCGGGCCTCGGCACCGAGGCCGTGGCGGTCGGCGGTGGCGTCGAACAGGGCCAGGGCCAGGTGGGCGACGTGGGCGGAGTGCGCGGGGTCCTCGTCGCAGGCGGCGGCCAGGTCGGTGACGCTGCGCAGGGCGACGTCGCGCAGGGTCGGCATCGGGCCGCCGTGGTGGCGTTGGATGGTGTCGAGGAACACGCCCTCACGAAGGGCGTACTCGCTGATGACCAGCTGCTTGATGCCGAAGCGCTGCACCACCCCCGCGAGGACGAGGGCGCCGGCGAGGATGATGTCGGCCCGCTTGGGGTCGAGGTCGTCGAGCTCGTCGAGCGTCCCCGCGGCGCGGGCCTCGATCACCTGCTTGGCGACCGCCGCCACCTGCTTGCGCTTGAGGACGGCGGCGTTCAAGGTCCGCAGGGGCTCGTCGCCCGCTCCCGACCGGGCCAGGCGCAGCACCTGCGCCGCGGGATCCAGCGAATAGGCGACACCCTGGTAGCCGACGTGCGCACCGTCGACGTCGCGCCAGCGAATGGTAAGCATGTCGGATACGGGGTCTGGTGCCGCCGGCGCGACGACCTCGCCGTAGCGCGCCGGCGGCATGTCGTCGTGGAAGGCATGCACCGCGAGCCAGGAGACCGAAGGCGAGTGGTACAGCGTCGCATCGTAGAAGGGCGTATCCTTTCGAATCGGAAAGAGCGCGAACAACTCGTCGCAATGGACTGAAGCTCCGTCGCAGGCCCCCGGTGTGTTCTCCCACCACCCGCCCAGCGCCGAGTACACCTGCGAATAGTCGTCACGACTCATCGTGCCGGCACCGGCCATTGCCATTTCGGCGCGCCAGCGGCGGTCGACGAGGAACGGCTGGTCGTAGCGGAACGATGCCGGATCCGACGCCTCTGCCTGGAATATCGCCTCCAGGGAATCTCTCAACGACGGCGCCAGCCAGTCGTAGAATGCGACCTGACGCCCGGTGCGCTCGTTGCGGGTGAAGAACTCCATCTGCAGCCAGGGGGTTTGCGGCGCGCCGAAGCGTCCGCGAAACCAGCCGGGGTGTCCCGGTATTTCCTCGGCCACCACCTGCGGTCGCGCAATGGCCTCTCCCGGTTCGAGCGTGACCGGCGCGTCCGCGACGAGATTGTCCGACGGGACATGCACGGTCCACGGATCGACGTAACCGGCATTCATCATGGCGTCTCGCAGGTCCGTCGAGATGCCGGCGAGGTGCACGAATTCATAGGTGTAGTAGGCCGTGCGTGCGTGCACACGCCAGTGCTCGTCGGTGCCGAAGTAGATGCCCGGACTTTCCAGGCGTTCGAGCCAGGCATGGGTGATCTGCAACGGTGCCGCGGGCACGACGTAGTCCACCATGCCGGCGGTGATATCGGCGGCGGCAATGCCGCAGGTGTCGCCCGGATCGCAGATGCCGTCACCGCCGTCCAGCGCCGTGAGCTCATCCAGCGCCGTGGCGTACAGACCCATCCAGTCGGCCTTGGCATTGCCCTCCAGGTGGCCGCTGTGCGGCAAGTGATGAGCGCCGAAGGGGCCGAGCGATACGTACACATCGGTTGCCTCGCCGGGTGTGATCACGTGTGCGGCGCCGAGCGTGTAGCCGGCGATCGGCAGGTCGTGGCTGACCTGGTTGCCGTGTATCAGCCAGTCGTTCCCGGACGCGGCGAGAAACCGCAACGATCCGTCTGCGCGCGCGGTGTCCACGTCGCGATACATTGTCGGCACGCCACCCGCCTCGCCGTTGCGCCGGTCGCTGAAATCCACCCCGAATCGCGTCGGCGCTTCCTCGAAGGCGAATGGTTCGCTCACGGTGTGCAGGTTGCGGAATCGACTGAGGGCGACGTCGATGTTCGCATAGCCCGCGATCTCGGCGTTGAACCCGGCAAGCCGGTCGTCGATGGTGGCGCCGAGGTGAAGATAATCCGGTGTCAGCGGCATGTCGGATGGGCCGAGGACCGCGCCTGCCTCGAGCGCATCGGCGAGGCGTGCGAAGGTGTCGAGCACCGCGGCGGCGTCGCTCGAGGTGGTACGCGTGGTGCGAACGCCGACCACGTTGCCGACTTCGGGCACGGCGTCGGCGCAGTCCTGGAAGCTGTAGCTACCGTTATACAGGCGCGTGGTCTCGTCGAAGGTTGCCTCGAGGGTGCCCTCGCCGGGGCAGTCGCCGCCGGTGGCGAGCACCAGGGAAACGGTCTCGTTGCCCAGTCCGTCGTCGCCGGTCGAGAAGCCGGTGACGGTACCGCCGCAGGCGAACAGGTCGCAGGCGTGCCGACCAACGAATGCGCCGCTGACGAACGTGCCCTTTCCCTGGCGCGAGGTCACCGCGACTTCGGCCGGCGGTCCCGCGTCGCCGCCACTCTCGGCGGCGAACAGGAATCGGCGTTCGAGCAGCTCGGGCTTCAGTGCCGAGAAGGAGACCGGGATCGTCACACCGTTTTCATCCAGTTCCCCGACCAGGGTGTTGGGTCCGACGTCGCCGCTGAAGGTGAGGGTGCGGGTCATCACGGGATCGGCCAGCTCGACGTCGAAGGTGAGCGCGGTGCCGGCTTGCAGTCCGCCGGTCATGGTGCGGCCGACGCTGCCGCCGGCCACGTAGCCGAGCAGGCTGCCGTCGTCGCGACGATGCAGCACGATCGTCAACGCCTGGGCGACGCCGCCGATCGTCACCTCGGCGGACCATGTGCCGGTGGCGTCGAAGGCTGGCGGCAGGATCGGGTCGGCGGCGAGAGGGCCGGCCGCCATGCAGCCGGCAAGTATCGGGATCAACGATTTCCGTGTCATGGCAGGCGCTCCGCGATGGATGGGCACGCCCGGTAAGTCGTCGGTCTGCCTGTGCCGGTTCACGCGCACCGGCAGATGCGCTCAACGCGTCTTGCGCGCATCGTGGGAACGCTGCTTTTGCGACCGCGGCGGCCGGCGGTTAGGATGGCACGCGTTCAACAACCAACGACGGGAATCCTGCCCCATGCTGACGCTCAAAGACGCAAACTCGATCATCGTTTCCGCCCTCGCCAAGGGTCGCGAACTGGACCTGAAACCGCTCACGGTGGTGGTGCTGGATCATTCGGGCGAGATCAAGGCCTGCGCCCGGGAGGACGGTTCGGCACGGTTCAGGCCGACGGTGGCGAAGGGCAAGGCGTCGGGTGCGCTGGCACTTGAGATGTCCTCGCGCGCTCTCGCCGACATGGCGACGGCACGACCCGAGTTCTTCAATTCGCTGGTGGCGGCCAGCGGCGGCACGCTGATCGCGGCGGCGGGCGGGGTGCTGATCAAATCGGGCACCATCGTGCTGGGCGCGGTGGGCATTTCCGGTGACGCGCCCGACCAGGACGAAACCTGTGCCGTCGCCGGGGTGGAGTCGGCAGGTTATACCCACGAGTAAGTCGCGGCCGATGGTGCGCGGACTCTAGAGCCTGTTCACACGACACGTTCGCGGCGATCTTTCGGCCCTTTTTCGCCCTGACGGCGTTGCATCTCGTCGCCATGGAACCACCATGACGCCTCGATGCGCCTTGTCGGATGCGAGACGGGTCGTTTTCTCGCGGGCACGAAATCTCACTCGCTCAGCGTCGTGTGAACGGGCCCTGGTCCGGTCGGTTCTCGCAGCGCCCGCAGGCGCCGTCGCCGCGGGCGGGGACCGGCCCGCCGCATCCGTCGCACAGTCGGTAGGAGCCGGGCGCCAGTCCGTGGACGAGCGACACGCGCTCGTCGAACACGAAGCATTCGCCCCGCCACGAGCTCTGGTCTTCAGGCACCGAATCGAGATAGTTGAGGATGCCGCCATCGAGCTGGTACACCTCGTCAAAGCCCCGCTGCCGCAGGTAGGCCGTGGCCTTCTCGCAGCGAATGCCGCCGGTGCAGAACATCGCCACCGGCGGCCGCGACACCAGATCGGCCTGGGCATCGATCCAGGCCGGCAGGTCGCCGAAGCGTGCCGTGCGCGGGTCGCGCGCGCCGGTGAACGATCCGATGTCGACCTCGTAGTCGTTGCGCGCGTCGATCACGACGACATCGTCGCGCGCGATCAGCGCATTCCAGTCGGCGGGGTCGACATGCACGCCGGTTTCGGCTCCCGGGTCGATGCCGTCCACGCCCAGCGTGACGATCTCGTGCCGCCACTTGATCTTCATGCGCTTGAACGGCGGTTCGTCGCAATGCGACAGGCGCGCGACCATGTCCGCTAGGGGCGGTTCCCGGCGCAGCCGCTCGAGTACCGCACCGACGCCTTCGGGCCGTCCGGCGATGGTCCCGTTCACGCCTTCGGCAGCGAGCAGGATCGTTCCCTTCACGCCGTAGTCGCTGCAGGTGCGGGCGAGCGACGCGCGCAACGCGGCGAGGCCGGGCAGGGCGGTGAATCGGTAGAACGTGGCGACGCGGTATTCAGCGCGTGCCGGCAGCGCTTCGGACACGGGCGATCTGACGAGAACGGGTCGGGTGCGCAAGGATACCCGCGCCGCAAGGGTCGTGCTAGTCTCGACCGCTCACGAAAACGATGCGCGAAGCACGATGAGCCGCAATCCATGCCGATGGCTGCGCGTCGGCGTGGCGTCGGGCCTGCTGGCCTGCGCGCCCGCGATCGCCGACGACAATCCGTGGAAGCCCACGTCCGAGTCACTCGACGACCTGGTACAGGATGGCTACGCCATCGTCGATGCCAGCGTGGTGGTGCCGCCGAGCGGTACCGGGGTGACGGTGGAAGTCATTTACCTGCGGCGGGAGAACGAGGTCTTCCGATGTCTCACGCGGCACGTGGAGGGCAGCGAAGGCGCGCGGCATCGCTGTGATGAGCTGAAATGAACACAGACGCAACGCGCACCGCGAATTCGACGACAATGCATTCTATCGCCGCTCCGCTGCTTGCCGTGCTGGTGTTGGTTGTTCCGTTGTCCGGGTGCATCAACGCCGGCCGGCACCACGAGGATCTCGCCTCCACCCGCGAGCGCGAGCTCACGCTTGGCACGGTGCAACGTTCCATTCGCGAGGGCATGCCGCAGTCCGCCGTGGTAACCGCGCTGGGTAGCCCCAACCTGGTGACGCGCGACCAGGACGGCACCGAGACCTGGGTCTACGACAAGGTCAGTACCGACCGTTCCTTCCAGTCGAGCAGCAAGAGTTTTCGTGGACTCATTGCCGGCGGCGGCAACAGCGCCGAGGGCGCGTTGTCCGGCGACTATGCCAAGCAGGGTGGTGCCAGCAGCACCAGTCAGCGCACGCTGACGGTCATCATCCGCTTTGCCTCCGGGCTGGTGTCGGACTACGCCTACCAGTCCTCGCGCTTCTAGCGCTTGACGGGTATCGGGATGCACGGGTACGGGCGAATCGTCGCGGTCGCATTGATCGCCGTGGCGCTGACGGGGTGCTCGTATCGCTCGCGCGAGGCGGCTGGACCCTTTTTCAACGCCGCGGGAGACCCGGACACGTCACCGCTTCAGCTGCGCCAGCTGCAGGTGCGCGACTATCCGGTGAAAGATGGTGATGCCGTGATGCGCGCCGTGATCGCGAGCCTGCAGGACGAGGGGTTCACCATCACCGGGGCGGACGCGGACCTCGGCCTGATCAGTGCGACGCTCGAGGCGACGGCGACGCGGCGCGAGTCGCGCCGCCAGCGCCGCTACTGGTTCGCCGCCGATCCATCGTCAGGCGGTGTCAACCGGCGCCTGGATGCGTCGATATCGGTGCGCGCAATTGCCGCCGGCACGCGGGTGCGGCTGGGATTCGTAAGCCGCGACATCGACGCGGACGGCAGCGCTGCCGCCGACACGGTCAGCGATCCGGTCGTCTACCAGGAGATGTTTTCGCGCCTCGATCGCGCCGTGTTCTTCGAGTTGCAGCGGTTGTAGTCCGGGACCGACGCCGCCGCCGGCGTGACTCACGCCATCCGCACGCTGATTTCGCCCACGCCCACGGCCCTGCCGGTCATCACGTCGCCGCGTTCCACCGCGCCGACGCCCTCGGGCGTGCCGGTATAGATGAGATCGCCCGCCTTCAGCGCGAACAGCGTGGACAGGTTGGCGATGACCTCGGGAATCGACCAGATCAGGTGCGTGAGGTCGCTCTGCTGGCGGAT
>JAUIDF010000215.1 GCA_030429125.1 Gammaproteobacteria bacterium | reverse complement strand
AGGACTTCAGTCGAAGCATCCCGGGATCGTACACCGCGCCGTCGACGCGCCGCGCGGCATAGCGCTCACCGAAGGCCTCGATCTCGAATTCGTCGCGCGTCGCCAGGTCGATCGGCAGGTATCCCAGGGCGATGTTGACGCCGGCCGTGTGACCATAGTTCGCGCTGGTGGTGGTTCCGACGACGTCGCCGTCGCACAGGATGCACTCGCTGCCGTAGAAGATTGCCGGCGCGTCGATGGTGAACGTGCAAAGCGTACGTGAAATGCCCCGGGCACGCTGGGTCTCCAACGCGGTGCGCCCGATGAAGTCGCCCTTGCCGAAGTGAACACAGAAATCGAGCCCGGCTTCGAGCGGACTCTGGTCGGGCCCGATGTCGGCGCTGAAGTATCGATAGCCCTTCTCCATCCGCAGGGTGTCGATCGCGGCATAGCCGGCATCGGCGATGTCGCACGAGGCCCCGGCCTCGCGCAGCAATGCGTACACGTACCGCGCCATGTCGCAGGCGACATGCAGTTCGTAGCCCAGTTCACCGACGTAGCCGATGCGAGCAGCCAGCACGCAGGCGGCGCCAATGTGCAGGCGGCGGCAGCGGGCAAAGGGCAGCGCCTCGTTGCTGACGTCGTCGTCGGTCACTGCGCCGAGTACGTTGCGTGCACGCGGCCCGGCAAGGTTGATAACCGCGCGGGCGGTGGTGACCTCGCGCATCGTCAGCCCCGCATCGGGCGGAAGGTGGCGGCGTATCCAGTCGAAATCATGTACGCCGAATCCGCTGCCCGTGACCACGTAGAAGCGCTCCAGGTCGGTTCGCATGATGGTCAGGTCGCACTCGATGCCGCCGCGCGGATTGCAAAGCTGGGTATACGTCACGCGACCGGGCGGATGGTCCAGGTTGGCGGTTGCGAGCCGCTGCAGCGCGGCGAGCGCGCCGGGTCCCTCGACTTCGAGCTTGGCGAAGCTGCTTTGATCGAACAGGGCCGCGCGTTCACGCACGGCGCGGTGCTCGGCGGCAATCCGCTCGAAGCCGGGCGCCGCCCGCCGGTCGAAGCTGCCGGGTCCGTCGAGGGCGTCGCCGTCGTCGAACCAGTTCGGCCGCTCCCAGCCGAACTTGGATCCGTACACGGCGCCGCGTTGGGCCAGCGTCTCGTACAGGGGGCTCAGTCGCAACCCGCGGGCGGTGCGACTCTCCTCGCCGGGCCAGTGCATGGCGTAGTAACGGCCGTAGCTTTCGACTGCGCGAGGGCAAAGCACCTCGGGCCGCGCGTGGTGAGGACCGAAGCGGCGGACGTCGAAGGCGAAGACGTCATACTCGGGTTCTCCCGCGGTAATCCATTCCGCCATCGTCTTGCCGGCGCCGCCTGACGCGGCGATGCCGGCAGTGAAGCCGCAGGCGACGAAGAAGTTGTCGAGCTCGGTCACCGGACCCATGACCGGCTCACCGTCCGGGGAGACCGGGATCGGTCCGTTGATGAGTTCGCGAATACCGAGCTCGTTCAGTATCGGCAGGCGTTCGGCGGCGGCCAGCACGATCTGTTCGAACCGGTCCATGCTGGATGGCAGCAACTCGCGGCCGAAGCCGGCCGGCATCCCGTGCCGCGCGAACGCCGGCGCATTCGCCTCCCATCCGCCCAGGGCCAGGCTGCCGGCCTCGGGCTTGACGTAGGCGAGTTTGTCGGGGTCGCGGAAGGTCGGCAGTCCGGGCGTAACGTGATCGGACTTGACGGTCACCATGTACTGATGTTCGACCACGCCCGCCGGCACCGCCACGCCGGCGAGGGCGCCCACGTCGCGCGCCCACAGACCGGCGGCGTTGACGACCGTGTCCGCCTGCCAGTCGCCGTCGCTCGTGTGAACGATGTGGACGCGGCGCTCGCGCACGTCAAATCCCGTCACCCGGATGCCTTCGACGAACGTCACGCCACCGGCACGGGCGCCGGCGACGTAGGCGTTGGTGAGACTGGTGGGATCGATGTAGCCGTCGCCGGGAATCCAGGCGGCACCCTTGACGCCGTCGGTGGTCATGAGCGGAAATTTCTCGGCCGCCTGCCCCGCGTCGAGCAGTTCGAGTTCGAAGCCGAAGCTGCGCGCGGTGGTGGCGGTGCGACGGATCTCCTGCCAGCGAGCCGTCGAAGAAGCCACGCGCAGCGAGCCGACCGGATGCCAGCCGGTGGCCTGCCCGGTCTCGGCCTCGAGCCGGCCGTAGAGTCCGGCGCTGTACTGCATGAGCCGGGTGAGATTTTTCTTGCCGCGCAGCTGGCCGACGAGACCCGCGGCATGCCAGGTGGCGCCGTGGGTGACGCGGTGCTGTTCGAGGACGACGACGTCCTTCTCACCGAGCTTGGCGAGGTGGTAGGCGATGGAGCAGCCGATGGCGCCGCCGCCGATGATGAGGATGTTGGCGTGGCGGGTGGTCATGGTTTGCGTTCGGGGAGACGGCAGTGTGCGATTTGGTTCACGCCACCGCGATGATATTGGCGGTGCAGGCGTCCGGCGGCGTGGCGCTCTCGGGGGACGCCGTTAATACGTCCCTGTAGGCTTGCGCGCCGCCTCCCTGCGGCGCACACCCCCGATACCGCCACGCCACCGGACGCCCCTCGTGCTGCGGGGCGAACCGCGCGAAGGGAGGATTGCCAACTTCGATTACGCCGCACTTGTAATCAGACCTTGATGCGCGTCATCTGCGGATCGTAAAGCGGCTGCATGTGCAGTGAACACGACACGCGCTCGGTCGCGACCTCCAGTTCGTATTCACCGCTTTCCAGGTAGTTGGCGTCGACGCCCGCCTTGTTTCGCACGTAGCCGTAGCCGATGTTTTTTCCCACCGTATAGCCCCAGCCCGCGCTGGACAGCCAGCCGGCGCGCTCGCCGTTGCGATAGATCGTCTCGCGGCCGAGCAATACCACGTCGGGGTCGTCGACGGTAAAGCAGGCGAGACACTTCTTCAGCGGCTTCTCCCGCGCTTCGAGCAACGCCTCGCGGCCGAGGAAATCCTGGCCGGACTTGAACTTCACCGCCCAGCCGAGGCCGGCCTCGAGCGGCGTGTAGTCGGGACCGATGTCGGCGCCCCAGGCGCGGTAGCCTTTCTCGAGGCGCAGGCTCTCGATGGCGCGATAGCCGGCATTGGCGAGTCCGAATTCGCCGCCGACGGCGGTGATGGCATCGTAGACGTTGCGTGCATACTCGACGGGCACGTGGAGTTCGTAGCCGAGTTCGCCGACATAGGTCACGCGCAGGGCATTCACCGGCGCACCGGCGACGCCGATTTCGCGCGCGGCGGCGAAGGGGAAGGCCTCATTGGACAGGTCGTCGGGCGACAGGCGCGAGAGCAATTCGCGCGCGTTGGGGCCCATCAAGGACAACACGGCCCAGGCGGAGGTCACGTCGATGACCTGCGCGTTCAGGGACGGCTCGATGTGGCGATGGATCCAGGCGAGGTCGTGGCTGGCGAAGCCGGTGCCGGTAACGAGGTAGTAGTGGTCGCGCGCCAGGCGCGCCACGGTCAGGTCGCACTCGATGCCGCCGCGGGCGTTGAGCAGCTGGGTATAAGTCAGTGTGCCGGGCTTGCGCGAGACGTTGCCGGCGCAGATCCAGGTGAGCGCCCGCTCGGCGTCGGGGCCGACGACGGCGAACTTGGCGAAGCTGGACTGGTCGAACAGGGCCACCGTCTCGCGCGCCGCCCGATGCTCGCGGCCCACGGCGTCGAACCAGTTCTGGCGACCGAAGCTGTAGCGGTCCTCGGGTGTCTCGCCTTCGCCGGCGAACCAGTTGGGACGCTCCCAGCCGAGTTTCTCGCCGAAGCAGGCGCCTTGCCGCTTCAGCACGTCGTACAGCGGCGAGCGCCGGCAGGGCCGGCCGCTGGCGTGCTCCTCGAAGGGCCAGGCCATGGTGTAGTGCTTGGCGTAGGCCTCCAGGGTGCGCCGTCGAACCCAGTCGATGTCCCGGTGCGGCCGTCCGAAGCGTCGAATGTCCACCGGCCACAGGTCGAAGGGCGGTTCGCCCTTGGCCACCCACTCGGCCAGCGCCATGCCGGCCCCGCCGCCCGCGGCGATGCCGTAGGCGTTGAAGCCCGCGCCAACGAAGAAGTTTCGTACCTCGGGCGCTTCGCCGAGGATGAAGTTGCCATCCGGTGTGAAGCTCTCCGGGCCGTTGATCAGTTCCCGCACGCCCGCGGTCTCGAGTACGGGCACGCGCTCGATCGCCTCTTCCATGAGCGGCGCGAAGTGATCCCAGTCGGGATCCAGCAGGGAAAAATTGAACCCGTCGGGAATGCCCTGTTCGGCCCAGGGGATGGGGTTGGACTCGTAGCCGCCCATGACCAGTCCGCCCACCTCTTCCTTGAAATAGATGAGTCGATCGGGATCGCGCAGTGTCGGCAGGTCGCGCGGGAGACCGTCGATGGGCTCGGTCACGAGATACTGGTGCTGTACCGATACCAGCGGCACGTTGACGCCGGCCAGGCGTCCCACGTCGCGCGCCCATTGCCCGGCACAGTTGACGACCACGTCACAGGCGATGCGCCCGCGATCGGTGTCCACCGCCACGGCGCGCCCATCCTCGACGACAATGCCGGTAACGAGCGTGTTCTCGAAAAAGCGGGCGCCGGCAGTGCGCGCGCCGCGGGCAAGCGAACGGGTGATATCCGACGGACTGGCCTGCCCGTCAGTGGGCAGGTAGGCCGCGCCGACCACGTCGGCGACGTCCATCGCCGGCCATAGTTTCTTCGCCTCCGCCGGGGTCAGCAGCTGCATGTCCAGGCCGAAGGAACGCGCCGTGGTCGCCTGGCGCTTCACCTCGGTCCAGCGTTCGTGGTTGCACGCCAGTCGCAGGCCGCCGTTCATCTTCCACCCGGTGCCGAGGCCGGTCTCCGCTTCCAGCCGCGCATAGAGGTCGACCGAGTAGCCGAGAAGCTGGGTGATGTTGGCGTTGCTCCGAAGCTGGCCGACGAGCCCGGCCGCGTGAAATGTCGAACCGGACGTCAGTTCGCCCTTCTCGATCACCACGACGTCGTCGAAGCCGAGGCGCGCAAGATGATACGCCGTCGAACAGCCGACGATGCCGCCGCCGATAATCACCGCGCGGGCCTGCCGCACAAACTCGCTCATGGGGTGAATTCTCCCGTTGGGTCTGTCGTTAACTGTCTTTTTCGAACTGGTCGAGGGCACGCTCAAAGCGTTCGAGGTTCTCGGCGGTGTACACGCTGTAGTCGAAATCGAGCTCGGAATGGATTTCCGAGACCATGCTCCACAACGTCTCGCGAAGCAGGGACGCGCACTTCATCGCGCGATATCGCCGCCACAGGTCATCGTCGACGGCATCACCGAAGTACGTGTCGAGCAACCAGCGCTCGGCATCGGGGGACAACTCGTTGTTGGACGCCAGTCCGCCGAGATCGAATAACGGGCTGTTGAAACCGGCGTAGTCCCAGTCGATCAGCCACAGCCGCTCGCCGTCGTCGATGAAGTTGCCCGCCAGCAGGTCGTTGTGACCGAAGACGATGTCGATACGACCGACCTCGCCTTCCAGGCGCTCGGCAACTTGCGCGAAAGCCGCGAGCCGGTCGCGGTGCCTGCTGCCGCCCTCGCGCAGCGTGTGAAGATAGTCGCGCAGCACGTGAAACACCCAGAATACGAGCACCGCGCCGCGCAGGTGTCGCGGCACCTCGCGGTGGCACGTGCGCACCAGGGGCAAGATGCGCTCCAGCATGCCGGCCTCGCGCACCGCGTCCGCATCCAGGGTCCGACCCTCGATATGGTCGATGACCAGCGCGCCGGGCTCGGCGTGTACCACCGCGGGCGATATGCCGGCCGCATGCGCGGCCCGGCTTGCCGCCAGCTCGTTGAATCGCTTCACCCCGTGCACCGGGATGTCCTCGCCGATGCGTACGACGAACTTCCGACCCGCGTCCTCGACGACGAAATTGACGTTGGTGATGCCGCCGCCGAGCGGCTCGGGCTCGACCCGGCCGCGCCAGCACGGCAGGGAGGCGGCGCGTTCGATGGCCTGCATGTGTCCTCCGGTGCGGTTACTGCAGTCCGAGCCGCCGACGCACGCGGTTCGATCCGGCGGCGATCAGGCGATCGGCAATGATGGCGATGAAGGCGACCGAGAGACCGGCGACGATGCCGCGGCCGGTATCGGCCTTGGTCAGGGCGATGTAGACCTCCTGGCCGAGATCGCGCGTGCCCACCAGCGCGGTGATCACCAGCATCGACAGGGCCAGCATGATGGTCTGGTTGATGCCCAGCATGATTTCCGGCATCGCCAGCGGAAGCCGGATCTTCATCAG
>JAUIDF010000214.1 GCA_030429125.1 Gammaproteobacteria bacterium | reverse complement strand
GCGTAAGCATGGACAGCCCGACGCTGCCCGACCTGGTCATCGACAGTCGCTGGGCGGTAAACGCGCTGCGCTTCGACGACATGGCGGCTGATCCCGCCGACCACGTCGACGCCGGCCGTATCGCGGTGCCCGGCGGTACGTCGAGCGCCGTTGTCGAGTACTCGGGACGACTCGGGGCCGGGCGCTGGCCGTATCTCGTGTGGCTGCCGGGCGATGGCTGGTACCCCGATTCGCCACGCCTGCGCCACACGTTCCGGTTCGAGGCCGTGCTGCCCGACGGATTCGTCGCGCTCACCCAGGGGCGTCCGGACGAGGCGACGGCCGGGGACGCCTGGACCCAGGCCGAGCCGCAGCAGGGCATTTACTTCGTCGCGGGTCCGTGGCGGCGCTACGACGCCGAACGGGACGGCCGCCGCGCGGCGGCGTTGCTGCTCGACGACGATCCGTCGCTGGCCGGGCTTTATCTCGAGGCCGCGCTGCAGTGGATGGCGCGTTATGCGGACGCCCTCGGCGAATATCCCTACCATGGCTTCGCGCTGGTCGAGAACAGCCAGCAGACGGGTTGGGGCATGCCCGGCTTCACGCTGCTCGGTTCGCGAGTCATTCGCCTGCCGTTCATCCTGCATACGTCCTATCCCCACGAGATCGCGCACAACTGGTGGGGCAACGGCGTGTTCGTCGATGCGTCGCACGGCAACTGGAGCGAGCCGTTGACCACCTACCTCGCCGATTACCTGGTTCGCGAATCGCGCGGCGCCGCTCGCCAGTATCGGCTCGACACGCTGATCGGCTGGCACGACTTCGCCGCGAACGGCAGCGATTTTCCGCTGGCCCGCTTCACCGCCCGTCACGACGAGGCCACCCAGGCGGTGGGCTACGGCAAGGGCATGTTCGTCTTCCACATGTTGCGTCGCCAGCTGGGCGATGCGGCGTTCCTCGACGGACTGAACCGGTTCTATCGCGACAATCGGTTTCGGCACGCCGGTTTCGACGCGCTGCGCGAGGCATTCGAGGCGGCCTGTGACTGCCTGCTAGGGGACTTTTTCGACCAGTGGCTCGAGCGCACCGGCGCACCGGCACTCACCCTTGACGATGCACGCCACGCAAACGAGACGGGCGACGCCGTTACCGTATCGATCTCGCAATCGGGGATAGCGCCGCCCTGGCGCCTGCGCGTACCCGTGCGGATTACCCACGCCGACGGTACCGCCACCTGGCGCCAGCTGCCGCTACGAACCGAACGTTTGACCGTCACCCTGCCGCTCGACGCGCGCGCCGCGCGCGTCGACGTGGATCCCGCCTTCGATCTGTTCCGCCATCTCGGCGACGACGAGCGTCCGCTGACGTTCAGTCGAGTGTTCGGCGCGGAACGCGTCGCCGTGGTGTACGCGGACGACGCCCACGCCGGGGCGGCCCGCGAGGCCGCCTCGCGCCGACCCGGATGGCGAGCGCGCGCGGCCGACGAGAGAGTCGAGGAGCCGGCCGTGATCTGGTTGGGTCCGGCGCCAGGCGAGGCATCGTCGTGGCACCGGCGCCGTGGGGGGCTCTACACGATTGACGGTGCCGACGTGACGCTCGACGGCGAAACCCATCGACTCGATGTCGGGACCATCGTGGCCCTGGTGGACGAGACGGTGCTGTCCGGCGGCGAACGGGTGCTGCTGTGGCTCGACGCATCGCCCGCGCAGGCCGCGCGCACGGTCGAGCGCCTGTCGCACTACGCTCGCCACAGTTATGCCGTGTTCGAGCGCGGTGAGCGAATGGCGACGCGAACGGGGCAGTGGCGAGGGCGTGCGGCGGCGTTGTCGAAGACGCTCGATCCGTCGGCCCCGCAGGCGCCGGGGCGGATCGACAGACCGCTGTTCTGAGGCTGGGTGCGCCCGGTGCGCGTCGCGCGTCAGACGGCCTTGCGGCTGGCGCTCAGCAGCCAGTTCACGCTCGGATGCACGGCGTCGGCGCGCAGCAGGACTTCCAGGCCGAGGCGCTGGCGTATCACTTCGAGGTCGGCCTCGCCGGCGAAGCTGTCGCGCAGGCTGGCGAGGTGGCCGGGGTTGATGAACAGGACGTTCGGCGCGTACCCCATGTCGCGTTCGAAGTCCCGGCACAGCCGGTAGATGAAGCTGAGCATGTCATTGCGACTCCGGTTGACTCGACGGGTTGGACCGCGCAAGACGCGCATCGGTTCAATCGACGCCGTCCGCCAGTCGGCTACATGGGGCAGTATGCCGCGCCGACAATGCGACCGCCAGCCTCCTGCACCAGCACCGCGCAGCCGGTGGCGCCGCCGGCCGGCGGCGCGAGGGCCAGATCGGGCGACTCGCCCCACCAGCGGCCAATGTGGCGCATCTTCGTGACAATATGATGATTGCGCAGGAACTTGCCGTTGTTCTCGCCGCCGCGCACGGGCGTGCGGGCGAAGGCGATGTAATCCACCTGCCAGATCTCGGCGGGCCCCTTGTAGCGGCCGGCGAGGCGCACCGCGAAGCCGTCATCCGTCCTGTCGACGAACACGTCCACGGGCAGGGCGCTCGCGGCGGCGAGTTCGCGCGTCAGCGCGTCACGGTCGCTGCCGACCAGCGCCCGCGAACCGTTGACGATCATCTGCGGCGTGTAGACGCCGCGCCTGCCCTCGACGCCGAGGCCGTGGTAGTCGCGTTGGCGCGCGGTGAAGGCGGCGTCGGAGAAGGGATCCTTCCACTTGCCGGCGCTGCCGTAGACGAGATCGTCCCAGTAGTCGACGTGAAACTCGAGGGCGACCACGCGCGGCCGGCGCTCGATCATCTCGCCGAGCACGTCGTCGGCCGGCGGACAGGAATAGCAGCCCTGGGAGGTAAACAGTTCCACGACCGACGCGGCCGGCTTGCCGCCCTCGGCGCCGGCCGTGCCGGCGAGCCCCAGCGCCGACAGCGCCAGCGCGGTCAACCATGTCGTTCTCATCGAGGTTCTCCTGCGCCGTTCGGCGAATGGATCCGGTGTTAGAATCATGGCCACGGGGCCGCCCGTCCGGCGTGCTCCGACCCGGTTGCGTGGAGGAACACATCATTCATGAGCGAGCAAGACCTGCGCGAGTTGATCGAGCGCCTTCGGCGCGAAGCGGCGGCCCTGCCGGGGTCGGACGAGGACGCGCGCGCGCGGCTCGAATCCGTCATCGACGATCTCGAGGCGCGCATGGCGGACGACGAACTGTCGAACGCCCCGGGCCTTCGCGCCGCGATCCAGGACAACATCCACCAGCTGGAAGCGCGCCACCCCGATGCCACCACGGTGCTCAACAACATCATGATGACGCTCGCCAACATGGGTATCTGACCCATGGCCTGCGCAGAAGGTTCCACGGCGGAACATGGTCGACGATGACCTGCTGGTTCGACGCGTCGACGGCGTGAGGTGGACGGTTACCCCGTCCTTTTTCTCCAGCCCGGGCTTCGACGCCGTCAGCCGTCTCGGTGACGACTGGCGTCCGCACGCGGTGGACCGCCGCGCCGAGCGCCGTCAGCGCTTTTCGTCCGTGTTCCGCGCCGACGGCGCGGTGGTGTTTCTCAAGCACTATCTCCCGCGTTCGTTCTACGAAAGAATCAAGTACCTGCTGCGGCCCAGCCGGGCCAGCACCGAGTGGCGCAATGCCAGGCGGCTGGAGTCGCTCGGGGTGCGCGTCCCCGCGCCGCTGGCCCGAGGCGAACGGCGGGGTCCCGGCGGCTGGCGTCGCAGCCTGCTGGTCACCGAGGCGCTGCCGGCGGCGCCGACGCTGCTGGAATGGAGCCGGCGGCCGCGCGATGTCGACGACGTCCGCTGCCTGCGTCGCGCACTGGCGCGCGGCATCGCGCGCATGCACCGGCACGGCCTGATGCATCGCGACCTGCACGGCAACAACGTGCTGGTGGACGAGTCTTCCGGATCGCCGGTGCCGTGCCTGCTGGATTTTCACGAGATGATCCGGTTGCCGCGACCGATCGAGCGCTTGTGCATCGGCGACCTCGCGCGCCTGAATGGCTTTGTCGAGGCGAGTCGCTGGCAGCGCCTGCGCTTCTTGCGCGAATACCTCGACGAGCGCGGAGTCGAGCGCGGGCGCCTGCGCGACTGGATGGTCGCGGTGGACGATGCGACCCGGGCGCTGTGGGACCACTACGAAAACAAGGGGCGCGACTATCGCCGCTACGAGTGATCGCGGGCCGGCGCCCGCCTCAGGCGGGTTCGCAGACGACCACGGTCTTCACGCTGAACGGACCGGCGCACGAGTGAACGTCGCGTACCCGCAGTCCGGCGCCGGCCACCGCGGCATCGAGACGCGCGCGCGGCATCGAGGCGCGCATGCTGCCGCGCCGACGGGCGAGCAGCGTATTGATCCACGCGTAGAAGACGACGCCGCGACGGCAGACCCGGCGCAGGCTCGCCAGCGCGGCGACGCGTTCGTCGTGCCGGCGCAGGTGGTGCAGGTAGCGGTGGCAGACGACCCAGTCGAAGCTGGCATCGTCGAAGGGCAGGTTGAAGATGTCCGCGCAGCAGCCGGAGCGCGTATCTGCCTGCGCCCCGTAGACCGTCAGCATCGGTACCGAGCTGTCCGCGCCGACCACTTCGTCGAAGCGCTCGCGCAACAGGGCGTCGATGCGTCCGGTGCCGCAGGGCACGTCGAGCACGGAATCGCCGACGGTCCCGGCCAGCGCGCGCCGCACCGTGGCGAGTTCCAGGCGCTGGCTCAGCGACGGCCGGCCCGAGGCATGCGTGCTGGCGTGGTAGGCGAGGGCGTGGGCGCGGGCGCGATAGCGATCCGGGCGGGTCTTGACGGTCTGTGGCAACGAGTTACTCCCGGGCGGGCACGGCACGGCGCGCCGGTGGACTGGAGATGAAACCGGTATTCGTCACGCACGGCGCCGCCGGTTCGTCGCTGCGGGCCGCGGGCATCGCGACCTTCGACGCGCTGTGGACGTGGGCCGGCGACGCGGTGGATGCGCCCAACCGGCGCGGCGGCGGCTTCAGCCGAGTCAGCCGGCACCGGTTGCCGGGCGAGGACGACGAGGGGGGATTCTACCTCAAGCGCCAGCAGGACTACTTTCCCCGCCACCGGCTCGCCGGCCGCGAGTTGCTGCTGTGGCGGGAGTACCGGGCACTGCGCCGGTTCGAACGACTGGGCATCGGCTGCCCGTCGGTGGCCGCGGTGGCGATGCGAACCGAGGGCGGGCATCGCCAGGGTGTGCTGGCGCTCGTCGCGCTGTCCGGTTATGAATCGCTCGACGCACTGCTGGCGCGTTGCGGTGGCCGACCGCCCGACGCGACGGTGCGCGCCGTCGCCCGCTGCCTGCGTCGAATGCACAGGCAGCGCCTGTTGCACGGAAACCTTTATCCCAAGCATGTCTACGTGCGCGCGGGGCCGGGTGGCGCGGACGACAATCCGGTGCGCGTCATCGATCTCGAGGATGCCCGCCGGGTGCCGCTGGTACGCCTGGCCGCGGTGCGTGACCTCGAGAAGCTCAACCGCTACTGCCACGGGGTGAGCGGGTTCCGACGCCTGCGCTTCTTTCTGCGCTATCTCGGCGTGCGACGACTCGATCGTCGCCAGCGGCGGTTGCTGCGGATCATCGTCGCCCGCGGCCGGCGCAAGTCGGCCTAGCGTCACCGGGGATCCGGCCGGGCCGAATGCCGGCCGGATTCGATGCCCGCCGGGCCCGCCGACCAGGCGCCGCGATCCGATCGGCCGATGGTCCGGCGAGGCGTCGCGACGCCAGGGTCCGGGCGCGATCGGGCCGCGAACGCAGGGCGCCGGGGGCGCGTGCGCCTCCCTGACAATGTCGCCATGCTCGCTGGAAACGGCCGCCATCCGGGTTAGAATCGCGGCCTTCGACAATCCGACGGATCGAGAACATGCACCAAACCGCCCCCAGGGACGGCGACGTAATGGAGCGCCTGTCGATACATGCCGACACCATCGGCCGCCTGCGCGACTGGATCGAATCGCGCGTGCTGGGCCAGCCCCGACTGGTCAACCGCCTGCTCATCGGCCTGCTCGCCGACGGTCACCTGCTCGTGGAGGGCGCGCCGGGACTTGCCAAGACGCGTGCCGTGCGGGTGCTGGCCGAGTGCGTGGAAGGTGAGTTCCACCGCATCCAGTTCACGCCCGACCTGCTGCCCGCCGACATCACCGGTACCGAGGTCTACCGTCCGCAGACGGGGACTTTCGAGTTCCAGCAAGGCCCCCTGTTCCACAGCATCCTGCTGGCGGACGAGATCAACCGCGCGCCGGCCAAGGTGCAGTCGGCGCTGCTCGAGGCCATGGCCGAACGCCAGATCACGGTCGGGCGACAT
>JAUIDF010000213.1 GCA_030429125.1 Gammaproteobacteria bacterium | reverse complement strand
CCTCGGCAAAGGTGGTCGACACCTGTGCCTGGGTCGGACGATCCGCCTCGATCTCCGCGATCGCTCCCTGGATGTTGTTCGGATCGGCTGCCGGCGCAGTATTCGACTGGGCAGAAACGGAGCCGCCACCGGAACTCGACTCAATAGGGTCGACGTGGCATGCGGCAGTCAGCAGGCCGGCCGTCGCGACGACCACGATCGAACGAAGAGGAATCAGGGAATGCAAGGGCTTTCTCCGTCGCTGGTTTATATAATAGAGCGCGAATTTAGCAGCGGGGTATGCATAAATCAATATAGGATCACTCGCAATTATCGAAGGTACTGAAAGCAATACTCGAAGTAACGTTCAGCTGCCGGGACGGGGACGAGACCTGCGCACGGTGACGCCTTGCGCGTTGCGACCGGCGTTTCACCGGCGCCGTCGATCCACGGCGACTCATCACCGCACGCGCCCCAAATCAATGATTTTGTTATGATTGCCTTCGATATGACTGGCCGGCAGTGGCGAGGCCAGGCATCGATACGGTGTCGGGCATGCACCACGGCGTGCAGCAACCGGCCCGCAAACCGATCGCGGGCGGTCGCCATACGTCGCGAGTGTCCCGGCCATCGATCGAAGACCGGTCGATGCCGGCGACAGGCGGCCTGGCAATGGTCCGAATAACACGAAACGACCTTCGGAATCGATGATCAATCGGCTCAGCGCCCTGCCCGGGATTGCGCGATCGACAGCGCGGGCCATTGCGCGGCACCGTCGTGGCGCGTTGTGGAGCCTGCTCGCGTTGGTGACCCTGCTCATCGTGCACCGCGTCATGGACACGGCGTACGTCGAGCTTCACATGGTCACGGGCGAGAACTCGAAGCTGGTCGTCTACTGGGCCGACACACACGAAAATTTTTCCGAGCGCCGCCAGGCGTCGATGTCGACGTTTTCGCACCGCCGACACTACGCCCTGTTGCTCGACGACATCGAGTCCATCGATCGCCTGCGGATCGACCCGGCGAACCGGCGCACCACGGTCAAGATTCGCGAAGTGTCGATCTACCAGTTCGGTGCCGATCCGATCCGGCTGGTCAACCCGTCCGCGTTGACACGCCTGCAACCGCGCAAGGACGTGGAGGCCTATCGACTGACGAACGAGGGCCTCGAAGTCACCGCAAACGGCCCGGACCTGCAGCTGGAACTGAAGATCGACGCGCCGGAGGTGTCGCTGTCGGCGTTCGCCCTGCTGTGGCGAACGGCCGCCATCCTGGTGCTCGTCGGTCTCGCGATTCGCTGCCTGGGACCGATGTCGCGCGACTACCGCTTCGTACCCTACCTGATGCTGCTGGCGTTTTCCGTGGTGTTCATGATGGCGGAATCGAGCCGCATCAACGCGCACCCGGACGAGTACATGCACGTACTGGGCGCAAGGTATTTCACCGACCATCACGCGCCACCCGCCGCTTGCCAGGAGGGCACGCTGCATGCCTACAGCCCCTACGGCGTTTCGCGGATGAACTCCACGGAGATCGCCTACTTCGCCACCGGCAAGTTCGCCGCCGCGCTGGCGTTTCTCCCGGTGTCGGAGTCGTTTCGCCTGCGCTACTTCAACGTCACCCTGTTTGGCCTGCTCCTGCTGCTGTCCATCGTTCGCGTCCGGTTTCGCATCATGTGCCTGCCGCTGCTGCTCTCGCCGCAGGTGTGGTACCTGTTCAGCTACGTCAACTCGGAAGGGCTGGCGATCTTCGCCACCATGATCGCGGCGCACCAGGCGATGGACGAAGACAGTGCGCTCAGGCGATTGATCACCGCGCGTCGACTGCCCCATCGCGCACTGCACGTGCTGGCGCTCGGGGTGCTGCTCGGCGTGCTCCTGCTGGTGAAGAAGAACTTCTACGTCTTCCTGTTGTTCGCCGGCCTGTGGCTGGGCGCCTGGTTCCTGATCCACCGGCCCGGCAGTGTTTCGACATACCTTCGCCGCATCCTGCCCGTGATCGCGATTGGCCTGGCGGTCTACGGCACGTGGATCTACCAGCACGAAGCGGTCAACGACTTCGATCGCGACGCGGCCATCGACGCGTGCCGTGACCGGCTCGCCTACGACCAGTACAGCGAGTCCACGCCGCTCGAGAAGACGCTGGACAGTCTCTACCTGCGCGAGAAGGGCTATCCGTTCAGCGTCCTGTTCGACCGCAGCTGGGGTACCAAGGTGTTCCATTCGGCCGTCGGCGACTTCGGCTACCTGGAACTGCATTCCGGCGACGACTACTACCATCTCGTGGCCGCGGTACTGCTGGCGCTGTTCGCCTACGTTGCCGTACGCGTGATCCGGTACGGCAACCGGCTCGACAAGATCACGCTGGCGCTCGCGGCGGCGATGTTCGCATTCATTCTCGCGGCGACCATGTGGAAATCGTGGACCCGCGACTTCCAGCCCCAGGGGCGATACTTTTTTCCGATGCTGCCGATCGTCGCGGTACTGTTCGCCAACGTGTCGCGCGTCCTGAACCGGCGCGTCGTGGCTGGATTCGTGATCGTTCTCGCCGCCTTCGCACTATACTTCTTCGTCTATATCGGCCTTGCCGGCATCAGGAAGTACTGAGTGCACGGGCCCGCGGCCGATCCCGCCGGGCGCGACGAGCCTGCCGCCGTCAGCGAGCGGTGACGAGAAAGCGATACGCGGCAAAGGCAAGCACGCCACTGAACAGGTAGTAGGATTCGAAGTGCATGCGGCCCGGATGAAGCAGGACCAGCAACGCCAGCAGGGCGAGCGCCAGGGCGACAGTCGTGCGCCACGGTACGCGGAGCGCGAGCATCAACATCACGGGTAGCGCGGTGAGCAATGCGCGCACGTGCCAGTTGCCGTAGAAGGATTCGTCGATCACGCCGGGCCACCACGCGACCACGTATTCACCGATGTTCTGCATCTGCGCCGCCGAGAGCACGACGAAGATCACGGCAACCGTCCGCACCGCCCAACGCCCACCCGCGAACGAAGACGGGTGATGCGCGAAGTGAAAGCCCACCAGCAGGAAAACCGACATCGGATACCAGATCTCCGGATTGCCGCGACCGGAGTTGCGCACGTCCGGGGCGAGCAGCATGGCGGCAACGACGTGACCGATCAGCGCCACAAAAAGCAGCACGTCGAACCACGGGATCGAACGCGGTGCCACGGCGATGGACACGCGATTGAAGCCGATCCCGTCCGCCTTGCGGAACTCCAGCGCGGCAGCGAAGATCAGCAGGAACTCGGCCAGAAGTTCGATCGCCTCCTCGATCACCAGTCGCGATCGCGCCATGTCCGCCTGGAAGAACCGGAGAGACTCCAGGCGCTCGAGCCCGGCGACCAGGAAGAACAGCAGCAGGCTGGCCAGGACGAGCATCGCGGTCGGTCGCCGGCCCGGTGCGCGCAGCATCCTTGCAACGCCGTAGGCGAAGGCAGCGGAACCGACCACGCCGAACGGTAGCAGCGCCCACCACCCGCCGATGATGTCGACCCGCTCATGCAACGAGCCGACCTCGTCGAGCGACAGGCCGAGTATCACCAGCGCCAGGCTGACCCACATGACACGATCGCGCATCGCCACGCCATCGCGAAGCCCCAGAGAGAAAAACATCAGTCCGGGTATCAGCAGGCAGACGCCGGACCACCACACGGCGATGTTGTTCTCGTGCGCCAGGCTCAAAGGCGTGAACTGGCCCCGACTGCTGCCGCTCCAACCCGCCTCGAATATGCCGACGTAAAGCGCCCACACGAAGAACGCGTGAACGGCCAGTACCCAGGTCCACCAGGGGAGCGCCGCACCCGGCCTCAGGTAGCCGGGCCGCTCAGTCACGATCGCCCCGGCGCACCGTCGGCGTCAGCAGCAGGAACAGGAAGAAGCCGACCTGCCAGTGAACGACGGCGCTCACGGTATTGCGTCGACGTACGGGCAGTTCGTCGAGCGACGATGGCAACAGGTCCAGGGGAACGTGAATGAAGACATCTGTGCCGTCCACGGGCGGTATCTCGATGTAGTCATCGTGGACCGTGAACGGCACCGGCACGTCGGCCGACGTGACCGACACCTCCGACAGCCCGCGCCCGTAGAACTTGCCCGCGTCCTTGCCGTCGTACCCGACGTAGCTGGACAGCCCGACGGAATGAACCTGGAATTCCGTGGAACGATAGGGAGACAACCGGATGATCACGCCGCTCGAGTGGGGTGACATCGCGGTCGAGCGCAGCGCCACCTCGACCCGCGTGCCCCTGGAATTGCGCAGCCGGGCGCGGGACCATTCATCGAGTGTCGCGCCGCGCGGCGGATCCGGATACAGCCCGACGGTGGTCGGAAACTTCAGGTATCGGAACAGCACGCTCGCACCGTTGATCATCGGCACGGCCAGGAGCAGCGACGCCGTGATCAGTCCGTTGATCACCCACATCGGTCTTCGGCTCGCGTCGGCGACAATCGGGACGGCGAGTCGATACACGAACCGCGAGGCGAGCAGAAAGCCGCCGTAGAGCAGCACCGCGTTGTACGGGGCGAGGAACCGCAGTGCGAACGCGCCGGCAACGACATTGAGCGAGGTCAGGACGAGCGCCGGCACCAGCGGTTCCGCGCGTGGGACAGCTGTCGACGGCTGGCAGGTGACGGTCGCGGTCGCGGCGGCGGACAACAGCAATACGATGATCCAGTCGCCCGCGCTGTCCGCGTCCAGCGTCCACGCCATCGCCGCCGCTCCGGCGAGCGCGACGACCGCGACCGCGATGCCTGGGCGCTGAGGGATCATGGTGAGATGTCCTTGGGATCTGTTGTGGCGTTCCAACCCCTGTCGGACCGGTCGCGACAGGAAAACGCCAAGACTATAGTCATTTTAGCGGGGCCGTGCCACCCGCGGCTCGGCGCTCACCGAATGCGTTCGCGAAGCCAGTCGGCGACGACTTCACCGAGCCGGGCATGCGCCGAGCGGTCCAGGTGCACGCCGTCGACCGGTGAAGAACTCACCCATTGCGCGGCGTCGATGAAACCGCAGCCGCAACGCGCGGCGACGGCGCCGACCACCGGCGCAAGCCGCCGGGATTCCTCCTCGCGGCCGATGAACCCGGCCGGCGGACTGTCGGACGCGACCAGCGGCGATGGACACAACAGCAGCACATCGCCCGCGTCCAGTGCCCGCGGCTCACCATCGAGGAGGGTGGCGACCACCGCCGCCAGCCCGTCGCCGATGGCGTCGGCATCGCGACCAAAGTGCTGTTTGAGATCGTTGGTCCCGAGACAGAGGATGACATGATCCGGCGTCGGATGGCGCGCCAGCCAGCGCTCGAGCGCCCTGACGCCGTTGCGCGATGCCGGGCCGTCGTCGATGTTGGTGGTTCGCCCGTTGCGTCCCGCCTCGACGACGAAGACGCGATCCGCGAGTCGTCGTGCCAGCACCCCGGGCCAACGATGCGCGCGCCGGTATCGCCACCCGGTACCCGGAATGTAGCCCCAGGTATTGGAATCGCCGAAGCAGAGCACCACGGCGCGACCGCCGGGCCTTCGCCATGCCGCCGTGCAGGCGTCGACAGCGGACCACGCGAGTCTCACCGGCGTTCTCAGCAGCGCGGCCGCGCGACGCATCACGAACCGCGGCGACGGCAGACCGTCAACGGCGAAACGTCGTTCGCGTTCAGGCAGCGCGCGAATGTGCCAGGTACGGCGACAGGAGACGGGCGCTGTCGCGCGCCTTTTCCTTCTCGGGCGCCACCCGTGCGGCGAGTTCGGCCCGGATCGCATCGCGCTGCTGCCAGACCTCGTCCACCTTGGACTTGATGTAGTCGGGATTGAGGTTCTCGAAGGAAATGAAGCGAGACTCCTGGCCAATGGTTCGCATGAACCCCCGACTCTTGGGATAGGAGGAGATATCGATCATGGGCGTGCCCACGGCAGCGGAAAATATCAGCGTGTGGGTACGAAGCCCGACGTGCAACTCGACACGGGCGAGCAGCGCGGTGATGTCCTCGTAGGTGTACCGGCGATTGGAAATCACCTTGATGCGGTCCGCGTGGCTGGAGTAGCCGATGCACCGCTCGGTGTTCTGCAGGTCCATGATCTGGGTGACGAAAAACACGACGTCCACGTCGTAGCCCTCGATCACCTTGTCCACCGCGGCCGCCACGGTCCGGCAGAAATCGTCCTGGCTGTAGGTGCCTTTCATAGACCAGTTGTCGATATAGGCGTTGACGTTGAACCCGACCGTGCCGTTGAGGTTCGTGAACAGGCCCTCGTCGGCGATGATCCTGTCGAGCGCCGCGCCGCTGGTCGGCTCGGTATTCAGGGCGCAGTCGGCGTGACGCACGATCTCGGGATGATCGAGACCGAGGCGATCGATGAGCTCACCGGTCTGCTCGTCGAGGGTGATGATCAGACTGGTCGC
>JAUIDF010000212.1 GCA_030429125.1 Gammaproteobacteria bacterium | reverse complement strand
ATTCGACGTGTGCCGCCAGTTGCGTAGCGATCCGCACACTTCCCAGGTACGCGTCATCGCCATGACAGGCTATTATTCGGAGGAGAACGCACAGCGAATCGTCGAGGCCGGCGCCGAGTGCTGCCTTCGCAAGCCGCTCGACCCGGGGGCCTTGTTCGAGGCGCTTGGCGTCGACGTCGCGAAGACATCGAAGGGCGCCGAAGCCGTCTGACGGGTTCGCCCCGCGCGGCCGGCGAAGAAGGCGCCGCGCCGGTAACGATGGCCAGGGAAAGTGGGCCCGAAAAGACCCGGCCGGACCGCACCGCGGAACCGTGCCACTTATCCCTGATTATCGGAGACAACAATGATCGGCAGTCACATCGTCGTCGTCGAGGACGATCCCGACACGCGGGAGGAAATCGGCGACTGCCTGAGACTGGACGGATTTGCGGTGTCGCTGGCGGCCAGTGCCGAGGCCATGCGCAAGACGGTCGGTGAGCGCCCCGCCGACCTGTTGTTGATCGACCTCAGTCTCCCGGGAGAAGACGGGTTGACGATGACCAAGGCCATTCGCCGTGAATCGGATGTCGCCATTATCATGGTGACCGGCCGCAACGAGGAAATCGATCGCGTGCTCGGCCTTGAACTCGGCGCCGACGATTACATCACCAAGCCATTCAGTACCCGTGAGCTGCTCGCACGCGTGCGCAACGTTCTGCGTCGCACCAGCGGCAAGCAGTACCCCGATCACGACCGCGACACCCGTGCGCCGTCGAGTCTGTACCAGTTCGAGGGCTGGACGCTCGACGCCGACCGCTATCGCCTGGTCGGTCCGGACGATGCCGAGCACCCGATTACCACGGCCGAATTCCGGCTCCTGCACAGTTTCGTCGAGTCGCCCAACCGTGTGCACAGCCGTGAATACCTTCTCGACCGTACCCACGGCACGTCCTGGGCCGGGTATGATCGAAGCATCGACGGCCTGGTGAGCCGCTTGCGAAAGATATTTTCGAGCGTCGAGCCGGAACAGAACTACATCGTCACGGTGCGCGGCACAGGCTACGTGTTCACTCCGGGTGTTCGCGTGGTCGAGGAGGAATCATGAATGCACACGATGTGGAACCCTTCGACGGTCTTGCCGCGATGGTGTTCGGCATCGACGCCGACGGCATCGTGCGGTCGGTCAACGAGGCCGCGGCCGCGGCGCTCGGGCGTTCACGCGCGGACGTGGTCGGGACGCGTTTCGGCGAATTCGCCCGTGCCGACACCGGCGCGGTGACCGTATTCGACACCGCCGACGGCGCACGACTGTCCGCCGTCGTCGCGCGGTCGACGAGCGCGCCGGACGGGCTTCAGTGGCTCACGGCCATTCCCGTCGGGCCGCCGGACGAAAACCAGGACGCGAAGCTCGCGGCGCTCGGTGGACTCGCCCACCACGTCGTGCACGAATTGAACCAGCCGCTCAGCGTGATTCGCATGGCGATCGGGACCACGCGTCGGCGCCTGACGGCCGGCGGCGAGATCGATGCCGGATTCATCGACAGCAAGCTGGAGCGCATGGACAGCCAGTGCGTTCGCGCGGCGGCCATCGTCGAATGCATGCGCGTGTTCGTGCCGCGCAACCGCACGCTCAATGTCGCGCTCGAAGTCAATCGCGCGGTGGAGAACGCGGTGGCGATGACGGCGCCTCGGTTTCGCAAGCTCAATGTCGAGGTGGGCCTGCAGCTGGGCGACGCGGTGCAGGTGCTGGGCAACGAGATGCACATCGAGCCAGCGTTGCTGTGCGTGCTCGGAGAGATCCATGACCGCGTCGCGGCGGCCGGCCACGAGCGACCCGCGGGGGTCACGGTCCGCACCGCGGCAGTCGGCAGCGAACTCGTCGAGATCGTGCTCTCGGACGCGGCGGGTCCGTCGACCGCGGACGCATCGGCGCCGTCGAGCGTGAGTCTCGGCATGGGGCGCACCCTGGCCGAGTCGCTCGCGGTGGAACTCGGCGGTCGTCTCGACGTGTCGCCCGGTGACGCCGGCATGACCTACCGGTTCTCCCTGCCCGCCAGTCGCGACGCCGGCGCCTGATCGCGGCATGCGCGATTCACGCGGCGTCGACGCGTCGGACCTGGACGAGTCCGTACTCGATTCGCTCCGCGAGATCATGGATGAGACGTTTCCGGTCCTCGTACAGACCTACCTCGCCGAGGCGCCGAGGCTGATCGGGGCCATGGCATCGGCGCTGGCGGACGAGGACCCGGATCGCCTGCGCCAGGCCGCTCACAGCCTCAAGTCCGCCAGCGCCAACATCGGTGCGTCGCGCCTGGCCGAAGCCGCCGGTCGACTGGAGGCTCGGGGCCGGGCGGGTGACCTTTCCGGCGTCCGTGACGGGCTGGAATTGACAAAATCGCTATTCGAGCGTGTACGCAGTCACCTGGCGCCGTTCGCCATGCCCTGATACCGGCGACCCGTCCGATATCATCGATTATCCCCGAAAAACGCTATTTCGCTCCCGTTCAACCCTTCTTTCCCGGGTCGTGTCGGTGACCTGGGCGGGGGCGAAATGCCTCTCAATACGATTGAAACGAAAAAAACGATAAAAAATATTGAAACGATAATTTCGCTAGGCTATGCTTGTGCCCAATCGTCCCCGGGCGTGATGACGCTACGAGGGGCGGCGGTTGACGGAAGACCGGTTGTTTCGGTCAGACGACCGGTAAACGACAAACAAGGGGTGCATAACATGACAGCAATCGCCATCCAGCGCCGTACCGATCATACCGATGTGCGGCCCGCCCTCCTTTCCTTCGATCGACCGGTGGACTTCTCCGCCGTCAGTATGCGGCTGCCACGGCGCGCGGTACGCCGCAAGCCGTCGAAACCGGTCCTTTCCGAGAGTGAACTCGTTGCCCAGCACACGCCACTGGTGCGCAAGATCGCCTACGGTCTGTCGCGCCAACTCCCGGCCAACATGGAACTGGACGACCTCTTGCAGGCCGGCATGATCGGGCTGCTGGAGTCCATTCGGGGCTTCGATGCCGCGCGCGGCGTTGCCTTCGCGACCTATGCGGGCGTGCGAATCCACGGCGCCATGATGGACGAGATCCGTCGTGTGCTGTGGGCGCCCCGCTCGGTGTACCAGAAGGCGCGCCGGGTCGACCAGGCGGTGCGGGAGATCCAGAACGAGACCGGTCGCAAGGCCGCCGATCGCGAGGTGGCCGACCGGCTCGGCATTGATGCCGATACCTGCCAGGCACTGATGGGCGAAGCCAGCGTGCGAACCCTGTGCCCCGTCGACGGTGCCCTGGAGGCCAATTTCGCCGACGCCGGCGAGGGACCGCTGGAGCAACTGGAATCCGGCCGCTTCGCCGAGCAACTGGCGACCGCCACGACCCGATTGTCCGAACGTGAGCGCAGCGTCATGCAGATGTACTACGTCGAAGACCTGAAGCTCCACGAGATCGGTCGCCGGCTCGGCCTGACCGAGTCACGCGTGTGCCAGCTTCACAAGCAGGCCGTGGCCCGGCTGCGCGACATGCTCTCCAGTTGGTGCGCAGACGAGACCGTGCCCGCCTGACGCCAGCAGGCCGCGCCGACGGCGCGGCCGTTCGGCGATCGCGGGTTCGCGTCGTTTCAGGGCCCGCGTCGCTACCCCCGACGGCCGTTCGCGAGCCGGCGCAGCCGTTGCATTTCCGGCCGACGGCACTACCTTGAGGGTCCGATCTGCCGCCGAACGGGCAGGCGGCCATTCTCACCGGCCGAAGAGGCAGCCGTGAACGCAAGCAGTCAGTCCCCTCTCGTCGTGCACTACGTCATGGACCCGATGTGTTCGTGGTGCTTTGCGTTCCGCGCGCCCTGGCAGGCAATGCGCGACAGCCTCGACGAGCACATCGAAGTCCGCTACGTCATGGGCGGTCTGGCGCCGGACAGCGACGCGCCGATGCCCGAATCCATGCGCCGCGCCATCGAGGACACCTGGCGACGCATCGAGTCGGACACGGGCACGCGTTTCAACTACGATTTCTGGCGCTCGAATACGCCCCGCCGATCGACCTACCCGGCCTGCCGCGCAGTGATCGCAGCGGGGTTCCTGGCCGCCGACGGCCGTGCACACATGGCCGAGGCCGTGCAGCGGGTTTACTATCTCGAGGCCCGGAACCCGTCCCTGGACGAGACCTTGATCGAGGCGGCCGAATCGGCCGGACTTGACCGCGATGAGTTCGCCCGCGAGTACGCCGGCGAACGGGTGCAGCGCGCCTTCGCCGATGATCTCGCGCAGGCACGCCGCTTCGGGGTCGGCGGATTTCCCGCGGTGATTGCGGAGGATTCGTCGCAACGGCCGCGCTACGCGCTGGTCGCGGCCGGATACTGCGATACCGACACGCTGGCGGCGCGCTGGCAGGCCGTCCGTGCCGCCTTCGAACAGCACCGGGACATCGGCTGATCGCCGCGTGCCGGGGCCACGTTCCTGGCGACCCTTCGGCCCGGGAGAGCCGGTGATTCGCGGCCAACCTGTTATTATTGTTGGACAATCAGGTCATTGGTTTTCCTTGACCCTGTCATACGCCGTCATTATACTCCGCGGCTCTTTTTGGGCGGGAGCGTTGGGCGCCGTCCGCCGGGTACCGAGATGAGCGGCTCGAAGCACGATCAGGCGCTATCCCGAACCGTGGTCCGGGTGCTGAGCCTGCAGGCCGCCCTGGGCGGTCTTTTCCTGGTCGCGGCGCTGGTCTGGGTCGGTATCGCGGCGGCGATGGCGGTACTGTTTGGCTCGGCACTGGGGATTCTTGGTACCATACTGTCCGCGCGCGAGGTTCGCCGGGCGCGAGTCGGTCGGCGCGGCGACGCGCCTTCGGTAATGCCGATCTACCTGGGGGCGCTCCAGAAACTGCTGATCATTGCCGTGGGCGTCGCATTCGGCCTCGTCGTGCTCGAACTGCGGCCGATGTATCTCCTGGCGGGCCTGATCCTGTCGCAAATCAGCTACATGGCGGCGTCCCTGTGGTCACTGGCCAGCGATCGTTAACCTGACAATTCGAACCCGATGGCATCTTCCGATACGCTTACCTCCACGGAGTACATTCGTCATCACCTGACGAACCTCACCTTCGGACCGCACCCCGACGGTCACTTCGGGCTGGCTCATTCCACCGAAGAAGCGAATGCCATGGGGTTCTGGGCGGTGCACGTGGACAGCCTGCTTTGGTCGCTGGTGCTGGCGGGCCTGTTCCTCTGGTTGTTCCGCGGCGTGGCGAAAAAGGTCACCGCGGACACCCCGAACGGGGTGCAGAACTTCGTCGAATGGATCATCGACTTCATCGACGAGAACGTTCGCGGCCTGTTCAACGCCAAGAACGACTTCGTGGCGCCCACCGCGCTCACGCTGTTCTGCTGGATCTTCCTGATGAACCTGATGGACCTGGTGCCGGTCGATCTGCTGCCCTGGATCTTCGCGGTGACCGGCGTGGCCGAGTACATGAAGGTGGTGCCCACCACGGATCCCAACATCACCTTCGGGTTCTCGCTGTCCGTCTTCGCCCTGATGCTTTACTACTCGGTGAAGATTAAGGGCATCGGCGGCTTTCTCGGCGAGCTCACGTTGCAGCCCTTCCAGGCCAAGAATCCGGTCATCAAGGTGCTGTTCATCCCGGTGAACTTCTTCCTCGAGATCGTCGGCGTGCTGTCAAAGCCCGTCTCCCACTCGCTGCGACTGTTCGGCAACCTTTACGCCGGCGAGATGATCTTCATCCTGATCTCGCTGATGTACAGTGCCGGTGCCGTGATGATCGTCTTCGGCGGCGCGCTGCAGTTCGTCTGGGCGGTGTTTCACATTCTCGTGATCACGCTGCAGGCATTCATTTTCATGGTGCTGACCATCGTCTACCTCGACATGGCGCACCAGCATCACTGACGTTGTCTTACCTGTAACCCCCACCAGTCTGAAAAAAGTTTCGGAGATTAAGATGGAACAAGCACTCTTGTACGTGGCCGGCGCTCTCATGATGGGCTTTGGCGCCCTCGGCGCGGCGATCGGCATCGGCATCCTCGGCGGTCGGTTCATCGAGGGCGCCGCGCGCCAGCCCGAGCTGGTGCCGCTGCTGCGCACCCAGTTCTTCATCGTGATGGGCCTGGTGGACGCGATTCCCATGATCGCCGTCGGTATCACCATGTACATCATTTTCGCGGTGGCCGCGTGACGCGAACCGGGTCGACGACCGCAAAGAAGCTTGAGGGTGTAGCGAGATGAACATCAATCTCACGCTCTTGTTCCAGATGGTGTTTTTCTTCTTCTTCGTCTGGTTCACCAAGAAGTATGTCTGGACGCCGATCATCGGCGTGCTGAACGAGCGCAAGACGAAGATCGCCGATGGCCTGGCCGCCGCCGAGAAGGGCGTGAAGGCCGAGGAAGTCGGTCACCAGAAGGCGGAGAAGCTGATCATCGACGCCAA